>NZ_JAKNJD010000004.1:0-357454 GCF_022132345.1 Butyricimonas sp. DFI.6.44 | reverse complement strand
TAATAAGGGATCAAAGACGTTTCACCTTCGATACAAAGACGTTTCAAAGACGTTCACGGGCGTCTTTGAAACGACCATGTTAGGAACGTGACAGGTTAATGATCGAGATGATTAACGGAACTACACCGGATATCCCCCGTGAAAAAGTCATTTATTCACGACAAATCCCGTGAAATCATTATGCAGGAAGCTATTTAACTCCTGTGGAGTTATTCGGACTTTAAAATGCCCGTCTTTAACGAATGTAATATTTCCCGTTTCCTCGCTGACCACCACGATATGGGCATCCGTGGCGGCACTCATCCCGATAGCGGCACGATGACGCAGCCCCAAGCTACCCGGGATATTATTATTATCAGACACGGGAAGAATACATCTCGCGGCAAGTATTTTATTATCGGCAATGATAACAGCCCCATCATGCAACGGGGAGTTTTTAAAGAAGATGTTTTCAAGCAATTCCTCCGTCACGATAGAACGAAGCAATACCCCTGTCTGGGCATAATTAAATAACTCCGAATTTTGGGATAACACGATCAATGCTCCGGTTTTGGTCTTCGCGAAATAGTCACAAGCCCGTACAATAGCCTCCGCCACCTCGTCCTTGATCGAAGGTTTGGAAAAGAGTCTTTCGAAATTAAATATATTCTGCAAATTATACTTACTACCTATCAAAAGCAGGAAACGCCGCACTTCTTGCTGAAACACGATAAGCAAGGCGATCACTCCCATCCCGATGAATTGTCCCAAAATATCGGACATTAATTCCATGTTCAAGGCCTTTACCAGTAACCAAGCCACGTAAAATGTAAAAATTCCGGCAAATATATTTATAGCGACAGTACCTTTCACCAGTTTATATACCTGATAAAATATAAAAGCGACCAGTAATATATCGGCTATGTCAGATAAGCTCAGATGAAAAAACATATCTATATTCTTAAAAAGTCAATTTCATCGGCAAATTTAACCAAAATACGAAAGAAACCATCACTCGAGTTCATAAAGTTTCTCCTGTTCTCACTTTTTCATCCGACAGACAACAACAAGGACGGCAGCAATCACGATAAACAAGCCGATATAATTCACGTAAGTTAATTCTTCTTTGAAATAAATCACCCCCACGACTATCGCCGTAATCGGTTCCAAAGTTCCAAGCACGGAACTGGGAACAGAGCCGATCAGCTTCACCGCGGCAACAAGTAGACGGGCGGATACGATCGTGCTGAATATTGCCAACTGTGCCATGTCCAACAAAAAACGAGGGCGAGTCACAAACTCAAGCTTCCCCTGCGGAAGAGCCACCGCCACGTAAAAAATAGCCGTGAATAATAACACGTAGCAAGTCAACACGTCCGGATTAATTGCCTTGAGCACGGGACGGTTCAACGCCGTGATGTAACAACCGTATGTTACCGTGGACATAAGGACGAAAAACAATCCCCACCACTTCACCTCTCCCGGCGCCCACGATAAAAGATAGACTCCGCATATCGCCAACACGATACCCGCTCTCACCTCGAGAGAAAGTCGCTCCTTGTAAAAGATCATCATAAGGATAGCCACTACCACGGGATAAAAGAAATGTATCGCTGTCGCCACTCCCGTGGGCATATAATGATAAGACCACATCAGAAAAAATGCCGTTATCCCGTAACCTCCGACTCCCGCCAGAATAACCTCTTTTATCTCTGCGCGGGACAATCTCATGTTCACACGCCGGAGAAGTAAATAAATAGCATAGATTATACCCGCTATCCCGTAGCGATACACCAATATAGTTTCATTGTTCACCCCGTCGATTATCGCCTGATTGGCGTACAACGGAATTAAGCCGAAAGTAGCCGCAGATAATGCCGCGAATATGATCCCTTTTATCTTATCCATCTCCTGTTTTTCAAAAAGCGGCACGAAGGTAGCATTTTTTTCTATATATTCGCGAGACAATTAATAACACACGAAAATATGAATAGTATGAAGTACATATTAACACTTATGCTCCTTGCCCTCTCCGGCATATACGCGTCCGCACAGACAGACGGGAAAGCGAAAACGATTCTCGACAAGACAGTAGAACACATCAAGTCATACCCCGCAGTGGAAGTCGTTTTCGACCTCTCGATGATCAATAAAGAGGAAGATATCAAGGAAACGCATCACGGGAAGGCGTACATGAAGGACAAAATGTACCGGATTGATGTCATGGACGTGATCAATTATTTTGACGGAGAAGTGATCTACACTTATATGCCGGAACAGGAAGAAGTAAACATCAAAAACCCCGATGATAACGAGGAAGAAATGTTGAATCCCTCTATCCTTTTCGACATTCACAACCAGAAATTCAACCAGAAACTCGTCGAGGAGAAAGACGGAACAGCCTATATCGAATTAACCCCGAAAAAGGAACACAAACAGATTACCAAAATAGGCGTATGGATCAACACCAAAACGAATATGGTGGAAAAGGTTACCTCCTTCGGGAAAGACGGCAACGATGTAATCATCACGATAAAGAGCTTGAAAAAACCGGACATGGAGCTTGACGTGAAATTCTTCCGATTCGATAAGGAAGCCCACCCAGAAGTAGAAGTAATTGACTTGCGATAAAATAGTAAAAAAGAGCTGGCAAATATCTGCCAGCTCTTTTTACTCTAAAACACGAAATAAATACACATTATCGGAATTTCTTTGAGCTTTTAATCTTGTAGAGCAAGTACTCATAATGCAAGCGGGTATCCCCGGAACTGGAAACCACGGATTCTTTCAATAAAGTTTCTATTTTCAATAACATTCGATAGAACAGATGTCCCTGTGGATAAGGTTTGGCAGTAAAACCATATTGCGCATAAAAGCCCTCCACGGGAGCTTGCGCCCCATCTTTATCGAAAGCCCCCGGGGACATAATCTCTTTCCTTTCGTCCAACATACGGTTCAATCTTTCCCCGTCGATAGCCACCAGCGCCCCTGCTTTTGCTGACGGATCAAGCACGGAGGGTGCATCCGCCACCGTTGAAGTCGCCATCACCGAAGCAAGGAACACTATCTGCAAATCACGCTCCATCTTATCCAACGGGCGTTTTTTCAGTGTTCCTTCCCACACGATCTTATACAACTCATCCATGTATTCTTCCGGGCGATAGCCTTCTTTCGACTTTTCTGCGCTCAAGGCAACCATATTAAGCCGGGAGAATAATGTATTTATGATATCAACCCGCACCTCATTCACTTGTGGCGACCGCATCGGAATCTGACGTATAAAATCCTTTCGCTCTATCCATGACAAGTCTTTCGCCTGCTCCAACAAGAAACGGATCACTTCCTGCTGTTTAGCCTTAGGCACAACCCTATAGGCGGGAAGGTTCTCGTCTGCCATCGCCTCGTTCACGTAAAATCCCCCGATATACGCACCCAAACTCTTCAAGCCTTGCCCAGAAAGACTAACGGACAACAAGTTGTACAGATAACTACGCAAATCAAGATTCCTGTCATCTTCCGCGAACCATTTGTCGAAATTAGCGTAAGCGATTTTCAGATTCGCTATCTTATACTTCATGGCTTTCACCTGATCATCCCCCAAATCTCCTTGAAGAATGCCGGGATCAACGTCCGCAATGACAAACGGGGCACGCCCGAAGCGGCAATAAGGATTCTCACGAGATTCTTTCACCCAGCGATCCAAAGTCGCACATTCGTCCCGTGATGTTTTGGCATCCATGATCGGCTGATATAACCATTTAATCAAGAAATAATCATATTCGCCAATCCCTTTTTGAGTCAGACACACTCCATCACGCACGTCAGCCGGCTGGGCGATATAATTACACGGCACATCATCCATAACCGAAGGGCTTAACCCGTGTTTCCGGGTAAACGATGCCGAACGCAAAGAATCCACCGGGTAGGCCGACGATGCTTTATAATTATTGGCTAACCCCAGACAAACACCCACTTCTCGGGTGATGTAATTCCGGATCATCTCTCCCATAACATGAGCGGGCAGTTCCTTTGACCGTACTTCGGGATCGGTTGCCATCGTGGCAATGACTCGAAGCCTGTAAAAAGTACTTAATATATTGTGGTGCATATAAATAGAGGCATTCAATATCTCCCCCGTGCGTATATCGATATGCATGGAATTCTGCGGACTATACATCCATGAAGAAGTGGGTGCATATCGAATCACGGAATGATTTATATCCAGCGCATCGAAGGCTGAATCTTTCGGAAATTCTTTCGCTTGAACGGCATTTCTAAACCCAATCCGTTCGAAAGCCTTATTCCATTCTTCCACACCTTCCCGAATATATTTTTTCCATTTATCTGGCATAAGTGAATCGATATAAAACACGATCGGTTTCTTTGGGGAAACGAGTTCGCCTTTAGCGTACTTGTTCCTGTCATCCGGTTCCAGACGCCAACGCTTAGTCAGGTACAACGGCTGTAATCCTTGCTGCCCGTCTTCAAAACTTTCCCTTGGTATAAAACTTACCCCCACGCGGGAATCAGCCAGACGAGGCATCATCGGTTCTTCCGGCAACAGAAATAACATCTTATCAATCGTGGCAGAAACCTTCAGATCCCGGGAGCCCAAGAACATCCCGATGATAATATAATCCACGTCATACCCCAATTGACAGGTAACAGCAATACTATTGTTATTTGCCTTGACTCCCCGCACCATTCCCCTCTCCGGGCGATATTTATGATCACGGTAAACAAAACCCCATTTCGAGTTTGCCGCATAGGAAGAAAAAGGATTCGTGTACACGGTATGCTCCATAAAGAACGGGGTCATGTCCAAGACAACAGCACTACTATCCGGTGTAAAAACCTCTATTTTAAAACTATGCGTGATACCCGGCATAGCAGATTGTTCAATTGCTTTCTTTACGGGCTCCCACTCTTGCAGATTCTCCACTTTCGCTACTTTAATCATCCGGGCATTTATCACGTCCCCGTTACGGGTAAACACCACGGTCTGGGGGGCTGCCGCAAACTGCCCGACTACCCCCTCCCCGTTATCGCTGATGTCCGCAATAGACGATGCCAACAACATCTCTCGGTTCAAGAGGCGAAGCGGAAATTCCACGTACACTTTGCCATTCATTTTATGAACAACCATCAATCCCTCCACCGTTTCCGCACCTTTATTCTCGAAGAATTTTTGATATTCGGACTTTACTTCTTCTTTCACCTGTACCTTTTCTTTTTTCTTTCGTTCCCCCGCATAAAGCTCCTCCATCCCCCCCACAAGAATAGGCAGCAAGCACAATATATAAGCTATTTTTCTCATGCTATACAACTTAAAATTTATGATTCCAAAGCCTGATCCAGTTTATGAATCAACAATTTATAATGCACACGGGTTTCTTCCGCCCCCGTGTTCATTTTGCTTTTCAGCAAAGCACGGGCTTTCTTCAGTATATCGAAATAAATTGCCTCCATGGAAGCCTGCATAGGTCCCGTTGTGTAAGCCGACCCGAATCCTTGAGTTTTTTCCGGCAACGGAATTTCCCCAAACATCTCCCGATTGGTGAAGATTCCCACACTACTCTCCGGCAAGATACCATATACCTCCCGACTTTTCTCTTTCATATACTCGGGTACTTCCAAAGCCAGACCGTTCGCAAATGCCATGGACTGTCCCCCCATACCTTTGATGGTAACTTTAGAACCCGTAATCAGATGGGACAGGTACTTGGTTTGCAAACGCATATCCGTTCCTGTCAAGGATTTTCCCTGTCTTGTCGGCGCAAAAACAAAATCAAATATCTGATTCATGTACATTCCGGGAGTATAATGATCCCGATCTGTTTTCTCCATACACAGGAATAAAGCGCCGACTCGTGACATCACGCCTTGAAATATAGCATCTTCCAGATCACCCGAGATGTTTTTCATCAAGGGTAAAGTCTTTTGCATTCCCGGAGCATCCAGCCAATCCATATCCTTCAGTTGTGCCAACATAAAACGTAATGCCCTTTCCTGCTTATCCCGGGAAACAGGTTCGTAAAACGGCAGGGGATCACCGTCATAACGTTGATTGATATATATACCGCCAATATTGTATATGACGTGATTCAGATAGCGAAAATACTGGTATATCAATTCGTTGTATATATTTTGACGAAACGAATAATCCTTATCTTCCGCCGCCACCCATTCATTCAGGTTTGCCAAAATGTATTTCAGATTTTTTATTCCGTATGTTGCCGCTTTCATGGCATCATCCCCCAAATCTTCCTCGAACGAACTCGGGTCCAGTCGCCCGCTGAATTGCTGCATCCCGTAACGATAAACCGGGTCACCTGCTTTCTCGCTGATCCAACGATCAAGCGTGGGCACTTCCTCTTCCGAAGACCGTGCATCCAAAAGCGGGCTGTACAACCACTTTATCGTGTAATAATCGTACACCCCGAGGCGAGGCGGAGTCAGACGTACACCCCGCTCCTTGTCACCGGGTTGAGCCACATAATTGTTACGGGCATAGTCCATGATAGAATAAGTAGTCCCGTACTCTCGCGTAAAAGAAGGGGAACGCAGCGAATCAACCGGGATCGCCGCCGATGCCGACATATTGTGCATGAAACTCAGGCAATGCCCTACCTCGTGCGAAACAACGTACCGGATGCAATCGTGCAATGTTTCCGGATCAAGCACTTTACGTCGGACGTCCGGATCTGCCGCTGCCGTATGAATAAAACGCCAATCCTGCACCAATTTCACGAGGTTATGATACAGATACACGGAAGCGTTGATAATCTCCCCGGTTCTAGGGTCTGTCCATGAGGGTCCCATTGCGTTCGCTATCCACGAGGGGGAATAACGGATGCAGGAATATTTCAGATTGTCGGGATCAAAGCCCGGTTCATCTTTCGGGAAATCTTTTGCCACGATAGCGTTTTTCAAACCGATCTTCTCGAAAGCATCCTGCCACACTTCCACCCCTTCTTTTATCGCTTGTTTCCAGTTCTCGGGAAAGGCGTCGTCCACGTAAAAAACGATCGGCTCTTTCACATCCACGAGTTTCCCTTGCCGATAAGCCTCCTCATCTGCTGGTTCCAAACGCCATCTCTGCGCATAATAACGCCCCTCCATTCCCCGGTTCCGGGTGTCAAACTCCATTTTCTCCTGATAGAAAATCGAAATCCGGGGATCGGCCAAACGAGGACGCATCTTTTCCTCTGGCAATAAAATAAAACTCCGAGTCATCACAACAGTAAAAGGCATTTGATTATAATAATATCGTACCTGATCTTTTACCGACACCGTATAGGTCAATGCCGACTGCACGCTTATATTGTCATCAAAAGCCTTCATTCCCTCGATCTGTGAATTATTCTTCTGAAATACTTTTTGCAGCTGCCGGGGATAAGCTGTCGCAGGTGCCCAATAGGAAAATGGATTCAACCGTTCCTCGTCGCTAAGCAGATAATCCGTCATGTCGATCACCACGGCGCTACTATCCGCCGAGTACGCCTTCACCGGAAATACCTGTATGATAGCCGGGCGATGGCTTTCCTCCAAGCGTTTAGCAATCTTCGCATCCGGCGTATAATACCCCGCAGACAACTCGCACAGACTAACGACGGAATCCGTTTTCGTGAAGGTCACATGCAACGGGTTCTTGGGCTTCTCTCCCACGCTACCGAAATTATTATCAGTAATAGCAGTTATCGTGGACCCGATAAGCATCTCTTTTCCCAATAGCGACAAAGGGACCTCAAAATACACCTTTCCATCAATCTTGTGCAAGGTAATCATCCCCTCTTTCGTCTCGCACACCTTGCCTTTTAGCAACTTCTCGTAAGTCGTTTCTTTTTTAACTTCTTTATTCTCGGATGTTGTCTTTTTCTTTCTTGCCATCATCGTCAAGGGCACAAGCAACATCATAATCACACAGAAAAATAATTTTCTTCTCATACACTTCATTTTAGTTCTTTACAATACAAAACAATTGAAAATGGGAAACTTACCGATTTCAAATTTCAGATTAGACAGCCCCTCCGACTCCCCCTTACACAGGGGAAGAGGCATAACACAAGGATTCCTGAAGACAAAGACTAACTTCTCCTCCCCCTGCGCAAGGAGGAGTTAGAGGGGGTAGTCCAATCATTCAATTTAAAATCTCTAAATCTAAAATTAGTAAGTTTTCCATTATTTTACATATCCCAACTGCTAGCACCGTAACGATAGATCACATCCACGATACGGTCACCGAATCCGGTAATACTTTTAATCAATTTAGGCTGTCCGGATATGAACGTGGCGTCCGTCACGTCATACAATAGAAACTCCCCATCTTCCATGCCCAATCCCATCTGCTGATTATTTTTTATCGGATGGAGGGCTGCTATCGGACGACCTTCAAAATCGGCGTACACCTTTACCGCCCCGGTACTACGGTCATGGTAATAAAGTTTATCATTATTAGCACCTCCCGTGAAAAACAAATAACGCCCGGCGTAACTCTTCAATAACCAAAATTTACTCTTTTCCGTGATGTATTGCCCTCCCGTGAAACCGAAAACACCGTCACTAGAACTGATGGTTACTTTTCCCCTATCCTCCGGATAAATCGGGGAAGGAACCGTGAAAGTTTGGTAAACATAGTCGCCCGCATCATTTTTCAACAGCAACATATGCTGGCAACTTCCTTGATACTGGTTGCTGAACGATGAACCGTACACCAGTTTCATGTCACCCATGTCGTGCAAGGGCACGAAACCTTTCGGGTAGTCTGACTCACTCCATAGCACGTTATAATCTTCCGTGTTGTTGTAATAATTACAGTGCAAGTGAATCATCCTACCGTTCAGTTCGTCATATAGCAATATATGTTTGGCGTATTGCCATGCCGATTCGATAATCGCCGCAATCTTGTAGTCCGGCTTCCCGGGCAATACTACCGGATCGCTATTATAAGCCGCCGAGTGGAATCCCGTTTTATTAGGATCCCGGAAAAAGCGGGTGTAAATTTTCCCGTCACCATTCAACAACACGTTCGTGTACTGCGGGTAGGAAACCGTCTTCACGTCCAAATTTTCAGGAGCTTTGCCGTCAAGAAACTCGTCCCGAGTCAACATGGCTTTCTTCATGCTATTCCCGTCGATTTCCACCGTTCCCTGTCCTCCACGCTGGATAACCAGAATCTCACCGGGAGAACCTCCGAAATAAAAATGTTCTATCATCTTCACGGGTTTCTCGCCAAGGTCTTCCCCGTTCATTTCCTTGTACAACTCGTAATACGTGGTAAATTCCGTGTCGGCATCCACCGGTTCTTTGTGATTTATATGCGCGATACACGATTTGCCGTTCTTCTCGTACAACACGGCAAATCCCGATCGGAACCGAGAATTGACGGTCATTGTGGTAATCTGCGTGTATGTTTCGCCGCTGCGATCATCCGTCACGATAAGCTGAAACTTACTCCCCCCGATCTTCTCCGCTATCACCTTCAACTCTCTCTCTTGCGACACGGTCTTTTTGTCCAACTTCCATTCAAAAGAATAATCCAGCGTATCGGCACCTTCCTCGTAACGAATGGCCGGGGAAAACGTCACCTCATCACCCAGGTACACTGTTTGGGTTGGTAGGGAAATCGTGATCTTACGTGATTCCTTGTAATCGTAATTACCTTTATCGTCCAGGCAAGAATACAATCCCACCATCGTCAACAGCACTATAAATATATATATCTTTTTCATCGCATTGCTATTTTAAGTTACTATCCCATCACAGTGACGGTCATATTCAACTGGTTTTCGTCCTTCACGGGTGTTCCCGCCGTTTCCATTTCCCGCAAATGATATAACAATTTACGAGCTTGTGACAACCGCTGGTCTGCCGTAAGATCCGTCCAATCCCCCACACCGGTCACCTCTATCAGTTTCTCGAATTTAGTCCTTGTATACGGACCTAGGAAAGATTCTTCCACTGCCTGATCCCACCATTTCGGACGAGATACCTCGTTGGAAAAACGAATCACTTTCCTCGTGTAGATCGTCTGTCCCGGAAGCAAACGACTTCCGCCCTTGATTTCCACCACCAAACGCAGATTCTGATCCCCGGGATGATGTATGACTAACTTTTTCTCATCATACACGCTGTTTTTAACAAACACTAGGTTTTCTGGCAAAGTATAGTACTCCGGAGCGGCAGTAGTCGCTTCTTTCACGACCTCTATCCTGAAATCGGATTCTTCTGGCAGCAACTGCCCCAACAATTTAAGTTCCAAAGGAATATCCAAACTCAATTGTCCCGGGTAAAAAAAGAAAGAGATCTCTACCGAATCGGAGTAAGCCGACACGAATTGCACATAGTTCTCCGCTTCATAAGTCGGAATATCCTCCCGATCACAAGCTGTGAAAAAGAAAAGTATGCTCAGGTATAGTATAATATTTTTCATATTCCTCATGATTTTAATGTATATCTTCATTCTCCGGCAACGGGAGTACAAATTTCCCTCCCATCTCGATCACTTGCGCACCGTTCAATATCGGGCTGTTCATCCGCTTGAACATAAAGAAAGTTTGTCCCTCGGTCAAGTATTCTTTCATTCCCTCCCACATCAAATCCGTCCGGATTCTAGCCTTGAAAGCCTCACTGTTCTCCTCGTTCACGTCCGCAGCAATCTGCCGTTTGGCACCCCGCTTGCCCCTCACGTAATTCAACATGGAGATGGCATTCGTTTTATCGTTATTTTCCAAATACGCTTCACTTAAAATATAACACATTTCGCTCAACCGTATCACCGGGATCAACGGATACTGCCGGGCATAATCGGCTATCACACCCACATCGAGCCATTTTTGCGAGATCTGTCCCCCGTCACCACTCACGATCAATCCCTTGCGATAATCGTCGCCATCCTGCCTGTCATCGTACATGGCATCCACCCCTTTCAACAACATCTTGGGCCCCACACCCAAACGGAACTTTGCTACCTTATCAATCAATTCAGGATCGTGGAACGCGAAAAGAATGTCATCCCAAGACTTCGTGTACGTGTACGGGGCGAAGAAATACCAGCTATCCGTGAACGCAACAAAACTCTTTTGCGTGGCAAAACGGTAGACAATAGAGGCTTCCCGAATCGCATCCGTCGTTTTCCCGCCATACATATAAAGGCGAGCCAACACTCCCGTCACCGCAAGATAATTCATACGGCATCCCCGATACCCGAAGAACCGGTCTACAATACTAGCAGAAGTGGAAAGACTGAACCGTACCGTTCCCCTCATGGCAAGCGCATTCTTCAGCGTGTCAAGTTCCGCCACCAAGTGTTGGGCTTGTTTCAGATCAGCCTCCGCCAATGCCAATATTTCGCTTGTTTTCTTCTTTTCCTCGTACTTCGATGGATATACCTTGAAATAAGGGATATACGCCCCATCATCCCCGGTAGAAGGTGCGGGTGCAAACAATCGTAACATATCGAAATGAAGGAATCCACGTAATGCCAGAGCTTCCCCGAGAATCATGTTTTTTTCAATCCTCCCGTTTGGGAAAAAAGTGGAATCTTTCGGTTCGATCTCCGCGATCAGCTTGTTACAATTCGCAATCGCATTATAACTTTTCGACCATATCGTGGAAATCACAGACTTGTTCTTTTCCATTCCATAGTTATAAGTTTCCAATCCCGGATAAGACTTCTGCAAATCCGTGTCGTCATACGTCTGAGCCAAAGCACTCACGAAACCCCATGTCATCTCCCGCCCGTACAATTCCTGCTGTGACAACATCTCGTATATCCCGTTCAAAGCATTGCGAAATCCCACGTAATCCTTGAAGACTTTATTATCATTTGCTTGATTTTCCGGCTCGATATCCAACCACTTGTTACAGCCCGACAATAACGCTGCCAACAGTAATGTCCATAATATATAACTTACTTTTTTCATAATCACCTGTTTTAAAAACTTGCATTTAAGGTAAAGTTAAACGTCCTCGCGTAGGGATAACTCAATCCACGCTCCTGTTTCACGCTGGAAAAGTTAGCAATATCCTTCATGTTGAATGACAAACGTAACATACTAAGCCCGATCTTGCTAACCAGCGACGTGTTGAAATCATATTGTACTGTCAGTGAATTAAAGTTCAACACGTTATAGTTTTGCACGAAACGGGAAGTTGGACGAGTAGTCAACGCACGATCCTGAATCGCCTTCAGACGAGTCACATCTCCCGGCTTCTGCCAACGCTCGGTCAACACGCGTTTGTCTGCATTCATATTGTAAATATCCACATTTTCCACTTTCTCCACTAGTGTGGAATTGTATGCCTGTCCCCCGAATTCGTAGAGAAAAGAGGTAAATAAAGAGAACGATTTATATTGTACATTCAGCCCGAAAGCCCCCTGCGCATCCGCCTCCGTGTCACCAAGAATCACTTGTTCCCGCGACTCCCATTCCGAAGTCACCGTCCCATCCCGTTTCACGTAAAGTTCCTGCCCGTCACTCGGGTTGATGCCGAAAGACTTCATCCCGAAAATAGAAGTCAAAGAACCACCCTCCACGTATTTCATAAACGGTTTACTATACTGCGGATCTTGTTGGCTGAATACACTCTCGTCATACCCTTCATATTTCTGGTCTACCCGATCATTATAGGCTTTCAGCGACTCGGAAATTTTTAGGATCTTGTTCTTATTGTGCGCCAAATTACCGAATACCGAAACGTACACGTCTTTACTCCTGTACAGAACCGCCTTCACATCAAGTTCTATCCCCCGGTTCCTCACCTCACCCAAATTATCCTTGTACACGATAAACCCGGTAGAAGCCGGTAAGGTCACGTCGGTAATCAAGTCGACCGTCTTCTTGTCATACCACGCTGCTTTCAACAAAATAGCATCATTGACAAATCCCAAATCCATCTTCACCTCGTTAGAGATCGTCTTCTCCCATTTCAACTTGTCATTTCCCATGTAATAGAGATAAATCCCGTTACCCGTGATATAGTAGTTATCAGAAATCCTGTAAGTATGTTTGGCTGCATATGGAGGGAAGTTCGTCTTTCCCAATTGCCCGTGAGTTGCCGTCAGGCGTAGCTGGCTCACGATATTTTGATTCTTCATGAATTCGTAATTATGAATGTTCATACCCACCCCAATAGAATAGAAGGGAGCGTATTTTTTGTCCGTACCGAACTCGGAAGAACCATCCAAACGAAAAGAGGCATCGAGAAGATAAACATTATTATAGGTGTAATTCAACGTGGCGAACGAACCGAACAAACGGGTATGATTGTCCGATACGCCGGGTTTCGTCACGATTTGTTCCGCGTAACTCGGTGTGTTCAACGTACCCGAGGGGAAACCCAGATAGGAAGCACTGAAATAGCTATGCTTATTCTCCACCGTGTTCAATCCCAAAGTCAGATTCATACTATGCTTATCGATTGTCTTCACGTAAGTAAGCAATAGATTCAAGTTCATCGACAATTCTTTCGTGGTCGTTTCGATCAGCGATCCCCTCAACGTTTCGCTCTCGTCACCGAATTTAGCCGACAACGGGTCAACAAAAGTTTTCGTCCAGTAATCCCGTTTGGTCACGGAGAACTGTCCCTTCACCTGCAAACCGCTATCCCCATACCAATTCAGACTAAAATTATTCGTCAACTCGTCATACCCGTTCTTGTCAAAACTCTTCAATAATTCAGCTTCATACAACGGATTGTCATAATTCTGTGCGGCGGAATGCCAAAACTTAGTTGATTTCAACCAATTGCCATTCTCGTCCTTCATTGGATCATACGGCAATTTCTTCGTGTAATCGCTGAACACCCCGTAAGGAGAATTTTTCGCCTTCACCACATCATAAGTGATATAATTCCGGATCTGAAAACCACCTATCCGGTAATCCAACGAAAGCCCCGCTCCTTTCCGGTTTCTCACGGACCCCTTCATCACCCCGTTCTGATTATCATACCTCAGGTCTACGCCGAAACGAATATTCTCGTTTCCTCCCACCACGTAGAGGCTATGCTTGTGGTTAACCTCGTTGCGCAAGGGTTGCGAAATCCAATCGGTATCCACACCTTTCAGCACGTTGTTCAACTTCGTGAGATACTCGCTTTGTAGCGTATAATATTTATCCACATCATCGCTCTCGAATAACCCCGCCAAACGCTCAGCTTCCAGTTTCTCCGAAGCATTCATCAGGTTATAGTCCGACAAGTCGGGAACCGTCAACGCCCCGTTGAAACTATAATCCACTTGCAGTCTTCCCGCTTTAGGTGCTATTGTTTCGATCACGATCACCCCGTTCGCTCCCCGTGAGCCATACATCGCCGTGGCAGCCGCATCTTTCAATATCGTGATACTCTCGATACGATTCGGGTCTAGGTCATACACTTTCTCGATCGTCACCTCGAAACCGTCCATGATAAACACAGGAGCATTCGGGTTATTCGACAAAGCCGACTTCGACACATCACCTTTATCCAACTCCATTACACCGATACCGGAACGCCCGCGGATATAAAACTCCGGCAATGTGTTCGGGTCTGACCCCATCTCGTTATTACGCATGATTCGCAAGGAAGGGTCGAACACCTGCAAAACATCCACGACATTGCTGGAAGCTACCTTCAATAAATCTTCCTTATTCACTTTCACCGAATTACCGGTAAAGCTGGATTTTTTCACCGTGGCATACCCCGTTACCACGACATCCTCCAAGTTCACCTTCTCTTCTTCCAGTACCACGTTTACCTCCCTTTGGTCGGTTATCTTCACCTCCTGGCTCTGCATACCGATAAAGGAATACACCAACACGAGATCTTTGCGTTCGGGCAGGGTGATCTTGTATTTTCCCAACGTATCCGTCACCACCCCGATAGACGTTCCCTTGACCAACACCGTAACCCCAGTCAACCGATCACCCCGTTTATCTTTCACGATTCCGGTGATCGTGATTCTCTTCTGTTCCTCGGTTTTCTGTGGGACTTTCATCAAAATCACGAACTCCTTGTTGATCTCGAAAGTCAATCCCTTGCCGGTTAGTACCTTATTCAACAACTCGGTCAATTCGATTCCCCCAAAATTCGCCTCAACCTTAGCGTTCTTATCCAGCACATCACTGTTATACATTACGATGCAACCGGTTTGCTTACGAATCTCCTGAAACAACTCGTCAAAAGTCGTTTCCCCCATTTTCACGTTCAGACGATATTGCGCATTGCTGTTAGCATACCCTCCTAACATGAAACAAAACAGAAATACAATAACTAATCGCATAACCAAAAATAATTTCCAGCGTTCGTTTTTCCACAAAACGAACCCCATTAATGGATTTTTTTTCATACATTTGTTTTTTAAGTTACCAAACTTGATCCAGACCGAAAGGTGGTACGAACACCTGACGGTCTTTTTTTATTTCTCGTAAATTCGAATTATTCCTTTATCCACCTTAAAGTACACGTTTGAAGTTTTCTCTATAAAATGAAGCATGAATTCCAGAGTGTTATTTCTCTTCACGGCTCCCGTGAAACGTTTGTCCCGTGCATCATCATTCTCGAAAACGAAATCCACGTCATACCAACGACTCAACTTCATGACCAACTCTTCCAACGTCATTTCCCTGAAATCAAACAACCCGTTCCGCCACGAGGTATATGCCGCCACATTTACTTCCCTTCGGGTAATCCGGTGCGTTCCTTGTTCGACTACCGCCTGCCACCCGGAAGCTAAAGAACATTTACCATCCACATTCCCAACCTCGACTTTTCCGGTCACAAGAGTAACCTCCACCCGCTCTTCCCCCTCATAAGCCATCACGTTAAAAGAAGTTCCCAACACCCGGGTTGCCACACCCGAAGCGTACACGATAAAAGGACACGCAGTATCCTTTGCTACCTCGAAATAAGCCTCTCCTTTCACGTAAACCTCCCGCGTATCTTTCCCGAAAACAACCGGGTATTTCATCTCCGTTTCAGCATTCAACCACACCCGTGTACCGTCGGCAAGAGTCATGATGTATTCCCCACCACGAGGAACAACCAATTTATTATACCCCACGGGCTGACGCTTCAACACTTCTCTCAAACTATCCGAAATCTCATATTTTAATCCCGCAACTAGATCTTCTTTCACCATCGCCCCCGCAACCTGTATCCGAAAAGAAGTATCCGCCGTCAACGGGATCATCCGTCCGTCATCCAGCACCAACGTCGCCTTGGAACTACCGGACAGCACCTTCGCCAAATTCAAAGAAGGCAATTTTATCGGAGTAGTTTCCCTTGTCCACAAGAAAACCGTCACACCAACCACCACACAAGCTACCGCAACTCCATTCCAAATGTAACGCCCCATTCGCCGCATTCTCAACTTTGACAAACGCCCCATCAAACGACTCCTCTCTGTTTGTTCATCAATTTCATCCCAACGCCTCGTGTACCCCAACCGGTAATAAAGCCGAGACAAACGCTCGTATTCCTGCCGATTCTCCACGCCCGCTTCCATCCATTCCCGCACCCGCTTCACCTGCTCATCCGTGGCGTTTCCACCCCAGCAAGCCTGAATATCTTGGAATATATCATCAACCATCTTCATGCACTTTCTTGTTTATATTTATTAGTTAAACAAGATTTTTACTTTCATGGGTGAATAAAAACATACTTTTTTTTCACTAAAATGACATTTTTCCCATGTAAAATAAATTTATAGTCATTTATCTCACATATCTTTTGTAATGTAAATACTTGTTCTATAGCAATTAATGATAATATTGGGTGATTTCTTTCCGACATTGTAATACTAACGGGAAAAAACCTTATTTAAACGAGAAATAAATAAAAATATCATTTCCCGTTGCTCTTTCAATAATATACGCAATTCTTTTAACCCAACTTTTAATAGTGTTTTCACAGTATTGACCGACACACCCAATTCCTCCGCCGCTTCTTTATACATACGTCCCCTCAGCATGACGCACTCCACCACGCCACGAGTCTTCTCCGGCAAAGTATCCAACGCTTTCCGAACCACACGGATGACCTCAGGATCAAGTTCATGGGCTTCCTCCTGAGCTATCTGATAATGAGGCAAAGCAAGCAGCTCAGTCTTTATACCCCGCCGAAGCAACTGATTGGTACAAGTATTTTTAACCATAGTGAAAAGAAAAGTACTCAATGCCCGTTCATGTATCCGCTCGTAAAGAGCTTCTTCCCATAGTTTCACCAATTGTTCTTGGACAACATCCTCCGCCGCAGACAAATCATGCAATAACCCGTCAGCAAACACGACCAACGGTTTATAATAGCGGTCAAACAAGACTCCCATGCCTTCACGTTTTCCCGCCTTTAGTAATTCGATAATCTGTCTGTCACTTACCATGTATATCCATTCCAATAGTAATACAAATATATTATTAAATTTTTATTTCACAAATAAAGGGTATTTCTTTTTACTAGAAATACCCTTAACACACTATATATAATACACGAAAAACTATTCCTCGGGTTCAGCGTACATTCTCAAATACTCAACCGTCTTCGATTCGGAGGGACGGCTCATGTTCGCTTCAAGAATCCTGCCTTCCGGGTCAATCAAGATGAAATGAGGAATCCCTTTCACGCGGAAAGCACTCGTAAACGCTTCATCACCTCCCGTGTGGAGTTGTATCCCACCTAATTTCTCGCCCTTCACGGTTTCTTCCCATTTCGCTTTGTCTTTATCTGTCGAGATACTCACGAAACGAACTTTCGTTCCCTTGAATGCCTCTTCCAGTTTTTGCAAATGAGGAATTTCTTCCCGGCATGGACCACACCAGGTAGCCCAAATATCGATATACACGAGATTGCCTTTCAAATCTGACAATTTAACTTCTTTCCCGTTAATATCCAAATACTTGAAATCCGGGGCTTTATTTCCTTTCGTGATAGAGGTACCTTCCTCGTATATCTTGGCAAAGGCTTGCTTGATCAGTGGATCGGTCACCGTTTCCTCAAATATCTTTTTCACGCCGTCGGCTTTGGAGATCCCTTCTCTGTCAATATAATCTATGGCAAATGAACCCACTAAATATTCTTTAATTTTCGGGTTCTTGATATTCTGCAAAACATAATTCAATTCATTCATCACGATCTCTTCATCTGGAGCGTTCATCAGATCAACACCGCGATTGGAAAGAACTTCTATAACCCCTTGCATGTAATTTGTATAACCACTCAATTGCAGCAACCATTCCTGCTCCTCCATCATGGATTTCATCTTGTTATAAAACTCGTCCGAAGGATTACCCCTCCGAGCATATTGCCACATGATTCCGTTCACGTTGTAGCGGATACGGTATTTCTCTTTCTCGACGAAATTTTTATCAAATCCCTTGCTTTCCAACGCCTTGTAATTGTCTTCCATGTATTGATCCAGTTTCGCAAGAAATTCATCCTCGGGCAAACCGAAATCTCCGATCTTGGGAATATCCAACTCGTTCCCGTTAATAAAATTACTCTTCACTCCCCCCTCGCCGTCAAAGGACACCATCAACCCGGACGGGGTCATGTCCCAAGTCACAGACAAGTTTTTCCCCGGTTCAAGGTAAACCGGTACATTTTTCCATTTATACTGGAAAACGGCATATTGCGGTTCGTCAACCGTTAAGATAACACTCCCTTTCCCTTCCGCATTCAACTGTAACACGGTATCCATTTTAGATAAATAAAATCCTGCTCCCTCGTAAGCCTTGTCCTTCACCACCACATCGACCGCAACTTCCTTCTTCGTTTGACAAGCACCAAACACGAATGCAATTAATAACGCGATAAATAATTTTCTCATAATTGAATTTTTAAATGAATACAATATAACTCATTCTACATATAAATATTCTGACTTTTCCTATCTCGAAAAAGTCCAAGTAATAATATCACTTCATCTCCAAAAAACTTTGAAGAGTTTTCTCCGTGTTCGGGTCAGAGGGCATCGTCATATGCGCATCCACGATTCGCCCTTCTTTATCGAGCAGGATAAAACGAGGGATACCGCTTACCACGTAAGCCTTCGCGAACGCCAGATCTCCGTTCATGTGTAATTGGATTCCCGATACGTTTTCTTCTTCCATGGCTTTGCGCCAAGCTTCCGCGTCATTATCACACGAGATGCTGACAAAAGTGATCGGCTTCCCCTCGAATTTCTTCTCCAATGCTTTCAAATAGGGGATTTCCCGCCGACAAGGACCACACCATGATGCCCAAAGATCAATATACACGAACTTGCCCCGCAACGATTCCAATGATACAAAATCTCCCTT
Organism: Butyricimonas sp. DFI.6.44; assembly: GCF_022132345.1. Classification (NCBI taxonomy): domain Bacteria; kingdom Pseudomonadati; phylum Bacteroidota; class Bacteroidia; order Bacteroidales; family Odoribacteraceae; genus Butyricimonas; species Butyricimonas sp. DFI.6.44. The sequence goes on along the minus strand of NZ_JAKNJD010000004.1, from coordinate 338,201 downwards.
CGCGTCCGCGAAATTAAATTCCGGTGAAGGATCTCCCGGTTTCAATCTACTCCAAGTTGCACATACCTGATCGAAATCCTCCAGTAACTTCTTGTCTTTCACGTATTGTTTGTAATACGTTACCAACTCTTCCTTCTCTCCCGCACCGTGGTCGGACACGTAGTCAAAAATATAATGATGTATCAGATCACTCAACAACGTCGAATCCTTGTAATTATCAATAATATACTTCACTTCCCGATCGATCAGTTTATCCGGCGTTATATCGGATTCGCCTTTACCCGCCATAACTTCCACGGCTTTCTGCACGAAACGGCGATAAGTCTTCAACCCGACCAAATCCGTATTTTCTTTAGCCAATTCCCGCATGGTCGCGTAATAAACTTCCGAAGGCTCGAAATTCTCGTCACCCGCCATCCACCGATGATTCATGCGATACGTGTTCCACGAACCGTACACGTAATAACGCAAACGTTCTCTCTCTGTTTTCACGAAATCTTCCGGTAACACTTTACTTTCCAAATTCTTGATATTCCTTGCCAACACTTTTTCCGATTCCTTCTTCAATTCCTCTTCATCTCGCAAGAAACTGGAAGATTCCAAAGGGGCTATGGCAGAAGACAAATACTCGTTGATCTCCTTACAATTACCGGAAAAAGTTCTTTTCCAGTTGGTTGCATTCCCAGAAAACGCCATAATAACCGGTTCTCCCCCTGCCAGATAAAGCGGGTAATATTTGCGCCCGTAAGTAATTCCTGAATATTGAGGGGCGATACGCGGAACTTTTATTTCGACAATTCCGTTTGCCGGCACATCGAAAGCCTGTTCCCGCTCGTTAATTGTAACGAGCAACTTCTCTCCTTCTTGAGGCTCGGAAATCATACACTTGAAAACCAAGTCTTTCAACTCCACCTTTTTCGGGGTATCACCGCATCCCCAAACGGTCGCCACGAACAACAGGAAAAACAAATATATTCTCATAACGATTCGTTTTGATTTTTACTATAATCTACTGTTTCCATCGGGCTTGACGGGTAACGCAACCCGGCTTCCTTCAACAACGCATCTATCTTTTCAGCCTTGTGATACGGGGCTTCAAACGGATCCGTTCCGTTATATCTCACGTTCCCCTCCGCATCAAGAATCACGATATGGGGAATACTTGTCACTCCATAATCCATATTCATCACGTTCTGTTCGGTAAAAGCCACCCGCCACGAGATCTCCATGTCTTTCATTAACGCCTGCATCAACTCTATCTCGTAATCGGGTTTTCCTTCCGTCTTGATTGTCTTGCCGTGTTTCATATCCACGTGATAGCCCATGATAGAAGTCACCCCGATAATTTCCACCGGATATTTCGCGTACCTCTTTTCCAATTCCCGCATATTCGGGAATATACTCACGCAGGGAGCACATTTTGTAGCCCAGAAATCCAACACGACCACTTTTCCTTTCAAATCATCGAGGCTCTTTTCTTTTCCCCTACTGATCCAGATAATATCCAGCCTCGGGGCTTTGTTACCCACTAAAGTACCCGTGGCATAAGGACCTTGCAGATACTGAATCGCTTCTTCCACCCGTACACGCCTTCTTCCCTTGGCATAATGTTCATTATCTAACAGGTTTGTATATTGCTTCAACACTTTTTGCCGAATTTCGTCTTTTTCCCCGGCAGAGAGTTTTTCCGCCGTGAAAGCAGTATTAAACACACCCATCGAAGCGAAAACAGACTCGTCCGACAGTGCCAAATCCAGTAAGGATTTTATATGATCAAATATCCCCAGTTCTACCCAAGTATCAGCTTTCAATCGGGTAGCACCGTTTATCACGTCTGTCATGGCTTCATTATTACTCAACAAGAAATCCGCCATCAAGGGATGTGTCACGACAGCCTTGTAAGCCGTTCTTTCCATTTCCTTACCTTCGCTATAATTATCAGCCGAAGGCAGATATCTCCAACGATAAAAAGTATATTCAGCACCTTCCCTGCCCTCCAATTTTGCTTTTTGTTCCAACACCGGAGCCAACCAATCCCTTAAATATCTATTTAAAGGAATCCCTCCCTCTTGGAAGACAAAATGAATCTGTTCCGGTGCAATCTTGTTTATATCAAATTCTTTTACACCCTTCTCGACAACCTCCTGAAAGGCTTTGCTTTTACCAGCTTCTTCCTGCTGATCTGCCACGGCAAACGCCGCATTCCTGCATAGATCCTTCAATTGCTCGTTTGTCGGCGCTTTCGGGCCACAAGCCACGCAAAAGAGAAGAAGAGATAAATAATATAAGTTTTTCATATAGTAAACTATTATATTTCACGAAAGCATGCCAAAAGTCTATTCAAACTCCCTCGGTCAGCAATGCAAAGCGAGGGAGTTGTTAAAGTAAAAAGACTTTTGACTCGCTTCCGTGAAAAAATCTAATCGTTAAAAATGTATTTCATCGTCATTTCCTGTCCGTCTTGAACCCATTCCACGACTTGACGACCATCCATAATCGATGTAACGTCATAATCAATAAGAACAGAAGCTCCTTCACTTAACGTATCAAATAAATAGCGATTATAGAAATAATTGAAATCAATTCCGCCAATCGTTCCCGGCACCACAGCAGGCAAACCGGTTATAAACAGAGAATTAGGTTGTAAATCCTTTCCTGTGGCAAATCCGTAAGTCTTACCTGACAAATCAGCATCCTGATAATCAACTCGAACAAGAGTTCCGTTCTTCTCCAGATAGGTCGGGGTGTATTCCGTCCCGTCGATCTTATAACTCTTTATATTTCCACTTTCATAAATTACATCAGTAATATAATCTCTCGTATCATTATTTTCATCAGTATAAACTACTTTTACCAATTCTCCGTCTTCATTATAGCTATAAACATACACAGCATCAACACTCAGTTCATCGAATGACCCCATTCCTGAATCAACTCTACGAATTGTCATTTTCGTGATTTTGTTTCCGTCATATTCAAAATCGGCCGTCGTACCGTTATCCATTGCCGGATAGATCGATATCCGATACAATTTATCCGTACCGGGTAGATCGCCAGGCTTCGTGTCATTAAAGGATATCTCAGAAGCCATCATTCCCTGCCAAGCCGGATTTGGATCATATAGTGCGGCATACAGATCACCCCATGTCTTTGCCGCTATACGTTTCACGGTTATCTCTTTGGCAAATTCTTGCTCCTTTTCGTCAATTACCACAACTTTCACCGTGTTATCATCCATCTCCAAGCCTTCAACAAGCACGTTAAAGTCATATTTTGACTGTTCTGCTTCAAGAGTTAAGTCAAAAGAACTTGACAACTTAGTATCTACATACACTTGAATCTCTTTCAACGGTATCATTCCGCGTACCACAGTTACCTTCAAGTTACAATCCTCAAATTGAGTCGTAATCGTCCCTTCTGCCGCAAACCGCACATCCAGTTCCGAAAACTTCTTCACCGTCAACGTGATTTTCTTGTTCACGATCTGTCCGGCTTGATCCTCTATTTTCAAGGTCAACATCACTATCGTGTTGTCCGTGTACGGGGTAAGGTCGAAATCATAGGTATAAGTATGATTGTTCGGGTTAGAGAAAGAAGTTTGTTCATTGATCGTTTTGTTCGTTGCGTTATCAATCAATGACACCTTAGCCAAACCTTCTTCAGAGGTGATCGGCAAGCTAATCCTGTAAACATCTGCCGTATCCCTTTTAATCTCGAGACTCACGTCGTTTCCATCAATAACGGGAGGCATCCCGGGATCATCATCCGAACAAGCAACACAACCGGCTACAGCCAAGATTGACAATAAATAATTTTTCCACTTTTTCATAATTCATTCATTTTAAGTTGGTACTTCAATTAAGTTACACTATTCTATTCTTTATAAAAAATCCTCTGCCAGCGGGTTTATCTTAACAATATCAACCCCAATAGCTTTTAAACTTCTAGCAACATACTGCATTTTAGTCCGCATGACGGATTCCTCCCATACCGTTTCTTTTGTTTCTTCATCCATCTTCACCAGATGCTCCACGAACGTGCTCAAATCCTCCATCTGGAGCGGGTAATAATACTGTTCTTTATCCGTGATCGGGAAGAAACCGCGGCTCATGTAATATTCATCCGGTAGTATCTCTCCCTTTTCCCGCTCGACTCTCGTCCCGTACAATTTAGCCGCAGGGTCAAAGAACAAGTTTTCCACGAAGATATTCCGTTTCACGTTCACGATATACCCGCCCAAGAACATATAATGTATCTGCCGCACGAATTCGTTCTGCCTTTCCACGGACATGGCTGCCAGTGTAACCCGGTCGAGTCGGGCTACCGTGAAACTGTTCATGTTCACCACAGCGTCATGCAAACCAGTTTTTCCCCCGTCCGAGTTTGAAATTCCCAAAACACCGCCGTACACCTTACTACAAATTAAAAACTTGCGAGGCAACATATTCAACTTCACCGTATCCCGGTAGCAATTAAAGAAATGTTCCTCCAGAAAAGCCACGGCACCCGGTACATCTTCTTTTTCCAGATAAGTCAATTTCGCTTCCCGCCAAGAGCTCGCTTGCTCGAACTGGTAGGCAAAGTCCCGCAACAGATCGAACTGGTACAATATATACGTTCCGTATTTTTCCTTGAAAGCCATTATATCGGCGTTCGACTTATCGATTAACGCTTCCAATCGGTCCTCGTCCTTCAACGAAGGCGTAACATCCTCGTCATCACTGCATGACCAGAACGTACACAATATTCCGATCAATAAACACAAGCTATATCTTTTCATCATCTTTTTCAATTATCCGTTTAATAGTCCTCTTTTATCGGCAGTTTCTCCACGCGTCCGTTTTGCTCCATCGCCCCGTTACGATCCATCTCCGCTTGGGGAATCGGGTACACGTAATTGGGATCGTTGGGTGTCAGCATATAAATTTCCGTACCCGTGATTCCGCCGGTACTATTCACCAGCGTGAACTTGTGGTCAATCTGTTTGGCAAACAACTTCGTCCGTTTCAAGTCATACCAGCGATGTCCCTCGTAACACAGTTCCCGGCGGCGTTCGTTAAAGATAAACCGTTTCAGCTCCAACCCCTTGGAAGGTATCGAGAGCACGCTCATGTCCTTCACCCGGTTTTCGACCAACTTCTTCACGTCCTCGTAAGCCTCGGCATCCATATCCTTCGCAGCATACGCCTCTGCACGGTTCAAGTACGCCTCGGACACTCGGAAATTAAAGCCTCCCAAATCCGTGAATCCCCCCAGCCATTTCGCAGGAATCCCCATCCCCATGACCGTCTTGACGTATTGGTCGGCACGCAAATCGCCCTGCAAGAATGTAGCCATCATATCGGAAGACACACCGTAAGTAACATTCGTGGAACCGTAAATATGTGGCGTTGCCAAATCGCCCGACCCGACGAGAGAACTCGGATCTCCGTAAACATGTAATATCTCGGGATTCGTCGTGTTCACGAAAGTACCTTGGTGTTCTTTTAGATTCCACAACATTCCACCCGTCGTGTTGATAACCTGTGTAGTATAATCTATACAATTATCCCAATCGCATTTATAGAGATACACCCTTGACAATAACAACTTCGCGGTCATGGCGTTCGGGTGCCACAAGGACTTCTTCAACCCGCTTTTCTCAAACTCCCGTATAGCAGTTTTCAAATCCGATTCGATCAGATTATAAATCTCGGCGACAGAGGCACGCGTGTATGTTTCCTCGACTCCCGTGCCCAAGCGTTTCGGCACTCCAAGTTCAGATGCGGCGGTGGCAGCATCGTAATGCTTGGCATACAAGTTCACCAGCTCGAAATAAGAACGAGCCCGAACGAAATACGCCTCACCCCGAACGAAAGCTTTCTCGTTATCTTCCCCTATCGCCTTATCAATATTCTCCATCACGTAATTAGTGAACAGCACCAGACGATACAATATTTCCCAAGATTGATTTACGGTCGATTTATCCCCGTTCCCATCCATCTCGACATCCCTCTGCCAGGTATACAGGCTCTTGTACAAATTCTTCTCGTTCGTCGAGGTCTTCCGGTTCTCCTCGATATCGTCAGTCATGAACTCCGTCGTGTAATTCGTCATGTTCTGGATAAAAGCCACCCGGTGCAAGGTCTGCAAGAAATGCTCCACGGTACGCGGGATAACCTGATCTTTATCTTCTTCCTTCAGGAAATCACTACAAGCGGAAGCCAAAAGAATACCCATCAATAAATATATATATACCCTTTTCATAAACTCTTATTATCGGTTAGAAATTCACGTTCACACTTAGATTATACGTCGGTAAAGTCGGCATACCGATAGATTGCACTTGATCCGGGTCTTGTCCTTTCAGTTTCTTGTCGAACACGATCACCCCGATATTCTGTACTTGAAAATCCATGCGCAAACCATTGATACCCGCTTTTTTCATCCAGTCACCTTTCAAACTATACCCCAAGGAGATCGCCCGCACACGGATATGGTCGCCTTTAGCCACCCGCAAATCCGAATAATCATACATGTACCACCCCGCATTCGTTTGCGGTCCCGCAGCACTCCGGAACGGAACATCTACCATCGTGTACATATAAGCCTCCGCCTCGCTCGGGTAAGTATCCGCTCCTGGGATACTCAAGGTCGCGTTCGAGAGAGCCGGAATATTCGTGATCGCTTCATCGCCAGAAGTTCTCCAACGCTTCGCCATCACTTTATTCATGTTATCCTCCGGGTAAGGCAAGATATTCCCGTTGTCCTTGTAAAGCCTCAACATACGCACCTTGTAGCCGAATTTATAAGAGAATTCAGCCCGCAAGGAAAGACGCTTGTACATAAATTCCGTGGAGAAACTACCGAATGCCGACGGGGTACGCGTACCGGAATAAGTGAATATATGGCTCAAGAACTCTTCTTTCGTCATGTTGGACGAATTACCCGTCAAGTTCTTGAAACGCGGTAATCCGTACTCGTCCAAACAGTCGAACTGGTACGAATAAAACCCGTCCACCGACACCCCTTTTTTCACCACCGAACCACTCACGTAATTACTATACGTGTTGACACTTCCCTCGATCACTTCCGCTCCCCGCATCACGGTATTCTTCGTGTGGGAGAAGGACAGGGTAGTCCGCCATTTAAAATTCTCCGTGTCTATATTTCTCGTGGAAATATTGAAATCAATCCCCTTGTTCATCGCCGAACCGTCATTGATTTTCAAGGAAGTCATCCCGTTCACGAGAGAAACCGGGCGATCCGTGATCAAGTCCACCGATTTGCTATAATAATATTCCAACGCGCCACTGATCCGCCCGTGCAGGAACGACCAATCCAAACCGATATTCACCGTCGACGTCTTCTCCCACTTCAGGTTGGCGTTCGGGAAAGATTGTACCAGCGCACCCAACTCCCCGGAAGCCGTTTGTTTCCGCGGGGTATCGATAACCATGTAAGGGCTGGCGTTCGGCACGTTACCGCGATAACCGTATGAACCGCGAAGAGCCAGCGTCTCGATCCACGAACAATTCATGAAAGATTCGTCATTGATGTTCCAACGACCGGAAACTGACCACACAGGATTGAACTTCTCGTTCTTGTATTGCCCGAAACGGTTGGAACCGTCGTTACGGATATTGAAGTTCAGGGAGTACAGGTTCTTGAACGTGTAAGTCATCGTCGCGTAAAAGGACAAGGCATTTTCCCTACGGTCGGTGATCGTGGGGAATACGCCGCCACTCTGCAAGAACCAGTATTTCAGAGCTTGCGTGTACTCGTAGTCCACCCCGTTCTGCACCACAGGAAAACGACTGAACGTTTTTCCCTGCTCGTTCATATATCCCGGGAACTGCCCGCTTGCCGTTCCCTTGTAGATCGTGGACTTCGCTTCCTGTCCGAAATCTACGTTAAAATGATGTATCTCCTTTATCGTGAAATTATAATTCAACTGGTTACGCACCGTCCAATCGTACTGGTTCATCGAACTATTGGAATACACGCCGCCATCTATGATATTCTTCGGTGGCACGTCACCTGCGGGTCTCTCGCCGTAATCCCACCCGCGCAAATCAGCCACGTAAAAACTCTTCTCTCCCATCCATTCCTCAGTGAGGTTTGTCGTCGTCGTCAATCCCACCGTTCCCATGTAGCGCAGATTAGGCAGAATCTCCCAATTCAAGGAAGCCGTCAGATTCAAACTCTTGTTCACGATATTGTTACCGCCATTAGCGAACTCGTTCAGTATATTATACCCGGCGTACACGTTCGTGTTTGCCGTACGATTCACGTTCACATTCCTGTCCACGTAATACAGAGACCCGTCAGCATTTCGCACCGGGATCGTCCGGTTCGTGTAGTATGCCTCGTCGAAAGCGGAATAATCACCGGGATTGTAATCCGCGTCCTGCAACGAACCGCTCAAACGTATATCCAACAGAATATTATCCCGCAGACGAGTCGATAAATTCATGCGGGCGGTTAACCGCTGCAAGTCAGTCCCCCGTTCGGTACCTTTATTACTGGAATAGCCAAAAGAGAAATAATACCGGGTATTCTCGTTACCGCCGGAAAGACTGATATCATGCGACTGGCTGAAAGAGTTACGGAACAATGCCCCGAACCAATCCGTGTTGCGTCCTTCCATCTCGGAAACCCCTTGTTGGAACTCGGCGAAAGATATTTTCTTGTCCCAGTAGTCCATCATCAACCCCTCGTATCCCATGCGCTGGGGCGTGTACTCGAAATACAATCCCCTGTCCATAATCTCGCGGGAAACCTCCACGCGTTCCTTCGAGTTCATCAACTCGAAATCGTCATAGGTCGGGCGTCGCATGAAGCCTGCGTTAAAATTATAGCTCAAAGAAGTCTTACCGACCTTTCCCGTCTTCGTCGTCACCACGATCACGCCGTTCGCCGCACGGGTACCGTAAATAGCCGTGGCAGAAGCATCTTTCAACACGTCGATACGCTCGATATCCTGCGGGTTCAAACCCGTGATAGCGTTACCGATCAGATTAATATTATCCCAGCTATTAATCTCGTCGGCGGAGAGGGGCACCGGATTCTCGTAAATAATCCCGTCGATTACCCACAATGGCTCGCGTGTTCCCGTGAACGTGCTGCTTCCCCGCAAACGCATCTTGGTAGCGGCTCCCGGCATGGTACTCAACGTCATCGCAAGTAACCCGGGAACCTTTCCTTCCAACATCTGGTCTACCGTCAACGCACCCCTAAAATCCAGATCTTTGTCCGTCAGGGAAGAAATCGAACTTGTCAACTTCCGTTTGTCGATTGTCTGGTAGCCGGTCACCACAACTTCGTCCATGCTAACACAGTCGTCGTCCAGCACGACATCCAGTCTTTTCTGTCCGTCCCAAACCACTTCCTTGGTTCTCATCCCAATAAAGGAAAACAACAAGGACTGTTTCTTGGGATCTAACGCTATCGTGTACTCCCCGTTCACGTTCGTTGCCACGCCGATAGCCGTTCCCTTGATCAACACGGTAACACCCGGCAACAGTTCGCCTTTGCAATCCTTCACCACACCTTTCACCTCTACTTTCCGCCCCACGGAATCACGCGCGGTCGTCTTCACCGGGGCGGGTTTTATCACCACCATATCGTCAATAATCTCGTACGTGTAAGGCAATCCCCGTAACACCCTATCCAAGGCTTTCGCCAAGGTGGAATTGTTGATACTCACGCTTACCCGGGCCGCTTTGTCCAATTCCTCCTCGTTGAACACGAACAGGTAACCTGTTTGCTGTTTCAACGATTTAAATACCTCTCTCAACAAGACATTCTCGCATTTCAGACTCACGTTCTGGGAAGCCACTTCTCCAAAAGCACTAATAGACAGGAGAATTGTCAAAACAATTGTTAGTTTCATAATCAAAAAAGAGTTACCATCTCGAGTTTGTCGCAGGAGACAGCGAATAATTCGCCTTTTTTCCATAATTTTGCAAATCAATTTTACGTTATTCCAACTTGACTTTTATCAGTTAAGAGGAACGAGTTACACGTGAGCGGGGGATGCTGGTACCATTCTCCGCTTTTTATCACCCGTCCTCACTTTATTACTTCGATTGTACCTGTATCACGTTATCCTTTATCCTGAACATCACGTTCGTCGTCTTTTCCAGTATATCGAGGGATTGGTACAGGGGGATATATTTCTTTATTCCCCCCGTGAAACGCCGATCCCCGATCCCCACGTCATCGAACTCGAAAATAACACCATACCAGCGGGATAATTGTTTCCCGATCTCCCGCAAGGACATATTTTCGAACTCGAACACGCCTTTCAACCACGATGAATAAAGCGCAGCATCCACCTTACGCACCTCTATATTATTCACGCTCTTGTTGTATACCGCCTGTTCTCCCGGCTGAAGACAGACTTTACACGTTCCGTCGGCAACCTCCACCTTCCCTTTCGCCAGTGTCGTAACGACTCTCTCTTCCGGGTAAGCGCATAAATTAAATTCCGTACCCAATACCTTCACCCGGGCTCCACCCGTGTGCACGATAAAGGGATGCTCCGCGTCTTTACTCACGACAAAATAGGCTTCGCCCTCCACGTACACCTCTCGTGTTTCCCCCGAGAAATAGGTCGGAAAACGGAACTTCGTGTCGGAATTCAACCACACCCGCGTACCGTCAGCCAAGGTTAGATCAAATTCCCCGCCAACCGGTACTTCCACGGTATGCAACACGCTTTTGGCAACTTTCTCGTTTACATGATAAACGAGCGCACTCGCAGTATCCTTGGTAATCTCCGTACCGTCCTTCTCCACCAATCCCAACGCCTCTTCGTTTTTCAGGTTAACACTCTTCCCGTCAGCCATGTGCAGTATCACGGAAGCATTCCCGGGAATAACTTCCGCAACCGGAATCACCATCGTTCTTTGTTTTACGGGCAGCAATAACCACGTCCCGATCATAACGGCAAGCAATACCGAAGCCGCCGCCATAACCCGAATCATTCTTACCCGGTCACGTCGTTTCAATTTACGTTCCAACACTTTCCATGAACGTTCCCGATCCATCCTATCCATAAAACCGATCCCGTGTGCTTCCCTGTACACCCGAAGGCTATCCTCGAAAATAACCTTGTTTTCCGGCGTCTGCTCAATCCACGCCTCCAGCCTCTTAAAATCTTCCCGGCTGATAGAACCTTCCGTGTAGTCAGCTATCCATTGATGTATGTTTTCCTGCATATCTCTCCTTCGTTTCTTACATACTGCACTTTTAACGAATATGGGTGAAAGGAAAACGAAGTTTTTTCGTAAAAAAAATCTCAACGGCTATTAATCATTCTGAATCAAACATTTAACGGGATACAAAATTCATACTCCGGACACATTTTTTTTATTTGAATATCTTCGTCATTAACGAATATTCTATACTTAATATTATTTCTCGCCAAGAATGTGTTTTGCCTTATATAACAAGGTGTTACACCTTAATTACAAGCACTGTTATTCTATTGTCATTCTATTAAAATAGAATAACAATAGGATTACAAAAGTTTTATTCATTAATTACAATTAATGAAGATAGAGAGAAGAATAGGTGTAATGAAGCGGAGGCATAGGGAAAAGCTCAGGACATCACCAATTTTCTTAGCCGTAGTAAAATCAACAGGATAATCGTATCGAGGTTATCACGCAATTGTTTCAATGCTCTTGCGTAATGCGTTTTGACGGTATTGACAGAAACACCCAGTTTATCGGCAACCTCTTTGTAACTCAAGCCTTCCAACACGATAGCGATGAATACTTCCCGGCATTTCTCCGGCAATCGCTGTATTTCTTTTTGTAATTTCTCCCGACGGGCGTTAATATCTTCTTCACGTTCGACAGATACCTCGTCAAGCAATACATCCGAGTAATTCCCGATTTCCTCGAAAACCAGACGCCCCGACTGACGTATCATATATAGCGCTTCTTTTTGTACTGCCCCGAACAAATACGACTTCAAGGAACCCTCGAACACGGTTCCTCTTTTCTTCTCCCAGAAGTTTACCAACACCTCCTGCACCACATCCTCCCCATCCTCGAAAGAATGCACGAAACGCAAAGCGAACAAGCACAATACTTGATAATAATTATCAAATATCATCTTCACGCATTCCGCGTTTTTTTCTTTCAAGTAACGAATTATCTTTTCCTCCTGATGTATCATTAGCCGTATCCCCTAAATCCAGTACGCGTGCCTTTTCACTACTTTGTCGTACACTTCGCTTTATAGGTTACTTTCGTTTCCATGGCGTCCATGATAACCGCTTTCACCGTTGAATTCAGTTCCCCGTCGGTGATCGTTCCCGTGGCAGTTACGCGCATCGGCATACTATTATAATTATAGGTAAAAGAAATGTTCAACTTGTACACCGTTTTGCCGTCTTTCACTTCCGGTTTCACGGATACTCCCGCAGAACGATAGCTGAACTTCTGTCCCGTGGGCAGCACGAAGTCCGTCACCTCGACGATCACGCTATCACGGTGTATCCGTTTCAATTCTAATTTCAACGGCAATTCCCGCTGCATGATCTCAATGTATGCCTTCCCGTCGTACGTTCCGGCAACGGCTGCCCCGTGATCTTTTTTGTCCTTGGCTCCCGCTGATACAACACCTGCCATCCCGGCGGTAACAAACAAAACGAGAATAAGTTGTCCTATAAATTTCATAATCCTGATGGTTTTTCGTCTAAAAGTTTCTATTTTTAGCGCTCGAAAATACAAAAATAAATCCATAGTTCATGAACAAGAACATTTTCTTTACTATCTTGCTGGTTGTTTTCGTATCGGTACCCGTTTTGTTTACCTCCTGTAATAGCTGTTCCGATCGCCGTACCGGTGATATCAATAAGCTGCCCGGGGTGTACCGCGGCGAAGCAACCATCGTGCTGCCCGACCACGTGAAAGCGATGGTGCCCCCTGAAGCCAAAGGCATGATACCGGAAGGTCCCATTCCCTGCGGTATCGAGATACAGGCGGACACGAACGGAACGCTCGCCCTCAAGCTGGTAGACTTCACTATGCCCGTGCGCGGCATCACGGTAGACGCAGCAACGGCAACCATTACCTCTACTAACGGCATCTTTAGCTTAAAGGGAAATGGCAACGTCAGCGTCGGTTCTCGCAAAATGTCCTACACGCATGAAGGAACTATCAAGAACGATAGTCTTGCCATAGATATTACAGTTTCAATCATCCCCTTCGTCGTGGAGCCTAAAATAGTATTCAAGGGGAAAATAACCAGATTGCCGATCCCGTGATTCCCTACATATCCGGATAGGATTTATCCATAATTGACCGTCGGATATGCAAGGAAATTATACAAGAAAGTGGATAAAAAGATTGACAAAAGCTGACATAACCTTCTCTTTTTAGTTGTTATATGGCAAATATACAATTTTTTATGCTTATACAGGCACGAGACCTGTTATTTTTCTCGTCCGGTAAAAAAACTCCCGCGAGCCAAGGCTCTATTTTAGATTGAATGATTAAATATATATAATAATAAGGTCTTCAATCTAAACCTCTTTTTGAGGGTAGTTCTGGAAACATTGTAAATCATTTTCAATTCTCCATTTTCAATTTTCAATTATTTCGTAACTTCGTGCCCGAAATTCGAGTAATAACAAATATAATATAACATGAGAAAAACATTATCTATGGCTGCAATCATTTTACTTGTGGCATCTTGCGGAAAGACGAACGATAACCCGCTGTTGGCGGACTTCGCCACACCCCACCAGACGCCCCCTTTTGACAAGATCAAAGCGGAGCATTACGAACCCGCTTTTGACGCTGCCATCGAGGAAGCACAACGGGATATCGACCGCATCGCCAACTCGAAAGAAGCGCCGACATTCGAGAATACCATCGTGGCACTGGACGGTGCCGGCAAGCGGTTGGGTGACGTGGCAGGTATATTTTTCAACCTGAACGCCTGCCTGACGGACAGCGTGATGCAGGATATCGCGCAGAACGTATCGCCCAAACTCACCGCTCACGGCAACGCCATATACATGAACCCCGCTCTTTTCGCCCGCGTGAAACAAGTACACGAGCAGAAAGAGAAGTTGAATCTTAACACGGAACAAACGACCTTGCTGGAGAACACGTGGAAAGCGTTTATCGACGGCGGCGCGAATCTCGAAGGCGATGCCAAGGAACGGTTCAAGGAAATATCCGTGGAACTGTCGAAACTAAGCCTCACGTTCGATAAAAACGAACTGGCGGAAACCAATGATTTCGAGTTGCACGTGACCGACGCGAAAGACCTCGCGGGACTTCCCGACGGAGTGAAGGAAATGGCAGCCATGACCGCCAAACAGCGCGGCAAAGAAGGCTGGATATTTACCCTCCATTACCCGAGCATGGGACCTTTCATGAAATACGCCGACAATCGCGACCTGCGCGAGAAAATGTACCGTGCCAACGCCTCCCGTGCATACCGCAACAACGAACATAACAACGAGGAAGTGGTAAAACGTATCGCAGCGCTACGACTGGAAAAAGCGAAATTGCTGGGATACCCGACCTACGCCGACTATGCCCTCACCGACCGGATGGCAAACACCCCGACTATCGTGAATAACTTTATCGATCAATTGCACGAGGCATCGCACCGCCATGCGCTGCAAGATAAAGCGGAAGTGGAAGCTTACGCCCGCGCCAAGGGGTTGAAAGGTGAATTGCAACGTTGGGATTGGGCATACTATTCCAATAAATTGATGCAAGATAAATACGCTCTCGATGACGAGATGTTGCGCCCCTATTTCAAACTGGAAAACGTGCAACGAGGTGTATTCGACCTCGCTACCCGTCTTTACGGTATCACGTTCAAGGAAGTGACTAATATTCCGCTCTACCACCCCGAGGTGAAGACTTACGAGGTATACGATAATGACGGCTCGTTCCTCGCCGTGCTTTACACGGACTTTTTCCCGCGAGCAAGCAAGGGCGGCGGTGCATGGATGACCGCTTTCCGCGGGCAAAAGATGGTGGACGGCAAAGACCAGCGTCCTCTCGTGTCACTCGTGATGAACTTCACACAACCCACAGACACGCTGCCGTCACTCTTGACCTTCAACGAGGTAACCACTTTCCTCCACGAGTTCGGACATGCATTACACGGCATCTTCGGCAAATGTACTTACGGTTCGACTTCCATGGACGGGGTATCCCGCGACTTCGTGGAACTGCCCTCGCAATTCATGGAAAACTACGCGCTTGAAAAAGAGTGGCTGGACACATGGGCAACCCACTACCAGACCGGGGAAACCATCCCGCAGGAATATATCGACAAGATCAAACGTTCGTCCAATTTCCAGTCGGGATACGCCAGCGAACGCCAGTTGAGTTTCGGTATGGTGGATATGGCATGGCACACGATCACCGCTCCTGTTACCGAGCCTCTCGTTGACTTCGAGCAACGTGCCATGGGACGCACGGAGATTATGCCTATCGTGAAAGGTACCGCGTTCTGTCCCGCCTTCGGCCATATCTTTGCCGGTGGATACGCTGCCGGTTACTACGGTTACAAATGGGCAGAGGTACTTGATGCCGACGCGTTCGCGCATTTCAAACAACACGGTATTTTCGACCGTGCCACTGCCGAATCGTTCCGCCGTGAAGTACTGGAAAAAGGTGCTTCCGAGAACCCGATGACACTCTACAAGCGTTTCCGCGGTCAAGAACCGACGGTTGATGCTTTGCTGGAACGTAGCGGACTGAATTAAGTTAAAAGATAAAAAACTAAAAGCTAAAAGTATATTCCTATTCTCAACTTTTAGCTTTTAGTTTTTACCTTTCCTCCTCTACCCGCAATAATAATATTTCTCTACCAATTCCTCCACGGAGATATCCTCGTTTTTGAGTTGTTCACGGAGATCTGCATCGTTGAATTTTCGAAGCGAGGCGATCAGACCATCAATCAGAGCGGGAGCGAACACGCCATATTCCTCGTAAACGGTGCGCTGTTGTTCAAGACAGAGTGCCGACTCGTGACAAGAAGTAGGTAAATGGCTCAACCTATCGGCTATCGCCTTGTTGGCATCGTCGAAAATATTCACGTCCACGTAACGCTCACGGGCATATTGCAAAGCATTTTTCATCTCGAAACCGTGGCGGGCGGCAACGGCGAGTCCGGCAATCAAAAGATAAACGTCTGCCGAACCGTCCGGACAACGAAATTCCACCGTTTGTTTGTTACTGTAATCATGTTCTTCCACGCGTTCCAGCGGGTTGGCATCACGCATCATGTGTGTCGCCCCGCTAGTCCAACCGAGCGGTACGCGCACGAGCACGGAACGATTGCGATCTCCCCAGCAGATATTCGTGGGCGCCTCTTGATGAGGCACTAGCCGAAGATACGATGTCGGGTTCGTGTTCCCGAAAGCGGTCAACGAAGGTGCGAGATCAAGATACCCGGCAATCGCCTTCAAGGCATTGTCCGTCAACTTACCGTTTTCTACCATGGCATTTTTGCCGTCCTTGCTCAAACGGGTGTGGATGTGCAAACCGCTACCGGCTTTACCCACGGTAATTTTCGGGGCAAATGTCAAGTCTACCCCGTACTCGTGTGCCAGCGTGCGGAGTATCCATTTGGCAATCATCAACTGATCGGCGGCGTCTTCCATACGGGTAGGCAGGAACTCTATCTCGTTCTGTTCGTACGACTGGCAGTCAAGCGTGAAATTACCCACCTCGGAATGCCCGTACTTGATCAATCCCCCGGTAGAAGCGATGTACTTCATTGCCAACTCGCGCAACTCCTGACCTTTGCAGAAAGGCATCGACTCGTGATACCCGCGCTGGTCTGGTATATCGAAATAACTCTCCACCTCGGTTACCACGTAGTATTCCAACTCTCCCATCACCTCGTATTCCATACCCGTTACCTGCCGTAACGCCTCGTGAGCCTTGCGCATGGCGTACTCGGGCGACATTTCGAGAGGTTTGCCGTCCTTCGTGTAAAAACTGCAAAGAATATCTACCGCCGGGATCTGGCTGAAAGGGTTGAGGAACGCCGTGCGATAGCGGGGCAACACGTAGAGGTCGCTCGAACCCGCCTCTATATAAGGGAAAAGACTCGATCCGTCCACTCGTTCGCCACAAGTAAGGATATTATCAAGATGCTCGATACTGTTAATAATAAAGTTTAATGTCTTCAATCGTCCGTCCGCCCCGGGGTAGCGGAAGTTTATCATCTCTATATCATTCTCTCTCACGTAACGAATGATGTCCTCCTTGGTAAAATTCTTCGGTTCTTTTTGTAGATACCGCGCCAGAACGTGCGGGTTCAACGAGTAATCAGGGTTCATAAATATATAATTTAGAAATTAAAATTCAGAATAAAAAATAAAAAGAGCGGTCGCGGGATCACGACAACTTTACCCGGGAAGTAACGTCAGAAAAAGTAATCAGGGTTCATGTACTCTCTTCTAGTTTACAATTCTTGTTCATTCCAAATATACGAAAAAGTTTATAAAGTTCACAAGATTTACAAGCTTATGTCATGTTATAAACTTTATTAACCTTATGAACTTTATAAACATTATAAACTCATTTATCCAGTTCATTCAACGCAAAGGCATACGCCCCGAAAGCGATTGCCTTGCTTGTACCCAATCTCGTTATCACCACGGCAGCACGTTTCACAGGATCGTAATCCACCGTTTCCGTCGTACCCGGAATGATAATCTGCCGGGTAGTCGGGGCAAGGAATGCCTCACGATCCGCCGGGTCATCCAAGAAGAAAGCCTTCATTTCCATGCGATCGACCGGGGAGCCGTCATACATGCACAAGCTTCCGTTCAACTCCCGCATGACGGCAGGCATCAGATACTTATGAGCCGCGATAATACCGCCACCGATCACGACAATACCGTCAATCACGGCATTCATCGAGGCGATAGCTTCCCCGAGCACTTCCCCGGAACGGGCGAAAGCCTCACGTGCCGCCTCCGCATCCCCGTCAAGCGTACCCTCGGCAATATCGAATATATCTTTCGGTGTCAAATCACGTGTGTCACCCGACAAACGAGCGTATCCCCGCCGAATAGCCCGTATAGAGATACCCTCTTCCACACCGTAACGGGGTTCCCGCTTGTCACGCAGTACCCATACCTCGGCGGCAGCACCATTATCCCCGAGAAACAGTTCCCGATCCCGCACGACACCACCCCCGAACCCGGTTCCCAGCGTGATGCCGATCAGATTCTTGTACACCTTGTTTTTGCCCACTTCCTGCAATATCCGGTTCACCTCCGGCAAGGCTCCCGCCAACGCCTCCCCGTAAGCGAAAAGATCACCGTCATTATTAATAAACACGGGTATACCGAACTCCCGTTCCAAAAAGGCTTTCAACGCCACTCCCCCTTGAAACGCCGGCAAGTTTTTCAAATCACCGATAATCCCGTTCACGTAATCCGCCGGACCGGGAAAAGCGAAGCTGATTGCCACGGGGGCTTCCGGTAGCTTTTCCTTGATCGCGGCGAACCCCGTGACCATCGTCGCGAGGCATTTATCCAAATCCCCCCCGTTGGAAGGCAACGTGAGCGGCGTCACGATTTCCGCGTTGGACTGTATGGCAGAGAACACGAAATTCGTACCCCCGGCATCCAACGTCATCACTATTCTTTTATCAAACTGGTACATAACTTTCTATATTTATGATTTAAGACTGACGATTTATGACTACAACATGAGAATCGAAAATCATAAATCATCAATCAAAAATTATTTAGTTTTTATCCCGAACGAGCAGTAAAGCAGGTAACAGAGGCAACCGAGGATCACGAAAAGCGACCCTGCCTGACTACCGAGCAGGTCGGTAAGATATCCCATAAGCGGCGGCACCACGGCACCCCCGAAGATTCCGGTAACCATAAGACCCGATATTTCGTTCGCTTTCTCCGGACGTGCTTGAATAGCCATGGAGAACACGAGCGAGAATATACTGGAACAGGTGAAACCTATCAAGGCGATCAAAGCGAGGATAGCGTATTGTCCGCTGACAAAGAATAACACGAGCAATCCGGCAATAGCCACGAGGATATTCACCCGGAAATACTTGTTACCCGCCACGCGTGCCAACAAGAACGTACCGATAAACGCACCGATAGTACGGAACGCAAAATAAGTGCTCGGCCCCACCGCGGACTCGATCTCGGTAAAACCGCATCGTTCCATCAATAACTTGGGAGCAACCATATTCGTACCCACATCGACACCTACCACGAACACGATTCCGAGGAATAGCAGGAAAATCGTCCTGTCCTTCAACAACCCGAACGTCGCACCCCATGAAGACGCTTGTTCCGGAGCCTCTTCCCGGATATGCACCGCCATAAGCCAGAACGTCGACAAGAGTGTCAATCCCGCGAATATCGGGAACAGATACTGCCAATTCCCCAGTACGGAAGCGGCAAAAGCAGCGATAAAGGGTCCACAGAAAGAGGAAACCGCTTTAAGTACTTGTCCCGCCGTGAGCGAACTGGCAAGCACGTTACCTTTAACGACATTTGTCAAAAGCGGGTTTAACGACACTTGCAGGATCGTGTTACCGATTCCCAAAAGGGCAAACGCCACGAAACAGGTAATCATGTTGTAATCGACGAAAGGAATCAACATTCCCACGATAGTAATAAACATACTCACCAACACGGTTCGTTTCCGCCCGATACGGTTCATCAGTATTGCCGCAGGGACAGCCAGCAACAAAAACCACAGGAACACCATAGAGGGAAGAAAATTCGCCACCGTTTCACTCAATTGAAAATCTTTCTTTACAAAACCGACGGAAATTCCCACCACGTCACAAAATCCCATGATGAAGAACCCGAATAACACAGGCAATAAAGCCTTTACACTAACAGACTTTTCTTTCATAATATATAAATTAACACATACAAAATTCCACAAAAGAGGCGTCTAATGTACGGAATTCAATTGAAAGTTGAAACAAGAGAGCCTCGAAAAGAGATGTCGTTTTCTCGTTTTCAATTTTCAATTAATTTCGTCATGAGATAAGCGGGACCGAAATACTCGGATTCCTCCCTTTCCCGGGCGACATATCCCATCTTCTCGTAAAAACCGACAGCCGTAAGACTTGCCGACAAATGCAGCACGTGAATATTCCGCTCCAAGGCGACCTCTTCCGCATGTCGCATCAACCGCTCGCCAATCCCCTGCCCGTGAGCATCCGGCGCCACGTAAAGGGCACAAACCTCATCCCCCTCCAACCCGACAGTACCCGACACGACACCATTCACCTCCGCCACGAACATGACACGTCCGGCGGTCAACTCCCGCAGGTGCGCCGGAGAAAACAAACGACACATGTAATCAATCACCGCACCGTCATAATCCCGGCTATTCACCTCCACGAGATTTTTCCTAATTAAACGGGACACCGCTTCCGCGTCCTCTACATCAAAAGCGCGTATATTTATCTGCATCATTTCCGGTTCATCACGTTCATAATCTGTGTACCCAATCCCACGCGATACCCTCTTGACATGAAAGCCACTTCCCCCTTGTCATTCACGAGAACTACCAACGGGAGATTGCCCGTGTCACGGAGTTGCAATCCTTCTGCCAGACGCCGGAGCAACTTCCCGTCACTGTCATGCCCCCAGCGTATCACCGCGGGGAACGGACGGAAATCGGAAGGACGGAATTTTTGCAAATTATCCTTATCTTTAAACACGACATAGAGCGGGACACCCAACCGTTCCAACTCGTCCTTTATACTGCCCATGTCACGCAACAGATGATTGGTCGGTTCCTTATCGGCTTCCACCACCGCGATAGCCGTGTAGCCTTGCCGAGGCAAAGATATGTCCCCCGGTGACATTGCCCCCTCCGGCGTGAACACCAAGGGCAACGCAACGTGTCCCGCCAATTTCACCCGTTCCATCACGGGAAGAATCCGCAACTCGACATCAGTCTGTTCACCCGCTTCCACGCGAAAGGTTGTCAATCCCGCCATCACCGCCCCGTCACTCCGTCTATTACCGGTAGAGAGCGTGTAATAACCCGCTTCCAGTTCCACGGGAGCGGCGAATATCTTACTGTAAGAAGCACCTGCCCCCATATCGACATCGGCATTACTTCCCAAGTCAATCACGCATACCCCGCCGTTCTCGAGCTTCCCGATCGTGAAGTTCAAGAAATATTTCGGGTCCCCGACCGGGGCTCCGGAGTAATGGAGCATAAATTTCCCTTTCGGCATGGCTTGGTCCGAGGCAAAATTCACCGTGTACCACATATCGTCCAAACAACATTCCGCCTTACCGGAAACTGCTCCCAATCTAGCCGGAATCCCCACCGTACGGCAAAGCGCCACGAAGAA
The DNA here is from genome assembly GCF_022132345.1 of Butyricimonas sp. DFI.6.44. Classification (NCBI taxonomy): domain Bacteria; kingdom Pseudomonadati; phylum Bacteroidota; class Bacteroidia; order Bacteroidales; family Odoribacteraceae; genus Butyricimonas; species Butyricimonas sp. DFI.6.44. The sequence goes on along the minus strand of NZ_JAKNJD010000004.1, from coordinate 316,847 downwards.
AATATCCCGAGAAAGCCCATCAGTCACTCCCGCCCTCAAAACCCCGACAGGCGGGGTAGCCACCTTGGCGGGATAGTTCACGATTCGCGTTCGCTCGATATATCGCAACAACCGTTCCGCCATAGCACGCCGCCCGAGAGTATCCCCGCCCGAGAGTACCCCTTCACGTGCCAACGCCGCCCGAATTGGTTGCCGGAAAGCCGTTATCAATTCATTCTGAACCCGCGGGTTCAACACGTAGTCCCGGAAAAGGGCATCCTCCTCGAAATCCCTCGTCCCTTCCAAATGGTCGAGCCACACGTCAGCGGGGGTATCCTGCAAATCTTTCTCCGCCACGACATCCAGCAGCGCCATCGCCCGTTCCTTATCCCCCGACAAGCGGAACAAGCGTTCTATCTCCCGGTAATTGCCTCGCGCAACATTTATATACCGGGCAAAACGAGCGGTGTCTACGCCCAATTCCGTCGCCACGCGATGCGCCTCTCCGGGTGTCATAAAAGTGGCAACATAGGCATCCCGGATAGAATCCTCGCGCACGAAACGACAATCATTTTCGGCTCTCTCCCCCGCCGAAGTCAACGCCTCAATATCCCGCTGCACGGGCGGAACCAACTCAAATTCAGCGGAGAAAAGTTCCCCCTCCCGCTTATCCAATGTCACCACAAGCGTGTCCCGTTCGTTCACGGGGAACCGCACCACCCCGAAGCGAGCGTCCCGACTCGCCCAAACCACGACATCCCCCTCTCCCAACGTCAGGTGCGTTTCTCCCCGCGCATCGGAATGGAGCGTCACCACTGGATAGAACTCCCCGTAATTAAATATCTTGTATTCCACTTTAGCGTTTTCCACGGGATTCCCCGCCGTGTCTTTCACCTGCACCACGGTTCTCGCCGCACGGGTGTAACGGGAAGTCACGTTTACAGCCGAACTGTTCTCATTCGTTGACACGATCTCCTCGTCCCCCTCGTATTTCCCGAACACTTCCGCCTCCACGTACATCGCTCGCTGCACGGGCAAGGTAAACCACGCAATATTCAGCCTCGGTTCCGGCTCGCATGCCCCCAAGTACTTCCATTCCCCGTCTATCCAAACCTCTATCCACGCGTGATTATCATCGCAATGCGCCCAACGGGGCGTGTATATCTGCCGCGCGGGAATCCCCACTGCACGCAATGCCGCCAGAGCGAACACGGACTCTTCCCCACACCGCCCGTAAGCCCGCTGCCTCGTGGCAAGAGGCGAAGACGTGCGCGCATTCGTCGGTCGATAAATCACGTTCTCGTGACACCAGTGATTCACCTCCAACGCCGCCCGCTCCATGTTCCCGCAAGCGGCAACCCGTTCTTTCAATTCATTGAAAAACACCGCTCTCGCCGTGTCAAGATTCTCTTTACCTCCCCGCACCGGAAGCACGAAATGCCGGAAAATATGTTCCGGTATCTTTTCTCCCCATGGCATCTCTTCACGTGCCCGGAATGCCAGACGCACGTTATCAAGCAAGAACTCCCCGCCCGACAAGGAAATATCAACGAGCGGCGAATAAGCGTAGAGGAAAGTCAACGCCTCCCGCTCCGCGAGAGTCATTTCGGTATTAAACACGTCGAACAGTACCGTGTCAGCCTCCCCGAACACGGCTTCTTTCTGTTGAAAATCAACCTCTACCATTTCACGGTAGACGGCATCGATTATAAAATGTTCTTCCCTCTCACAAGCGCACACCAGCAACGTGAACAGGCAAACGACAACAATTTGTTTCATGGTATTTCTATTTAACATTTCAAAGTTAAGAAAAAGTTCCGTGGATGCAACATTTTTCACACACGAACGCTCAATCCGATTCTTTTTCACGTTTTCAATATATTACAACTACCCAATGTAGACAACAAAAAAGAGTAGCGTCATATTTTTTCGCACATATTACGGGAAATCAATATTCTTTTATACATTTGCACCCATTTAATACAAATATTTATGCAATAAATGAAACCCACATCTAACACGCTATATCATATATCCGCTTTCCTTATCATCTCCATCTGGGGAGTCACGTTCGTGTCCACGAAAGTACTGTTAAATAACGGACTCACACCGGTTGAAATCATGCTATACCGCTTCGCTATCGCGTACATTCTTCTTTGCGCACTGGAACATCGCCGTTTGTGGGCAAACAGCGTGAAAGATGAATTATTATTCATAGCTTCCGGTATCACAGGCGGTTCACTCTATTTCGTGACAGAGAATATCGCCATCGACTACACGCTGGCATCCAACGTGTCAATCATACTATGCACGGCACCGATCCTGACCGCCTTACTGTCACGCGTGTTTATCCGAGGGGAAAAGTTGAAGAAATCATTCGCATGGGGGTCCCTCGTGGCTCTCGCGGGAGTGGTGCTTGTCGTTTTCAACGGGAGCATCGTACTGCAAGTAAAACCGATCGGGGATTTACTCACACTTGCCGCCGCGTTATGCTGGGCGTTCTACACGATTATACTGAAAAAACTGGACACTTACCCGACAGTGTTTATCACCCGTAAAGTGTTTTTCTACGGGCTGGTCACGTTACTACCCATGTTCCACTTCTACCCGTTACACTGGAATGCGGAAGTGTTTACTACACCGCAAGTGTGGGGCAACCTTCTATTCTTGGGTATCGTCGCCTCCTTTATCTGCTTCATCGCATGGAATAAAACCGTGAAAGTACTGGGAGGTATCCGGGCAAACAATTACATCTATCTTACCCCGCTTGTCACACTCATCGCCTCCGCCGTCATCTTGCACGAGCATGTCACGTTTATCGCCATCGGGGGTGCCTTGTTGATTATCTGCGGGGTATATATCGCGGAAAAGGGATTCCCGACCTTCAGGAACAAGACACGGTTCCCTTAAAAAGAGAAGTGGCAAAAAGGTCTATTTTTTGCCACTCCATACATTTACAAAATTATCTCTAATCCTTATTTATCTATATCCAACACCACTTCGTAAGTCGAATTCGATTTGAAATCCGGGTCATAAATAATCAGAAAATTCTCGTCCACGACAGCCTTCCAGTCCTGTCCGGCAGCCAGACGAGGATTGTTCAAACGCACGGGGAAGAAATAGTTGAAGGGTAAATCCAACACGTGTTCCTGTTTGAACTTATCCCCTTTCATGCGTTCCAGACTGAAATTCTCATTCGTCTTGATCGTGATGATACATTTCTTTCCTTTCACCTTGGAAGTTACCGTGAAATCCGTTTCTCCCGGGACTTCCTGCAAACGTACCTCCCACTTCGGATCGCCATAATACGCCAACACATCGCGGTCATGCCAGAAACCGATCTGATCTTTCGTGGGTTGTCCTTTTATTGCCTCCGCAATCTTCTGTCCCGCAATCTGAAATTCATTTCCGTCAAAGTTATAGTTTTCCTTAATTAAAGAAGGATACCACTCGTTTTGCTGGTACAGGAAATCCTGTTGGTTCATGTATATTGCCTCAGCCAAAGTATAGCGTCCCGGGTTGGTAACCCAATATTTCAGACCACCCCAACCGTTACGACCGTGCCAAGTAGTTACCACGTAGCCGATCATGGTAGCGGCGTTACCGCTATTCATCCAAGCGATAGCCATACTCTCCTTCGTGTTGTTCACGTTTCCGATCAAACAGTTACCCACGGCAAAATACACTTTACGCTTCCCGCTCTCCTTTAAATCCCAAGTTGTACGGGTATAATGATCGCTGGCGTAAAGCTTTCCGTTCTTCGCCAGAATATTGCCTAAAGAGAAAGGCATCTCCAAATTCCTTTCGGTGGCATGAGCCGCAGTCACTACCAAATCCGGGTTATACTCGCCGTACAAGTCCGTGAATTTCTTCAAAACAGTCTTCGGGTCTATCTGGGCAGTCTGCACTTTCGCATCTCTACCTTTCTTCTCGCCCCAAAGCCCACGGCTATGATCGTCAACCCAAGCGTAATTATCAAACCATTTCGCGCTATTCAACTCCATGATCGTGGCAACGGCATCTTTCACCAACAAAGGCTCCGTGCTGTTGTTCACCATTTTCATTGCCGCATCTGCGTCATAGCCCGTGATAACACCCCACAAGAAATCGGCAAAAATATCATTGTCGACTTCCCGGCTCACGTGGTGCATATCTATCACGTAATCACGTCCCAAGTTCTCCGGTTTCTCCACTATAGCCACGTAACGGGGACGCACCCGTTGAAGATCGGCCAGATTCTCACGGGGAGCTTTCTCGTAAAAGAAGACCTCCGCTTTATGCTTGTTTTTCAAAGCATCCACTACCTGCATCCAAGCTGCATCATTCTGCACGTCTTTGGATGCCAACACAACATACTCGTTTCGGGTATTACCGCCCCCCTTTTTCTTCTGGGCAAATGACGGCATCACCGAAATCATCAAACACAACAAAATTGATAATCGGTAAATTTGTTTCATCTCGCAATAAATAATATATAAAACACAAAATAATTAATTTCCAAATATAAACATCTATCCCCCTCCTTGCTCCGCGGGATAGGTTAAATTTACGTTAAAATCGATACACGATTCCTATTTTACTCTCTCCCATGTAATCTTAGACGTGCGCTTTCCGTCAGGTGCCACAGCCCGTACTCCAAACCAAAGTCCTTTGCCACCGGGCAAAACAGGCACGCCACACACGTACGCCGCCCACGAAGTAGTCGTCGCCACCAACCGAACCTTCCCACGAGGCGATTCCCTCACGTACACCTCATAATACCATGTGTCCACCGCCTCGTTCATCACGGGCATATCCTTCTCGCGATTCACGAGGGGAATTACATCCCATACCAGTTTAAAATCCAGAGAATCATTGTATTCCCGAATAACCTTCGTTGCCAAAATACCCGGACGTACAGGATTATACTTGACCCGCGGTTCGATTAAAGACAACTCTCCGATAAAAGCCTCGTAGTCTTCCGGCGTATTCTCGACCACCAGACCAATACAAGCGATTCTTTCCCCCGCCTGTATCCCGTAATCTCCTAACTTACATCTTATCGTCTGCCATTGTCCCGGCTTCACTTCTTGCCTTACTGGAATTTCAATAAACTCTGCCTCCGTCCCTACCCTCGAAAGAATCACCTTCAAGCTGCTATCGTCACTTCCCTTCACTTTACAAGTAAAAGCCAATTCTACATGCCCGTCAACCGGTATATCCGTCTTGAACAAACGAACCTTGGAATACCCCGTCGCCCCGTGCAATTTCAAGCACGAGCCCCCGAACCAAGCATCCTCGAACACGAAATCACATCGCACGGCATCCTCCGGGACACACTCGTCCCGTCCCGTTACCCACCAACGCCAAGAAGGCATCCAATCCTGCATCCCGATGTTGTACCAAGCCAATGTATTGACCGTCTTCCCTTCCTTGTTAAAGAAAAACCCGTTCCCCAAGTTAAAACGAGTCACGAAAGGGAGTTCCCGTATCGCACTTCGTGCCGGAAAGAAAGTCGATATCCCGTGGAAACGTTGCATATCCTTCTCGTTCACCGTCGTAATCGTGTTGGTCACGGCAGGCGCGTTCACCGGATTTCTTGTCCCGCCCGTGAAAAAGTACTCCAGTTTACGCAAATAAGTCTGTTGCACGGTAAGCGAATCTTCCCCGTACTCATAGGAAGCATTATGAATATTATTCCGCTCATGTTCTCCCCACAGGCAGACGGACACGGGTTTGTCTTTCAACACTTCCCATCCCTTTCCTTCACGAGGTTCAAAATCATAACTGGAAAGCCCCCGTCCTCTCAGGTAGAACCCGGCGTACACGTCATACGAACTTCTCCCGTAGGCAACGGCATTGCGGGCTGATTCACCCATTGGGTCCTTGTTACCTCCCCAATTATCAATATTATAATTCAGCATAAACATATTCGACACCACACGATTCCCTTTCTGGAACCAATCCCGGTTACGGTTCTGCAAAGCGTTTTGCCCGAAACTCAAACGTCCGTTATTATCATTGCTATCATACCAATCTATATGAAAACCCTTCAATCCCTGCACTTTCGCCTGCACGTGCAATTCCGCAAAGAAATCCTGAACCTCCGAAGCGATATCGGCACTCCACACTCCTTCCGGGTTGATACCGATACCGTCAATCCCGTAATACTTCAAAAACAGAATCAACCTCTCCGCGTATTTGAAACGCCCGTATTCATCTTTCTCCGTCAATTTAGCGAAAAGATCGTACACCCGGTCACCCGGCTTCCGAACCGATTCCCCCCAGTTGATAAACAACACGCATCCCGTACGCACCCCGTTTTTATGTGCCGCATCATTGAATACCCCCGGAACCCGGAACCAACCGTCCCCCCAATTCCCGTGTATATCCACGTACTGCCACATACTGAAATTATCCGCCTCGAACTGGTTGCGGGGAAACGATTTCCATTGTTTCTTACCGTCCCCCATGGGTGTCCACCAGCACAACTGCCGTTCCATACTCAATTCCGGATGCACCTGCGTCTTCACGTTCTCGAAACGCTCCTTCAGTTTCACACGTGAAATGAAAAAATTATCATCCTCATTAACAGGCATTCCCGGTTTCCACACTTCCAGAAACTCCACAAAGTTCATCCCGTTCGACGGGTTCCACCGGATATCCTCCGGACGCTGACCATAAGTACTCACGAATAGCCAGATAAACAAAATACTGCAAACTACTTTCCTCATACAAATAATAATACACGTTACACAAGATTTCAAAAGTAGCGAAATAATTTAATGATTGAATAAAATTTGCAACCAAATCAAAACGTCTATTAGTTTTGAGTTCCCGTTAAAATATTATTACTCCCCAATTCAGTTATTTCAAGGTTATCAATCATGTATATCACAGGAATTATCTATAATGTAAATATTATTCAATTTTAATTTAAATCCTATTTTTTAACCTTTAAAATAGGGGTTGAATAGGAGTTGAATGGGAGTTGAATGGGAGATGCTACCAATAAACTATAATTAATATACATCATTAATTATAATTATTTAACTTATCTCTACTGAAAGTCATGAGAAAAAAGATTCAAATAGTACAAAAAAAAGAGACCGCATTAAAAATCATTCATGCGGCCCCTTAAAAATATATCTACTATTTACTTCTTTTCAATAACGACATCAACTTCCGTTCCATCTTGTCGTAAAACCGTGATAACAGCTTTCTCGTTCTTAATTTTCACTATCGAAGATTGTAAGGCATCGGCGACATTTACCTCCCCGACGGGTTCCCCGTCTATCTTCAAAACACGTTCTCCCGGAGAAATCTTCTCCATCAGCTCTCCCCAAACGCAAGCAATCACGACGTGACCATTCGCCACGGTGAAATCCACGTTCCATCTTTTCTTGTACAAATCTTGAGGTGCCGATTCAAAAGGCTCAAAATAAAAAGCGCTCGAGGCGTAATCAATCGTCACCGTACCGTAGTCCAATAATTGTGACCCCAAGCGGGAACACGGTGCATCCATCGATTCCGTGACAATATTCCGGAAACGTCCCGTGCTGACACGCAACTCAAATAAACGAATCAAATTATGTTCGCCGGCAGAGGCAGCCCCCGCCATACCGATACCACTACTACCGTATCCCTTGGATTGCAAAGCGGCGGCATTCTCCCGAAGAGCTTCCGATGCGGTCGCCGTGGTCATTTCATAGAAAGCTCCCGAACCGCTATCGAACATAACCGTTTCCATCACCCCCGCTCCCACGTTCAATTCTATAAACGGTATCTGCCCTTGCACGTGGAGCAACGGCAAACGATTCCTCAAATTAATACGGAAAGGGGAAATGTTATCGGTTATAATTATCTTTTTCTGACGAGAATCTATACGCACGACTGCCCCCGGAAACAACTCGCAACCAATCATTCCATCCACGCCGAATTGTTCGATAAGATGACCTTCGGGCATAATCGTGACCGGAATTTCTTCTATATTAATTCCCGGCTTTATCCCCATGGACAAACTTTTCAATTGCGTCTTCTCCAAAGTCATCGACTGATTGTGAGCATCCAGAATATTTTGCGTGCTTGTGGCGTCTAAAGAAAGACGCCGAGCCAGAGAATAGGTGATATAAGTAGGTGCACCCGTGTCAAAAATAAATTTTCCCGGGACGCCTTCTGCCCGCACTTCAATGATAATCTTTCCGTTAATGGTCGTGTAAGGCACTTCTACATAAAAGGCAGGAGTTTCTGCCTTGGTCGTGAAACACGAAAAAGCAAGACACACGACCAACAGACTAATATATAATTGTTTGAATTTCATACTGAATATTTTTAATTACTTTCCCTTACAAATCTCACGTGCCAGTTGAACAGCGGCAACGGCATCAATAATACCTCCCGATACACATAACCGGTCATATCCCCCGGTCGGCGCACCTTCACTATTGGTCGGATCATGCGGGAAGGGGACAGTGGCAGAGGGCGTCTGCCGGGCAGTGCGTACTAAAATATCCTTTATTCGTGAGGCTTTGAGCGAGGGGTAATAAGATTTCAACATGGCAGCGATACCGGTGACTACCGGAGCCGCTATTTTCGTACCCGTCACTTTACGATAGTTATCCCCGCGAACCGTTGTGTACAATTGCACGCCGGGAGCGAAGACATCGACACTACCTGCCCCGTAATTACTGTTGATATAAGGATTTCCCTCTATATCGGAGGCTCCGACCGTGATTATATTGGAGAATGCGTGTTTACGCCCCTGACCTTGTGCCACCGGGAAATACGGGTCTTTCTCCGTGTCACGATAGTTATCGCCGGCGGAATGCACAATCAATACATCGTGTTTCTCGGCATAGGCAATAGCGTCATCTATCCATTTCGGGTTGTCCAACATGTATTTCCCGAAACTGATGTTGATGATATCCGCTCCTTGTTCTACCGCGTAACGAATGGCTAAAGCTATGTCCTTATCATACGCGTCACCGGAGGAGGGGACGGCACGGATAAGCATCAATTCCACTTGATCGGAAATTCCCTTTATCCCCTTGGCGACACCGGGTGCGGCGGCAATGATGCCCGCCACGGCTGTTCCCTCGTCGGCTGCAGCAGAAAGGAAGTCGTGATTCCCGTAATATTTGTTTGACAGGGTATTGAAATCATCGTTCGCCAAACTCCTCTCGTCGACCAATGCCGCCCACGCTTTTTCACACTCCTGACGCTGTGCCTCACTGCTTCTGTAGCGATTTCGATACAGGGTATCCCATTTCTTATTTTGATTCCCGAAGCTCCATATTATACTATAAGTATAGTAGGCGATTTTCTGAAGCGTATCACCGGATTGTTGCACTATCGGGTTCAAGGCTGCAAAATCTTCCAACGTGGGTTCACGATCGGGACATTTTTCCCGTAACAGCCGATCTAATTCTTCGACGCCTTTAGCTATATTGTAATTAAAACTTGCTCCCGTGTACAGGGATACTAACCGACTGTTCTTTGCAAATTTAAGATACCCGATGTATTCGTTGCTTTCTTCATCACTTCTTTCCTTCCCGTGAAGTTCATCGAAACGCTCCTTTACTTTCAAGAACTGCCGGAAAGCTTCATCGGAAGTCCTCTCGATTAACTTACCGTCAGGGGACGCTAGAAAATTCCAACCATGCAGGTCGTCACGATACCCGTTTTTATCGTCGTCTTTTCCATTCCCGGCAACTTCTTTCTTGTTTCGCCACAAGACGTTAGCCAAAGCCTCGTGTTGCACGTCAAAGCCCGCGTCAATTAACGCCACTACCACTTTTCGCTTGGGAGTAGTATTCTCCAGCTCGCGGTAAGCTTCTAAAATACCTGCCCCGTAAACTTTGTCTTTGGCAGGCGACAATAAGTGCCAATCGACAGGAGTTTGTGCTTCTGCCACAAACACGGCACACATGAACAACACGCTCCCGAATAATTTCTTTATTTTCATCACTCTATTTATTTAATACATTAATTACTTCATTTTATTCCCCTGTTGCTGTTTCAACATAGAAAGGAAATAGGGGAAATACTCATTCCCCGGTGATACACTCCACGGGATTAGGAATTTCCCTTTCGCGTCAAACAATATACACCGGGGGATGGACTTAATACGATATGCCTTGCGGAAAGCAGCGTTTTCGTCGGCAAAGAGATGAATGCCTTTGCCCTCGTGACCGTTATCCCTCAAAAATTGTTTCCAAGCTTCTTTCTTGCCCAGAGGTTCAACGACCACCGTCACGAACTGAACATTTTTATGTTCCGACTTCAATTCTTCCAAACGTGCCAAATCTTTCCAGCAATTCGCAGAATCAAGTTTCCACACTTCTATATACAACGGTTTCCCTTGCAAATCGTGCAAACGAATGGTTTTCCCGTCGCTCGACTCAAGTTCAAAGTCCGGGGCATCCTTTCCGGGTTGCAAAGGTTCGTACAAGGCTACCAATTCCCGGGCTCTATTTATCAATTTTTCAGACACGGAACACAAATCCATATCCGTGAAAATATGCTCGATAAACGTGTTATCCCCTCGATCCAATTTTTCAGCTAATGCCCACATGACGTAACATTCTCTCACTCGCTCGCTCCGGATGTTATATAATACCCACGTGGCACGCCCCATCACGTCCAACTTGGGTTCCTTGAGAGCCAAGACTCTATTCACGAGGCGAATGATTTCGGGTTCCCGCAACGATTCCAAATCCGGGGTGTCGAGATTCATTTTCACGACTGTACTTGTGTCAGAAGCTTGTTGTTCCCGTGCATAAGCGGACACACAAACTCCCCATACAATCATAAATTGTATCAATAATTTTTTTCCCATTTGGAGTACAATTTATTTGTTCAACAACTCGATGATTTTATCTCGCAAAAGATTGCGACGCAAGTTTTTACCCACGATTTTCCCGTCTTTGCCAACCAGTATGATGTGAGGGATGGATTGTATGCCGAACAGTTTTCGCACCTCGGAATCATCCCATCCGCCATCCGCCAAAGCACTAAGCCAAGGAATGTCCTCTTCTTTGCACGCTTCTTTCCATTTTTCCGAAGAGGCATCCAGAGAGATGCTCACGAAACGTACGCCTTTATCCTTGAACTCCTTGTATTGTTCTCTCAAACTTTTCATCTCCTGACGGCACGGACCACACCAAGATGCCCAAAAGTCGAGAACGAGAATATCTCCCTTCAAGGAATTCATTGTAACCGGATTACCATCCTCGTCCGACACGGTAAATTCCGGACAAACGAGTCCTTCGGCGGACACTGCCAAACCGTCAAGATGCTGTTTCAACAGACGTCCCCATGAACATTGTTGTGCCTGGGGAGTCAGCAACTCGTACAACTCTTTTGCCTTCGTGTAATTCTCTCTCCCCGCTTTCTCCGAAATGTAAGCCGAAAAGATATTATCGGGATGCTCACGCACGAACTCTTTCGTGAGGACAAATTCTGATTCTCCAACTAACAGCACTTGAGTCATCGCCTCGTCTGCCGCTTTTTGCTCCCCGGTATCCATCGCTTTTTTATATTCTTTTAAAAAACGCTCTTGCTTTGCCGTATATTTTTCTTGGAGTTTGCCGTACTCTATGGACAAATCGTTTGCCGGAGCTCCTTTCAAGTACTTGGACGAGAAGGAGCGATAGGGGCACTCTATTCGCATTTTCTTTCCATCCATGAAGAACATGAATTGTTGCCGGTTCACTCTCAATACATATTGCCCGGGTTCTTCCAAAGTTCCCCGCAATTCAAAATCACCTCCATCGATTTTCGTGGAACAAATGACTTCTTCCTTGGGTGTCAACAAGAATGCTTTGCCGTATTTGGCTCCTTCCACGTTTCCCCGAATCGAGAAGGAGTATTGTTGTGTACCGGAACACCCGATACACAACAGCATGATAAAAATAATCCCTATTTTCATTATTCTTCTCCTAGCAAGATTTTACCGGTAAAATCATCATTCCATCCTTTCAGTAAACTGGCTTTAGACCTTTCCAATGAATCGTCCTTCAAGAGGTTTTCCAAGGCAGATTGTATTTCCTGTGCCTGTGACACGTTTGTTTCCTCCAACAGATAATTCACTAAATAACCTATCACACCGATGTCTACTATCCCGCTTACACTCCCCCCGGATTGTAGCATTCCAACGAATAATTTCACCATTTTATCAATATCTTTCCGCTTGTATAATTGCCACATTTCCAACAAAGTTTTACAAGTCGGGGACACGGCTGCCACGTTGTTGTTTTCCAATAATAACACGATTTCTTCACAATCGGGTTGTGCCGGCTTTTTCCCGGCGGGAGAAGTCATCCAATGAAACACCGGCCATAAAATCATCACTTCCATCTTGGAACTCATCTGTTTCACTTGTTCTTCACTCAAACTGAGTTTATCCCAATTCTTGATATAATCCAGACAAACCTGACTTTCCTGATAATCGATGTAACTGATAAAGTCCTGTACACTTTGTTCCGCGTACCGTTGTTCCTCGGGCAAGAGCACGATATAACAATCCAATGCCCGACTCAGTGCCTGACGCTCTTTACTCTCTTTTAAATTAGCGATATAAGACGCTAAAAAATCGATATCACGTTTTCCCTGTTCGAATTCTTTCTTTTGCTGTTCCAACACGTTCGCTTGTCCCCAACCGCTCATGAAAGCAAAAACAGCAACGACTAGCAAAACGCCTTTCTTTACACAATTATTCATATCTCGTACGCTTAAATTGAACTACCTAATAATTTATCCACAAATTCTTCGAAACCATTACCCGGACCGGGAACGTCGGTATCAATTATTTTCCCGTCTTTATCTATTATGATATACCGGGGAATACCGTGTATGTCATAATCGTCCTGAAAGGGTGTCGATTTCGGGAAGGCAATCAAATTCTTAACTCCTAACAATTTGTATCTTGGCAAAGAGTATTTCCAATGATTGAATTTGCCCTCCTCGTCAATGGATATCGTGATAAATTCCACGTCCGCACGGTCTTTATACTTCTCCGCGACTTTCATAAAATAAGGTAATTTACGGATACATCCTCCACACCAAGTCGCCCACACGTCGATTATCAATATTTTACCCCTGAAATCTTGAAGAGAGTGCTCTTGTCTTTTATAGTCTATTAAAGTAAAGAGAGGAGCATCCTTTCCCGAACTCAAACGTTCCTTCGCGGCATACAAATCCATCACCAAGCGCCTTAATTCTCCCTCCGGCATATATTGCTCGAATAGGGGGCGGGCTTTTTTCAATGCTTCCGTGTAGTTGAGAATAAAATCACTCCTAATCCCCGCGAAATAAGACAATATCAAATCGGAATTTCGGGATTCCAGTATTTGTTTGTATTTTTCGTACTCCAATTCATCCCGTTTATCGCCTAAAATCCGGGATGCCTCGTAACCGTCCGCCAAGGCTTTCACGTTGAAATAAGTATTTATGTTTCTTTCAAGATTGGGAAGTGCCAAAAACTCCCGCGAATCAAAACGTACGCCTTTCAATACTTTCCGTAACGCACTTTTATTCACACCGGCGTCCCTGTGTTGTCTATAATAATCGGCAACCAGATTTATTGCCTTCACTTGATTGGCAAGACGTGCCATTTCATCTTTCTTGTCTCGGGCAAGAATCGTTTTCTCCACAGCCGCTCTCTGCTTTAAAATCGATTCTACGGTGGCTCCCTCAAGACTGTAGTTGTTCCATTCTTTGATTACCTCATCTTGCAATGAAGTCCGGGATTGAGCATTCCCGCTGCACGGGAAAATAAAAAAGAGTAGTCCCAGTAAATTTACATACCAATAATTCATACAATACATTTTTTAATCAATACTAGAGTGGAAACTGTCTAACAAGAGAAACGTTAGACAGTTCCATTATTTGAAATATTTTTTTGATAATTAATTCATAGCCGGAATTTTAGCTATCGCCTCCAAATCCAAATCGTATTTAGTCTTCATGTAATTAAGAACATATTGACGTTTCTCCCACAACAAGGGATTATTTGCTTTCGGATGCTTTGCTTCCAGTTCTTCCGAAGTGTACCTCATACCCAAATGTATGTAAGCGAAAAAGTTCTTACTCGGGTTGGTGTATTCAATCTTCTTCAACGCATCCAGCCTTAAGAAAGAAACCGATGAACCGGGGAAACCTCGTTTAGCGTAATAATTGGGATTTCCCTCTGTTCCCGGGTCGGATTCAACCTCTGTTTTATAGTCTATCCCTGCTTGAAATTCTTCCGGCATAATTATATTCCCCTTTTCATAGGCTTTCTCTAAAATTTTATACAAGATAACTCCTCTCCACTCCCAAAAATCTTCCGGGGTTTCCGGAGTTTCAAGTCTGCCATAGAACATATCCGACGTGGGGTCCGATTCCCCGTAAAACATACAAAGCGACCAGTAATCCATCCCGTCAAAAATATTTTTCATGGGTGCTTTCAAATTGTAAGGTCCAAACACGAATGGAGCATGACAATCATAAACCATGTAATAATACATCGGAAACACCTTTTGAGTAATCGCCGGGTTCAGATAGGCAAAAACATGGTTTTTCATGAAACTAATCATGAACTCCGCCTGTTCATCACTCTTTAATCCCTCGCCAAAATAGGTCTGGCTTCCAATAGTTCCCGTCCACGTCCGATTCAAATCAGACGCTTGAAAATCCTTGTAAATAATACACACGTTGAATTTCTCTTTGATTGCCACCACGTCATCATCCCACGAATTCGTGCCTTGAGGGAATTCAAATCGAACTAAATCTTCGCCATTCGCGTCGTCTGTCAATGTATCTTCATTATAGCAGGAAAAAAACAAGACGCTGCCTAACAAACTATATAAATAATATCTCCATTTCATAGCATATTCTCTTTAATTTCTTACTTCCGGTAACGGATTTTGTACCAACTTTCTGTTATCTTCCATCACATCCTGCGGGATAGGCCACGTGTAGAACGGGTCTTTTTCTTTCAACGTGTAACGCTTGATAACCTGTCCGTTACTCTTCCACTCGTGGGTGATGGCCGGCATCCCGTAGCGACGCAGGTCAAACCAACGATGTCCCTCGAAACATAATTCCAACCGTCTTTCCAAACGGACACGTTCAATCAATGCGTTTCCCGTTTCCGTCACCGAAACTGTGCCCGGCACAAAACGCTTCTCCAACAATGTTTCCAATGCTTGTTTAGCTGTTTTCTCATCCTTATCCAACGCAGCAGCCTCTGCCAAATTCAAATAGGCTTCCGCCAACCGAAATGCGTGAGCGAAGTTCGTGTTGCTAATAGGTTCATGGGCATAGTTCACCGCAAATTTCCCGTAAGGGGCGTATCCGCCAAGATGCTGGTTATCTTTGGAATCGGTGTAAGGAGAACGCACGATATAATTCTCTTTCCGAAGGTCCCCGGCTTTGAAAGCGTCAAGCAACCCGGAAGAAGCATTAAAGAAATTAGTTTCTAAGTTCTGTCCCGGTTTATAAGGGTCGGGAAATATCATTGTCTGCTTCACTAAATTCACAAATTTATCTATCTTCCCGAACACCCAAATCACTTCCGAACAATCTTGCGAAATAAAATTATAATACGGTTGTGCCGTCGTTTTCTGGGGCAAAGAGTTGAGGTCTGTCAACATGAAATCCCAATCATCAATCACTTTCTGCGCGTAAATAGCCGCATTTTTCCAATCCTCCATGTACAGGTAAACTCTGGATTTCAATAATTGCACCATGGGTAAACTGGTTCTGTAATCTTTCCGGTATTGTTGTTCCTTGGGCAATTTCTCGTATGATTTCTCGGCTTCATTCAAATCCGCCAAAATCTGAGCGTACACTTCTTCAACCGTGTTTCGTGGAAGTTCTTTCGCTTCCAACGCACTGGTCACTTTCAAAGGTACCCCCAATGCTTTCTTGTCATAGTTATAGGGAGCTCCCCACATGTTTACCAACTGGAAATAATAGTAACCGCGCAAAGCGAAAGCCTGAGCTTTCACGATATTTTTTTCATCATCGGTTCCCGAAACTCCATCAATGTAATCCAACGCCGCATTCGCTCCCAAGATATAAGAATAGAACCAGTCCCAAGGGGATTGATACATCAAAGTACCTTCCTGTATAAAAATGTCCGGCTGCCACGCGTAAAGTTTCTCCAATAACAGAAAATCATCTCCCGTCATCACCATCGTGTTTATCGCACCTGCCGAATCCGAACACATGATATCATCGTCGAACATCAACAACAGATTCATGACCTCGTCCCCTCCTGCCGCTTGTATATAAGCATTCCCCAATAACATTTCATTCAAGGCGGCAGCTTCTCTCGGGATATATTCACTTTGCGATTTGGGTTCCAAGAAATCCGAACAAGCGGCTAATAAACCCGCGCATAATATTATCAATAACTTTTTCATCATCCTACATTTTTAAAATCCAATATTAATTCCCACGGAATAATTCTTCGGATGCACACTATCCCCCAATTCCGGGTCAAAACCGTTAAAGCGCTTGCTTGCTATAACAAATAAATTTGAAACCGTGGCGTTCAAGGAAAGCGTCTTCAACCCCATCCGTTTGCACCAATCTTCGCCAATCCGCCAAGACAATGACAATTGCCTGCAACGCAAGAATGAAGCATCCGCCACCAAAGCATCAGATTGTTCCCACACTCTCATCCATTGTTCCTCCGAACCATTCGGTAAAACAACATTACTACTCAGCGTTGTCACCAATCCGGGGATTTTCGTGTAGTTTTCATCTCCCGGTTTCTTCCAACGTTTGGTTAAATCCTTACTCAAATTCACATCCGAATCCGGGATTTTCGCTCCATTAGGTATATTGGCGTATGGAGAAGGCAAACGTTTTTTGCATCCTAACAACAGGGAGAAACCGGATGAAAGTGTCAACGTCTTCCAACGTAAACTGAAATTCAATCCCCCGGTGAAATTCGGTTCTTTCGTACCGGAATACACCAAGTAAGTAGTCGGGTCTACCCCGGAATGTCTTTCGGATTCCGGCACATCAAGATAATTAAACAAGGGGCGACCATCCTCACTGCTTAACCCGGCAAAAGAATAAGACCAAAAACCTCCCACCGGATAGCCTTTTTTCAAGATTTTCTCGCTATTACCGGCAAGTAACTCATCTCTTGTGGCTTCGTATTCTTCTTTTCCTGTTTTATTCCAGTTTTTTGAAGAGTTCAACGCGATACTTAAAGCCCAATCTTTAGTCCTTACCGGGGTGAAGCTAACCGTGAACTCAACTCCTTCGTTCGTTATTTTTCCCCCGTTCATTTTCATATTCGACATTCCGTATTCGGAAGGCAAATCTTGGGTGACAATAACGTTCGAATTTCTTCTATAATAATCAACCACAACATCAAATATATTAAGCAAGGTCATATCCACACCCCAATCCCAAGACTTTGTTTTTTCCCAAGAAAGATTCGGGTTCGGCAAACCGGAGATTTTAGAATAATGCTGGTTATAAACCGAAAGAATGCCATATTGTCTTAATGTCAAATCCGGTCCCAATTTAGTCATCGCGTTTCCCTGTATTCCATAGGTGGCACGAACGTTAAAGTTGTTTAACCAATTCTTTATTCCCGCTAACCACGGCTCATCCATCACTCTCCAAGACAAACCGAAAGAATATGTCGGGTCAAACCGATTGTTCACGTCCTGCCCGAAACGATTGGACTCGTCATTTCGCATCGAGAAATTAAAGACGTAACGATTTTTCAACGAGTAAGCCACTGTCGCGAAGAAAGAAAGGTAATTATCCGTATTCTTGGTACGCGTCCATCCTGTCCCATAAATTTCATCCAGTATTCCCCAACCGGAAACAGCATTACTCAAGGGACGCAATTCATCCGGCGGCGTGGGTCTTACCAGAGTTTCTCCCCGGTCGGGCATATATCCCCATACTTTATTAGCATTGTTGGTAACAGCAGAGGAACGAAGTTCCATTGCCAGCATGGCATTCAGACGATGGTCCTCGTTAAAGGATTTGGATATTAACACTTTGTTCTGGATATTATAAGCACGTTGCGTGGCATCCGTGGTAAACAACACACCCCCGAAAGGTAAAAGTGCCGCTTTAAATAATGAACTGTTCGGTTCCGCCGCTCCATAATCATACCCGCGATACCTCCAAGCCACACGGAACGTTCTCTCCGTGTTATAAGTTTCCCCGTTCGTGTTCGAGGCCGTATATCCCCCGGTAAATTCATAACTCAACCAATCCAATATATTCCACCTGAAGTTAAGGGCGGCAGATACATGCAAATTTTTGTTGGTAGAGCCGCTATTATCCCGTTCATTGATAAAATTGTAACTCAAACTCTGTACACTTCTATTGTATAGATAAGTTGCCCGTTTTTGATAATATACCGGATTCCCCTCTTCATCATAAGCCGGGATGGAACGACTCGTTGTCGTGGCATACGACATCGGATTCACTTCCTCGCCAAAAGCCTTTGTTGTACTGGAAGTTGCATTTAGACTAGCATCCAAACGCACTTTCTCGTGTAAGCGTATATTCACCGCTACCCGACCGGTCATTCTCTCGTTGGAGTTTCCGATTTCCTGTCCCAACGTGTTGTTATACCCTAAAGAAACATTGTAAGTTACCGCCTCAGTACCTCCTGCCAAACTCACGTTATGACTATGACTGACAGCCGAACGGGTTAACAAATCGAACCAATCCGTATTCACCGTCGACAAAAAAGTCTTTCTTTTCATGAATTCATCATAACTTAAATCACCCGCCAAATACATTTTCATGGCTCCCTCGTAAGTATACGGCTGAGTTATCGGTTCTTCCATGTAATACACTCCGGCATTATACACGTCTTGCGAGAACTGCACCCGCTCCTTGGAGTTCATGTAATTGAACATCCCGTAATTAGGGCGAGTGTTAATAGTCATGTTGCCCGTGTAGTTCACGGTCAACCTGCCTGCTTTTCCTTTCTTGGTGGTAATCACGATTACCCCGTTAGAAGCCTTTGAACCGTAAACAGCCGTGGCTGAAGCATCTTTCAGCACGGTAATCGTTTCTATATCCATCGGGTTCAACCAAGAAATCTGACTACCCACAATGTCTTTCAGGTCTTGAGTCATAACGTCCGCGGTTTCCAACTCCAGAGGGTCTTCCTGTACGATACCGTCTACCACCCATAACGGGGCTTGGTTTCCAAAAATAGTCGTTGTTCCCCTCAATTTGATTTTCGGGGTTGTTCCCACCCGGGAGCTCGTGTTCATCACCACCATACCGGCGACCTGCCCCTGCAACATCTGGTCTATCGAGTTATACGCCGGCATCATGACATCAGCGGCTTTCACGCTCGTGTAGGAACCGACCATATCCCTGCGGTTGACAGTATTGTACCCCGTCGATACCACCACCTCATCCATAACATGGGAATCTTCCTCCAACACCACATTCAATGTTTCCTGTCCGTTCCACTTGACTTCTTTGGTCTTCAGCCCGATAAACGAGAACACAAAGACAAGGCTATCCTGTTTCGCGACACTTATAGCGTATTGTCCGTCCCCGTTCGTGGAAACACCCACGGTAGTACCCTTGATTAAAATAGTCACCCCGGGTAGAGGCGCACCGTCCTTATCCACGACCTTTCCTCGAACCGTAACTTTTTCAATCTTGGCAGCCTTCGTTTCCTTTTGCTTAATCACGATGATGTTTTCTTGCACGACATAAGATAGTCCCGTACCTTTCAAACAAATATCCAATGCTTCCGGTACAGTTTTTTCTTTAATGTCCACACTCACTTTGCCCACTTTTGCCAAATCATTGGCATTGTAAGCGAACACGAAACCGGATTGCTTCTCGATATTCCAGATGACCTCTTTCAAAGTCGCATCCTTCATGGAGAGATTAATAACACTTTTCTGCTCTTGTGCCATTATCAATCCGGGACAAAACAAACATAGAAATAAGGTTACTCGACAAAACAGTAACACATACTTCATTTTTATTCCCCAAGGATAGGGAAACCAATGATTTTTTTTCATAGCTTTGAACGTTTATTATTTAAATTACAGTACTTCAACATGAAGTGCCGTGAGCGGAAGGTGTGCCACCACCTTCCGTTTTATTTTTGTTTCTTTATGAATATCTTTCGTCCCTCGACACGGGTTTCCACCGTTCCCGTGGCTTCAAACACTTTCAGCAAAGGCTCTATGGTAGAATGACGATTAAAATTACACCCGAAAGGATACCATTTTACCTCTTCATCCAAATACACGACCTCCACATCATACCAACGAGCCACGCTCTTCATCACCTCGCACAAAGGTTTTTCTTCAAAACGAAGCCGCCCGTCTTTCCATGCAATCACGCTACTCACGTCGACATCTCTCACTTGTAAACCATTTCCCTGACGACTACATTCAACTTGTTCTCCCGGTTTCAGCACGACTGTTTTATCACTATCATTCGAGGAAACCCGCACAGAACCACTCACTAGAGTAGTTTGAATTACAGTATCTTCAGTATAAGCGGAAACATTAAATTCCGTTCCTAATACCTGTATATTCATACCGGCAGTTTTCACGACAAACGGGGCATTCTCGTCATGAACTACTTGAAAGTACCCTTCTCCCTCGAGTTCCACGATTCGATTATTACCATCAAATTGCACGGGGAAACGAAGTTTTGATTCCGCATTTAAATAAACGACGGTACCGTCAGACAGTGTCAATGAAAACTCCCCTCCCCGCGGGATAACCAATTCATTATAGATTAGAGCACTCTTTTTATTATCAATCGCGTTTTCATACGTGATATGCTCTTTCTGCACATTAATTTTAGTTCCGTCTTTCTCTTCCAACAGGCGCTGTTGCTGATTCTCCATGGACACGGAAGTACCGTCGCCCATTATCAAATAAGCTTTGCGAGTTCCGGATGCGATTGTTTCCACACTCTCCATTCCAGAACCACTCTCGTGCAGCTGCAAGTACATCACCCCAATCACAAGTAGAGGAAGCAACAATACAGCGGCATATTTCCCCAAGCGAATCCATCGCATCCTACGCCGCCCGGAAAGACGTTTTACCTGTAAACCTTTCCATCCGGCATCTATGTCTATAGCACGGGAAACTTTTCCTTTCTCCCGCTTGTAAGCCTCTGAAGTCACTTTCCTGAACCATTCCCTATGCCGCTCGGAAGCAACCAGCCAATCATTCAAACGCACGTGTTCCTCCTCTGTCAAATTTCCTGCCAGATACTTCCCAACTAAAATCGCGATATCAAAATAAATTTTATCCATTTCTCGTGTAAAGATTTTTATCTCACTCTTTCCCTTACAACACAAGAAACAGGATATAGGGTATGTCGGTCTTTGAAATTTTATTATTTATTAACTATTCAGGAGAATAAAGAAAATGGTTTCCAACAAGTAATAATGCCCTTTCATGCTCTCCTTCAGTTTTTTATACGCTTCCTTTTTATACGCATGAACGGCATGACCGGATACGCCCATTTTTTCAGCAATCTCAGAATTCTTCAATCCTTCCAGAGCATAATGAATGACACTCCGCATTTGCGGGGGCAATTCCTCTATAGAACGATAAAATACTCTATACGCCTCTTCCTCCATCATTTGCTCTTGAAAAAATTCATCCGATTCAATAGCCATCCCCTCTTCTATCTCAACTCTCTCGAGCCTATCTCGAAGTTGATTTAAACAAGCATGACGAACGACCACATAAAGGAACGACTTTATTTTATAGTAATTGTCAAAATCAGCGTGACGGTCCCAGTATTTTACAAAAGCTTCCTGTACCACATCAGCCGCCGCCTCCCGTTCTCCAAGATAACGTTCGGCAAACAAACAAAGTGCAGTATAGAATTCATCGAATAGCAATCGAAAGGCTTTCTCGTCACCATTCTGCAATGCTCTCAAGGATTTCTCCATAATGTTCCTTTTATAAAATACTAATATGCTTACAAAGATAGAAAAAATCATCAAGTGATAATAAGCAAAAAAAGAATCGCATAAATAATTTATATTTATACGATTCTTATCAAGAAGCAAGTCTATACGCAACACTAGACTTAATAACACACTACAATAATATTTCGCTTCTGTTTACTCTAGCGTCCCCGTCTTCTCACCCAGATAAAAATAGCCCAGATCGCCAAGGCTACCGGTAAACATCCCATGAAACCAATCTTAGAAATATACATTCCCGTATCCCCGATATTCACAGCATTATCGGGTGCCGTCGGGCGCCGGACATCAATAGGCACTTCTTCATCGGACATCCAGAAGAATGACCCGCTGACCAACGAGTAATTTGCCGCCCTGACGTTTTTACGACTGATACTGATCTCCCCGTTACTGATACAATCCGCATCGCCTAGAATGACAATCTTTTGCTCTTTATCTCCCACTTTCCGGGAAAGAGCCAAAGCAGTGACGTACGTCCGTTCCACTTCTCCAACAGCAGGATTAAGCCGTACCGTGTCATCAACAAAATCCGTTGTTTCCACTTCATTCCAACACCCCACGGTATCGCTGGCAAAAAGCGGTGTTACATGAAACCCTTTGTCCTCCATGTATTCCAAGCCCGTGCAACCGGGCATTGTCAACACTCTTTCCCGATCGATCATATCTTTAAAAATATAAGACAACTCTCCCGCCTCGGAAGTCGGTCTGGCGATAATAAAATCAGCTTGGAAATTTTCACTCGGGTGAACCAATCGTCCCGGCATAAATTGCACCCCTAGTGACCGGATAATCGGATTCATGATTTCCTGCCTGCGGGGTTCCCCTGCAATCAAAATATTACCACCTTTCTCGATATACCGGTTCAGTCGCTGCATTTCTTCCCCGGAGAAAGGAGTCCTTACATCGGCAAGCACCAATATCGCCAAATGTTCCGGAATATCTTTATCAAGAGTTATTTCCTCAAAATCAAATCCTTGATTAATCAGTGAATACCGGAACGGTTTATCTTGGGCAAAACGATTATAATCCCTGTCACCTTCCCGAACACAATCCCGTTCCCCGTGTCCCTTAATGAACCCGACAACCGGAAGTTGCATCACTAGCCGCTTGAAAGCAGCCGTGATTTCACTCTCGAAAGGATGGCGATACATATCATCAAATATCCGCAAGAAAGTTTGCTGCCCGTTATCCCGCTTCAACTGACGCACGAACCGATTCCCCTCGGGACTCAAATCTATTTGTTCCCGAATCTGCTCCGGCGTTAAAAACATATTCGTATCCAGATCCCATGAATTAGCCGTCTTTACCATCCGTTCCCGATCGTTCAGTTCCGGGAAGCGCCTGTCCAATTGCGGGTTATTCGCCTTATCGTAATAATACACGTATTTCATTCTAATTTCAGGCTTAAATCTCCGGTATTGCTTGAAACGATCCAGATCTTGATTCACATAACGAGGTAAAGCAACCGTGTAATACTCATCCAACAAATTGGTATAAGTCGTGATCGTCAACCCACCTTCCATTTTATTCACGATCTCCTGACTGTTAGGCGTCAATGTTCTCACCTTAGTACGGGTCGTATCATAAAATCCCATCAAGTTCGGACGAGAACTCAAATACCCAAAAAACATGGCAAGACAAATTACCCCCATATATTTCCCGAAAGAAATAACTGCAGAACTTTTTTGACGAATGGATTTCAATCTCAATACAGCCAACGAGAGAAAAAGAGCGATTACAATTAAAAAGTAAAGAACATCTTCACTACAAATCAACCCATTGATAAATTCCGCCGCACGACCGTTAATAGACAGCCAATAAGTAATATCACGCACGAACTCCATCTCCTGCCACATTCCCCCGACAAAATTCAACACAGCTAATACCGCTAACGTCCCCATTGCCGCAACGACTTGATAAGAAGTTAAACTCGACATAAAAAGCCCGATAGCAGCATAAGCACACGTCAACAAATATAATCCCAGTAATCCGGATAGAACTACCGGGAAATCTATCATCTTAATCGTGAAAACGCCATAAATACCAAAAATAAACAGGACGAACATCAATATCAAACCATAAAACATCATGGACAAAAACTTACCCAAAATGATTTGTATATTCGTCACCGGAGAAGAATACAGTAATTTAATGGAACCACTCCCCAACTCCCGGCTCATCAACCCCATGGTCAACAAAGGAATATAGAAATAGAGATATTGCTGCACTTCCGTGAACAGCCCGAACCGACCGGAGAACACGTTCAACGTTACACTCCGTAATGTATATCCTAATTCCTGATTCCGAACCATTCCCCCGAATATATCGGAAAAATACATTCCCACTTGAAACGTGAAAATCACAATAATCAACCACGCCACGGGCGAATAAAACAAAGTTTGCATCTCCGTCCGGGCAATCCTATATATCATCTTCATATTTTTTTCTTATAAGTTCTACTTTTTGGATAACTCGGCAAATATGGCATTCAAGGAACTACGTTCGATATTGATCTCCGTCAATCGCCATCCTCTTGCCATACTGGTTTCTACGACTCGTTCAGTAATATCCTGCGCATCAATAAACTGAAGCCGGAAACGATGTCCTCCTAACTCTTCCGCCCCACAAATACCCGGAATATTCTTCAATTCATCCAAAACCGGAGGAGCAACCAAAGACACAATCAAAGAATTCGGAGTAATATAGTTATCAAAATCGTCAACCGTTCCGCTAAATACCATCTGCCCCTCCTCGATCATCTGAATATAATCACAGGTCGCCTGCACTTCCGGCAAGATATGTGTCGACAGTACCACAGTTCGATCTTGCGCAATCTCCTTCACCAAGTGACGGATCTCCACAATCTGGTTCGGGTCCAACCCATTCGTAGGCTCATCCAACACGACAAAATCCGGATTATGAATGATTGCCTGAGCTATTCCAAGACGTTGCTGATATCCCCCGGAAAGGTTACGCACCAAACGACGTCTAAAGTGGGAGATACCACATTTCCCCATGACCTCCCGCACGGCATGATCAACCTCTTTTCCCGACAGACGACGCAAGAAAGCACAATGCACCAGATATTCTTCCACGGTTAGATCGGTGTGCAAAGGCGGTTGTTGCGGAAGGAATCCCACGTGCATTTTAGCTTTCACGGGATCTTTCCGCAAATCGATACCTTTGATGAAAACATTTCCGCTAGTCTGTTTCAACACACCACACATGATATTCATGGTGGTTGATTTACCCGCCCCGTTTGACCCAAGCAAACCATATACCCCGTGGTGATTTATCTCAAAATTTATATCTCGTATAGCCCACTGAATACTGTAGCGATGAGATAGATTCTCGACTTTCACGATTGGTTCTTTCATAAATTTACATGATTTATATGATACATCCCTTATACTTCTTTATTTTTCCCGACGTCTGAGCCAAACGACAATCCCCGCCGCTACCAGCAACAAAGGCAATACTCCCATAAAACCGACCTTTACCCAGATCAAATCCTTGTATTCCATGCGAAGATCATTGTCCGCTCCGTAAGAACGGTTCGTATTAACAGGGTACTCCCCGTTCGTGAACCACCGGAACGTTTCAAGAATCAAATTAAAATTAGCAGACTTCACGTCTTTTCTTGCTCTTACCAGTTCCCCATTACTCAAACAATCCGCATTCCCCAATATCATGATTTTCTGTTCCTTTCCTCCGATATGGCGCCCCATGGCTAACACAATGGGTTGTCCATTCCATTCCTCATCTCCCTTTTCCGGATTGAATTCAAGAACCTCATTCACGAAATCGGTTGTTTCTTTTTCATTCCAACTCCCGACACTATCAGTTGCAACCAAAGGAAGCATTCCGAAACCTTCTGGCAGACGACAAACAATCCCCACCGTCCCCGGAGCGGTAATTTTATAATTATTCCGGCTCAAATAAGCTAAATTACCGGAAAAACTCTCTGCATCAAGAGTAAAACGTCCCTGTATTAAATCCGGTGCAAAATCTTCACTGGGATGAACCAAAATGCCGTCCGTAAAATGAACACCAAACGATTCCGTTATTTCATTCAGTATCGCTTGTCTACCCGGTTTAGCCGCAATTAACAAATGCCGTCCAGAAGCAATATAACGGTTAATTTCGCTCTTTTCCCATTCGGTCAATTTTTCCCGTGGATCAGCTATAACCAATATACTGATCTCCTCGGGTATCGTTCTGCCATCTGCTAAAGAAAGAGATTCCGTGTCAAACCCTTGATTGATCAACGCATGACGGAATGCCGGATTTTTCGTGAAAGTAGAATAATCGGCATCTCCCCCCCGGTAAATATCCCGTTCGCCATGACCAATCAAAAAAGCAACCTTGGGAGAAACTTCAACTAACCTTTTTAAGGCGGCAGTAATCTCGCTTTCGGAAGGATGTTTTGACATATCATTAAAAATCCGCAAGAAGGTCTTTTGCCCGTTCTCTCTTTCTATCAACCTCACGAAACGGTTTTCTTCTGAAGACAAATCCACCTGTTTCCGTACCTCTTCCGGTGATAACAATCTATCAAACTTCATTCTAATTCCTTTGGCAATCTCCTGTGCCCGTTCCTTATCGCTTAATCCCGGAAAACGTTTATCTAAAGTCGGATTATCCGTCTTATCGTAATAATAAACGTATTTCATCTTTATCTCCGGCTTAAACCGCACGTATTGCTTAAATCGCTTGAAATCGTCATTCACGGAACGGGGCAAAGCATTCCAATAATTATCATCTAACAAATTCACGTAAGTCGTGATCGTTAATCCCCCTTTCATTTTCTCCATAACCGCCTGACTATTCGGGGTCAAAGTCTGCGACTTCATCGCCGTTGTATCATAGTATGTCATACAAGCCGGACGAGAACTCACGTATCCCAGTAACATAGCACCACCGACCACCAATGTATACCATCCGACACGCATGGCGTGAGAACCTTTTTTCCGGTCAAAACGCAATCGTAGAATTGTCAACATGATAAACAATACGATCACGATCAGAAAATATAAAACATCCTCACTACATATCAAACCGTTAATCATTTCCCTTGAACGTCCGGAAATAGACAACCAATAGGTAATATCCCGCACCAATGCAATATCCTGTCCTACCCCACCTATAAAATTCAACACAGCGAGCACGGCAAGCGTTCCCATCGCCGCAACAACCTGATAAGATGTCAAGCTCGACATGAAAAGCCCAATGGCAATATAGGCACAAGTCAACAAATACAATCCTAACAACCCGGATAATACCAACGGAAAATCAATCGATTTTATAATAATACAACTGAAAAGTACCGTTAATATCAATCCCCCGATCAAAAATAAAGCATAAACCATCAAGGCATAAAACTTTCCCAATACAATCTGTTTATTCGTGATAGGCGAAGAAAACAACAATTTTATTGACCCCGTGCTGAATTCCCGGCTCATAATACCCATCGTCAGTAAAGGAATATACAAGTAAAGATAGCCTTGTACCCTAGAATACAACCCCCATATACCAGAAAATACACTGGCTGTTTCATCCATCAAACTATACCCGGTAGCCTTAGCCTGCAAGTCCGAGGTCAACACATCCGCATACTCCATGCCGACTTGAAAAATAAAGATCACAAGTATTAACCAGGCTATCGGCGAACAGAACAGCATACTCAGCTCGTTCTTCGCTATTTTATAGATTGTTTTCATATTATTTTCTCCTTCTTTTTGCCCATATTACAATACCACAAACTGCCAACGCAAGCGGGAACAATCCCATGAGTCCGATATTCATCCAAGTGATTCCCTCCAATCCCATATAAATTTTCGTATCTGGAGAATTGGGACGAGCTGTATCTATCGGATATTCTCCACCGGATAACCAAAAGAACACATAATTCGGTAAAATTTGATTCTCTGTGTTCACACCTCTCCGCTTCATGAAAAATTCTCCGTTACTAAAGCAATCTGCATCTCCCATAACGAATATCCGTTGTTCCTTTTCTCCTACTTTCCGGCTCAACGCAAGAGCCAAAGCATACGTTTGCTCTTTCTCTCCCGCTTCTGCATGGAGAACCGCTTTACCTTCCGTGAAATCAGTCGTTTCCAACTCATTCCAACACCCGGTTGAATCCGTTTCCAATATCGGCATCACGTCAAAACCAGCATCCGTAGAGTATTCCAAACCCACGACATCAGGCATCGGCACCCGATAATTCCAGCGCAACATCCAACGAAACCGAGAATATATATCCGCCGCTTCCCGAGTAATTTTCCCGAAAACCAGATTCTGAGTGAAATCCTCGCTCTCCTGTACCAACCGCCCCGGCATGAACCGTACTCCCAAAGAAGCTAATAAAGGATTCATTATTTCCTGTTTATCAGGCTCCCCGGCTATAATCAAATTTCCACCCCTATCGATATAACGCTGGATCTCATCTAACTCCTCTTGCTCGAAGGGTTGCCTCACATCTGCAATAATCAGAATACCCGTGTTCTCCGGTATCTTCTGCCCGTCATTCAAAAATAATTTATAACTATCAAAACCATTATTTATCAACGCTTCCCGATAAGTAATATCCTGTGAAATCACATAATACCCCCGGTCGCCTTTCCGGTCGATATCCCTTTCCCCGTGACCGCTGAGAAATGCCACCTGCATCGCCGGAACCACCATACGTTTCATGGCGGCAGTTATCTCCTTCTCATTCGGTTGGCGAGACATATCGTCAAATATCCGTAAAAAAGATTTCTGCCCGTTTTCATGTTCTATAAGACGAACAAAACGATTCCTCTCTTCGGACAAATCAACCTGTTTCTTTATTTCTTCCGGGGATAGAAACATTTTAAAATTCAACTCCAACCCACTCGCGATCTCTTGGGCTCTTTCCCGGTCATTCAATAAAGGATAACGTTGATCCAGAGATTCATTTTCCGTTTTATCGTAATAATAAACATACTTCATCTTCATCTCAGGTTTAAAACGAAGATATTGTCGGAAAAGCCGTTTATCCTTGTTTATATTCTGCGGCAACCCTGTTGCATAATTGGGTTCCAGCAAATTGACATAAGTCGTTATTTTCAATCCCCCTTTCAATTGCCTCATCACATCCTGACTATTAGGCGTCAACGTTCTCTGTTTTGTAACCGTCGCATCATAAAAGCCCATCAATGCCGGAAGTGAAGATAAATATCCTAAAAACATGGCAAACACAACCACCCCGACATAACGGCTGATGGCAATCTTCCGGGAAGTCTTTTTCCGCTCCCCCATCAATTTCAATATAGAAAGCATCAAGAAAAGAACCACTACTATAATAAAGTACAGCACGTCTTCACTACAAATCAAACCACCGATCAATTCATTGGAACGTCCCCGGATAGACAACCAATACGTTACATCCCGCAAGAAAGGAATATCCTGTCCTACCCCTCCGATAAAATTCAACACGGCTAATAACCCTAATGTACACATTGCCGCCACAACCTGATAAGAAGTCAGATTCGACATAAAAAGCCCGATAGCAGCATAAGCACAAGTCAACAAATAAAGCCCAAATAAACCGGATAAAACGTAAGGCACATCCATATCCTTTATCGTACACATCCCGAAAATGGCGTACATGAACAAAATTACAATCAATACCAAGGCATAAATCATCATGGCAAAATACTTCCCGAGTATAATCTGGGTGTTCGTGATCGGGGAAGAAAACAAAAGTTTAATAGACCCGTTATTACGTTCCTTACTCATCAACCCCATCGTCAACAAAGGAATATAAAGATACAAGTATTGTTGCACTTGGGACAAAAGCCCACGATAACTGGAAAACACTTTTTCCGTCACATCCCAAAGGCGATTCCCGATAGCCTGATCTACCACCAGATCACTAAACAAATTGGAAAAAGCCATACTGGCCTGAAAAGTAAAAATCACCAGAATCAACCAAGCCACGGGAGAATAAAACAACATACTCAATTCCGACTTGGCTATTTTAAATATTACTTTCATACGCTTCCTTTCTA
This sequence comes from Butyricimonas sp. DFI.6.44, assembly GCF_022132345.1. Taxonomy (NCBI): domain Bacteria; kingdom Pseudomonadati; phylum Bacteroidota; class Bacteroidia; order Bacteroidales; family Odoribacteraceae; genus Butyricimonas; species Butyricimonas sp. DFI.6.44. The sequence continues at coordinate 286,886 of NZ_JAKNJD010000004.1, read as the reverse complement.
AATTATTTATTTTCTCTTTTCCCGGAAAGCTGGGCAAAAATCTCGTCTAAAGAAATCTTCTCCAAGGTAATCTCACTCAATCCCCATCCATTAGCCACGCTTGTTTCAATTACCCGCTGCATCACATCACGCCCCCCTTCAAAGCGGAACCGGAATCTGCTCTCTGTCAATGGAATTACCTGAATTATTCCCCGCACTCTAGCTAATTCTTCCGCAATAGGCTTATTTTCAAACTCTGCCACAAACGTATCGGGTTCGATATAATTATCAAATTCATCTATTGTTCCGCTGAACACGACTTGCCCGTTCTCAATCATGCGGATATAATCACAAGTCGCCTGTACTTCAGAAAGAATATGCGTGGACAATAAAACAGAACGGTCTTTAGCTATCTCTTTAACCAACTCACGGATCTCGACAATCTGATTCGGGTCCAATCCATTCGTGGGCTCATCCAACACAACAAAGGCAGGATTATGCACGATAGCCTGTGCTATTCCCACGCGTTGCTGATACCCTCCGGATAAATTACGTATCAAACGATGACTAAAATGAGCGATCCCGCATCTTCGTTTCGCTTCTTCCACGGCTGTCTTTACCTGCTTTTCGTCCATTAACCTCAAATTAGCACAATACGTCAAATATTCATCAACATTCAGATCCCCGTACAAAGGCGGCTTTTGCGGCAAGAAACCAATATTTTGTTTCGCCTCTACCGGATGTTCACTCAAGCTGATTCCGTTAATATACACCTCTCCTTCCGTCTGATTCAACACGCCACAAATAATATTCATCGTGGTCGATTTTCCTGCACCGTTAGAGCCTAACAGCCCGACTACACCCTTTTGATTAATTTCGAAATTAATGTCCCGAATTGCCCACTGCGCACTATAGCGATGGGATAAATGTTCTACTTTTACAATTGCTTTTTCCATAATTTTTTTAGTAATTCACAAACACAATACATCCATATCATACCGGTCAAAACCGATACGAGTATAAATAAAGAACCCCGTCGGTCTTTCGGGAAAGTCCCAAAAACACCTTCCGTCAACACCGACGGGAATTCATTCTAAATCAAACACACTACAAATTCTACTGTTGAGAAACGACCGTTAAAATTTTTCCAAACCCAGTATAAGGTTTAATACCATTCACATCTATCGTTCCACCACTAGGACTCACGATCGGAATCGAATAAAGAGTCCCTTCGTTACCGTCCCACACACCCACCAACAACAAATGCTCGTGCGTATTAATCGGCGTCTTATACCCGACTCCGGAAACATATAATTGAGGATTCATCAAGTACCATGCCTGCCGGAACATTGAAAAATGAGTAATTTGCCCGGAAGTTATCGCATGAAGCGGATTTACTTTGGGTGACACTCCACCCAACACAATAGCGTAAATCTGTGTTGATGTGGCAAAATATACCACGTTTCCATCTTCACTCACCACATAGCCCACAGCATCATCCATCTCCTTTCCCGGAATATCATAGAGATATTTTGCCTTGGAAGTAGTTCGCTCAATCACGTAAATCTGATAAGCACCAGTGGTCGTATTTCTCATCACCATAAAGAAATTATCATCCATTCCAATGGCAGCATACACGGTTTCCAATCCCGGTACATTATTCGGATCAAAAGGTCTTTCTGCATCAGATATTAAAGTCTCTATATTACTTTTTACATAAGGACCACTCTTTTGGCACAAGAAACGCCCTCCCTCTTTATCATACCACACACCCCAAGCCGAACTGGAATTAGTAGATTGGTGTGTAAATGCCACACATTTATCCACCTTGGAAGTTTTCGTCACTTGCACCTCCCCTTCTTGCACCGCGTACTTCATCGGAATCTGAATATTCGGATAATCCCGAGCTAAACTAACCGAAAAAGGATAAATATTTCCATCATTTACCCAAACCACATTAGAGCCACTATAAAATACCTGCTCCGGTTTCATAGTGAGCGTATTATCATAAATCACTTCAAAATTCCGTCCCACAAGTTCATATTCCAAACCATCCACCAAAGTATAAAAATCATCCCCGATACAATAAAACCGTTTTGATTTCACTTGAGAATTTGAATTATACGAATGGCACACTTGTTTAACCAAACCTTCCATAGCACTACCATTTACGGAACTGTATAAACCATAGCTGATTCTATCCGCTACAGTCCACCCCTCGGTAAATTGTTTTCCCTCGATCAAAGAGAAATCAGTATTTCTCCCGTCTTTCGTTTCCACAATTAATATTCCCTCATTATAAGCAGATTGCACGAGTACATTCCACAATATATCCCGCCGATATTGTGTTTTGTTATCCGTAACTTGGTACCATAAAAAATAAGACGTTTCGTTAGGAGGCAAAAATATGGTAGTATCCAGTGCTTGCTTCTCCCCTATACATATATAATGAGATTTTGCACCCGAATTCGGATTATCATCCGCGATAGTGTTCAACATCCATTTATATGACAAATCTGAATTATCCCCATTATCCCGTGTAACTTTCGGTGGAATACTCAAACGACCATTTTGCACGACTTTTAATGTTTCCGGTATTCCAGTAGTATCTATCACAATATCCGGAATCGGATGATCTGCATCCGTACTTTTATCATCAAAGCACGCTGTAAAGAAACTCACATTCCAAAGAGTCAACAGCATATATAATAAATATCTTTTCATATCCATCTATTTTTTAGATTAATATATAGGTATAATTTCCTCACCTTTATATGCACCATCATCATGCCGATACACGTCATCATGAGTTCTATTATATTCCCGAACCCAATCGGCAAATTTTTTCCCATATACCCATCCTTCGTATTGATCTAACCTGTAACCTGTTTCCGGATCCGGATCGTAATACCAGAATTCCGTCAAACCCGTAGACGCTATAATCGCCCGATAAACATTCGAAGAGTATTTCGATGTAAAGAAAAAACGCATCGCATTCCATGTTTCAGGTTGTACTAAATCTGTGGTCCATGTCAATTGGATCGTGACATAATTCAACCATCCCCCAGCTTTAAAATACTCGTTATCTTTCACAGCCAATTTCAACATCAAAGTAGACTCTTCAATATCCAGAAATTCCGGATTACGCACTTCCAAAGCGAGAATCCCAATGGTATCATTTGCCGGCACCGTCGCTTTCACGATACGATACTGATCTGATGTAGCCGTCGTGTTAGAATCATTAACTACCTCCACGGCAAACTCCCGTTCGACCTCCACAGGATCCCCCACAAGCAACACTTTAATAAACATCGTATCTTTCTCAGCTTCCATATTTGTCATGAACGACAATCCTTGCCGAAGTTTCATAAAATGCAATGCATTCCCTCCCTCGTAATACATAATGTCACTATCGGAGCATCCATAGATTCCTATGCACGCAATAACGAATAAGGCTAAATATTGTTTTATCGAATATCTCATAACCATACGTTTTTAATGTTAAAACTGTACTCTATTTCCCGATATCACTTCTTCATCCGGATAGGGCAAAATATACTCGGCATCTCCCATCGAACCAGCATACCCAACAATATTCTCCATGCCCCAACGTTTATAGAAATAGAAAAGCTGTCCCAAACTCACGAATTCTTTTCGGTACTCTTTCAGTATTTCATCTTTCACCTCCAGATAACCCAAATTTTCATCCAGATCCTGCGTAATTCCTCGAGCCTGCCGTACCGTATTTAAATAACCAATAGCTTTTTTCAAGTTGCCTTGTTCTGCATATACCTCAGCACATATATAATACATTTCCGGAGTGCTAATCAGAGGTATTATTTCCCCGTACTGCGTTTCTCCGTCACATTGATCCAACTTCAACGTAGCGTAATTATTCAAACCGCTTCCCTGGGGTTGCAATAAATAAGAATAACGATAATCATCCACACCGACATCATTCCCTTGCCCCACTTCAAAAATAGTAAATGCTACATTCTCAGTTAAAAACACTCGTTCATATGTCGCATTCGGGTTAGATGCATCCAACCATTTACCCATAATATCATTCAACTTTCTCACGGCAAGATGCCAAATATGTTCCTGTGAAAACGTTCTGTCCCGATAAAGCACATTTGAATTCGTCACCCGAGAACGGGAAACCCAATCCCAAGCATCCTGTCCCGAATCGTCCTCTGTCAGGAACCACTCTTCAGCAATCTCCACAGCTTTGGCATATCCCTCGTCTGTTCCTTCCCACATATAAACACGAGCTAAAAGAGCTTTTGCCACATAATAATCCACCCGAGGAGAGTTTTGGTAACTAAAATAACTAAAGAAACCGTAGTCATCTCCATTCGGACCGTTATCAAAAAAATCATCATCCCCTGTAATCCGGTAACAATTTTTCCCATCTTCCCCATAAAGTAACTCAATAGCTTCCAACAAATCATTTTTGAGCAACTTAAACGTTTCGGCATAAGACAATTGAGGCGTAACATTTTTACTAAACGTAGTCACATACGGGATTGCCTTCTTAGAGGACACATCCCGATTTCTCAAATTGCCGTACCCGAACATCCGCATCAAATCGAAGTGGAAGAAGGCTCTCAGTGTCAAGGCTTCACCTTTTACCAACTGGTAATTAACCGGGTCTAACTCTGATTTATGCTCTTCTAATTTGGCTAAAATATTATTACAATTCGCTATCAAATTATACAAACCGTTCCACGCATTCTTAACGTACGGGTACACCCTGGCATTCTTGTATTGGTGACTATGCAGATATATATCATTACTTCCCGAAATCATACAATAATAATGTGCTAAATAATCCAACATATGCCAGCTTAAATGCATACCGTACAAATCCGTCGAAGTCATTCCGATATACACCCCTGTTAATGCCGCATGGAAACCTTCATCCGAAGAAAATATATCATCCTGTGATACTTCTGTTGAGGAATCTACTTTCAACCAGTCCTCGCAAGAAATAAAGACAAGGCTGAACACTGTCAATAAAATTAATAATCTCGTTTTCATAAAGGTTACCCGTTAAAAAGTTGCTGTTAAAGAAAAACTCAACGTCCGAGCAAACGGATAGGATGTTCCCCGTTCGATCTTGATAGACGACCACTTGTAAACATCATTCATGTTTGCTTGTAATCTCACTCTCTCGAATCCGATATGCTTCATCCATGCACGCGGAAAATCATAATACACGCTCAAGGCTGACAAATTCAACTCGTTATCCTTCTGCACAAAACGAGTCGTTGCCCGCGTATAATCCGATTCCTGCATATTTCCCATGATATATGTATCACCTAAATTCTTAATCCTCCGGAATTGTGTTTGATCCCCCCGTTGTTTCCATCTCCCCGATAAAACCCGTTTATCCACATTATAAGTAATATTGACATTTTCAACTCTATCTACCAGCGTTTGATTGTAAAGTTCTCCACCTCCGAGAAAAGTGAACACGACACTCAAACCAATCCCTTTATACTCGCCATTCAAACCAAAATTACCGTTATATTTAGAATCCGCAACTCCGGCGGCAACCATATCTTCAGCTTTCCATTGCTTTGTCATCTGTCCGTCCCGGTTCAAATAAATTTCGTAACCGTCAGACGGATCAATACCTAAAGAAGGTACAGCCCAAATCGTATTCATGTGCATCCCGTCATAATACATCACCACCGGTGTAACTCGATTCTCCTTTGCAGCCAAAGCCCTCTGATTCTCGTTGAAAGTATTCATCGCATCTGACAATTTCTTCAATTTATTATTATTCGTTGTTATATTACCATTCACATTCAAAAAGAAATTCCTACGATTGAATATATTTACCCCTAACGAAACCTCCACACCCCGGTTCTGCACCAGCCCAAGGTTCTCGCTGACAGAAGTAAATCCGGTTGAGGCAGGTATCGTGATCTGTGACACGAGATTTTCCGTGTTGGAAGTATACCAATCAAAAGTCAGCGTAACACCCTTTATTCTCAAATCAAGCCCCACGTTATAATCTTTTTTCAACTCCCATTGAAGCGCCGGATTCTCCATATTACTCAAATAAGCACCACTCCAATAGTAATTGTAATTTTCCTTCATATAATATTTATAAGTTGCCACCGCTTTATTGGATTGAAAATTCTGGTTACCCGTGTAACCGATAGAACCTCTTACTTTAAATTGTTCCAAAAAACCCCAATCCCGAATAAACTTCTCGTTATGCAAGTTCCAGCCTAACCCGACACTCCAGAATGTAGCCCAAGGATTATCAGTCCCAAACACAGACGCCGCACTTCCACGCAAAGTTGCATCCAATAAAAATCGATCGTCATAAGTATAGGCAAATACACCCAACACCCCGACATTCCTGTTTTTAGAACTGCTACCGGAAGGTTTACCGTCTTCTTTATACATCATTCCGAAGATATACTCGTCCATACTGTCAGTCTTGTATCCCTGAGCCTGATTTACAATCTCCATATATTCATTCTCCGAAATATTCCATCCCACATTGGCAAACAAAGTATGTTTTCCCCATGTTCTAGAAAAATTCAAGTAAATATCACTTGATACCGAGTTACTTTTCCCCGTGTTCAGAGTATAAGCACCTCTTTTGTAATACACGTCCCGACTGTAATTGCTTTGACTGGTATGATTATAAGGATAATACTCGTCAGCATCACTCCGTTTTGTCGTAAAACTCACACGTCCCGTCGCTTTAAGCCCTTCAATAATTGTCCACTCGATATAGAAATTATTCGTGAAATTCAAATAAGAAGTCTGATCTTTAGTATTCGTGTTAGCATTATACAAAGGAGACTTTTCCGAATAAGTACCCCGGGCATAATATTCCATCGGTTTACCCTTTTCATCATATGCCGGGGAATAAGGATTAGCCTTCGCGTATTCACTGAAAGTACCGTAAGGAGAATCCTGTGTTTTATTTCGGGTAATTGTGGCTATATCCCGAAACAAAAAATTCGATTTACGATAAGATATTTGTGCCGTTCCCGAAAAAGTATTACGATAGGATTCTTTCATGACACCTTCCACGTTACTATACGCCACGTTAAAAAGCGTTTTCATCTCCTTATTCCCCATTTCGAACGTAAGCGCATGTTTCTGTCCAACCCCAACACGCAAAGGCTTAGACAGCCAATACTCGTCCAAACCGTCCTTAACGAGCTTCAATCGTTCGTAATACTTGCTCATCCCGTTATACGAATCCTGATATACACTCCCCTCAAGTCTCTCGGCTTCCAGTTTCTCTGCCGCATTACACAAATTATAACTGGTCAGATCGGGCATTTCCAAATCCAGATTCCCCGTGTAAGTTACCCGCACACCTTCCACTCCGAGCCCTACCGTTTCAATAACCACCACTCCATTAGCGGCTTTTGAACCGTAAATTGCTTTAGAAGCAGCATCTTTCAATATCGTAATACTCTCGACACGGTTCATATCCAAGTCAAACACAGTTTCCACGGTTGTTTCAAAACTATCCAAAATAAACAAAGGCTGATTGGGCTGCGACTGATAATTCCCCTTCAGATTAATATCACTCCCTTCTGCCGGAAAAGATGAAGTTCCTCGCAACCTCATATCCGGCAAAGTATTCGGGTCTGACCCCATTGTTCTATTGTCCAGAATTTTAAGAGAGGGGTCCAAGTTTTTCAAACTTTGAAATATATTGGTATTCCCTACCCGTTTCAACTCATCTTTTCGGAATGTTTTTGCCGCCCCGGTAAAACTTTCTGCTTTCCGGGTAAAGATTCCGGTCACCACTACCTCTTCCATACTTTTTACATCCTCGACCATCACGATCCGAATCTCCGACTTACCCGTATATTGATGTTCCTGTGTCTGCATCCCGACAAACGAAAAAACAAGTACCGGATGTTCCATCTTCGGGATCTCGAAGTTAAATTTTCCATCCTTATCGGAAACAACGCCCAAAGCAGTTCCTTTCAAAACAATTGTTACCCCCGGCAAAGGAACGCTATCCCGGTCAACCACCTTTCCTTTGACCACAAGTTTCTCTATCTCCGGGGCTTTCTCCTGTTTACGTTTAACGATCACTGTATTCTGTTGTATTTCATACTCCAGTCCCGTGCCTTTCAAACAAATATCAAGAGCCTCTCGCACCGTTTTGTCCTTGATTTCTACATCAATTTTACCCGCTTGATCCAAATCTCTCGTGTTATACACGAACACCAGCTTCGACTGTTTCTCGATTGCCCAAATGACATCCTTTACCGACACATCTTTCATCGAAAGATTAATCAACGGCTCATCCGTCATTGCTTGTGCAACTCGACCTCCTGATAGGAATAAGCAAACTGCTACTTGCACACCAAGCAACAAATTTTTCACTTTTGTCACCCATAAATGAGTACACCTACGTTTTTTTTTCATACTTTTGAAATTGATTTAAGTTTAAGTTATGCCTCCGGCAAGAGGCTCTTATCAACTAGCGAAGGATAGTCGCATATTCTTCGCTATTTTTATGTAATTCAACTTATTTACTTACTACAATTTTCCTACCTTTGATTCTGAAATGTACCGTCCCGGTACGTTCAAAGAATCCCAACAAAGGTTCAATCGTTTCATGCCGATCAAAATTACACCCGAAAAGATAGTCTTTCACCTCTTCATCTTCATACACCACGTCAACATCATACCAACGGGCAATAAAATCCATGATCTCCTTCAATGGACGATCCCGGAATCGAAGACATCCTTCCTTCCAGGCTATGGCATAAGAGACATCTACTTCTGCCACTGTCATCTTTCCGTTTTGCTTGTCAAGCACCGCTTGTTCACCCGGCTTCAACACAAAACTATTTTCATCCTTCAAATTAATTACTTTCACAGCTCCTTTAATCAAAGTTGCTTGGACCTCTGCATTTTCCGGATAATTAGATATATTAAATTCCGTACCCAACACGGCTACATCCATACCGGAAGCCCTTACAACAAAAGGCATTTTCTCGTTCCGGACTACCTGAAAATATCCCTCACCTTCCAATTCAACATGTCTTGTATCCCCATTAAACCTTACCGGAAACTTTAACTTGGAACCCGCATTCAAGCATACTAAAGTTCCATCCGAAAGAGTCAGCACGAACTCACCTCCGTGGGGTACGACAAGCTCATTGTACAAATTTGCCTTGCCAACCGTATCTATATTTTCAGCCATACCCGTATTTTTATAAACAATACTCTCCCCGTGTAAACCAATCAACGTACCATCCAACTCTTTCAAGGTATCACGTGAACGAGTGGCTAAATCCACGATAGTACCGTCTGCCATATGCAACATGGCTTTAGGAGTACCCGGCTGGATTTCCACCCGCATAGCATTAATATCCACGCACTCCCTTGTATGTTGCATAAAAAAGTAAATCACCGGAGATACTACAAGGATAAAAATACAAGCATATCTCAAGAAATCAATCCACAAATATCGCTTACGCTCCCGAGCTCGTTTCCGAGAAAGAGCCCTCCACCCGGCTTGAACATCTATCGATTTCAATTCCTGTCGTTTACGAACGACAAATTCGTCACTGGTTACCAAACGGAACCACTCTCGATTCTCTTCTGCAAGACTCAACCATTCATCCAAATATACCTGTTCGGTAACAGTCAAATCTCCCGTCAGATATTTACTAACCAACTCGGCTATATCAAAGAAATCGTCATTCATATTGTATTCCAGTTATACGTTTTTCTGTAATTTTCAACTAGAACACAAAAAGCCTATTTTAGGGAGTGTTGGACTTTAAATATTTAATTTTTATTAACACTCACTCGAGAGAAATAAAATAACAGGCAATAGATAATAATACTCTTTTAAACTGACTCTCAACTTCTTGTAAGCTTCTTTTTTATAAGCATGCACAGTACCTTCGGATATTTGCATCTTCTCAGCAATCTCCGCATTTTTCAAGCCGTCCAAGGAATAATTAATAACCGTCCGCATTTGCATTGGTAGAGCATCTATTGCCCGATTAAAAACACGATGTACCTCTTCCTCCATCACCCGGTTCTGAAAGTCTTGTTCCGAATCCCGAATCAACTCATCCGAAAGACGAAAACGCAAATTTCTGTTCCGAAGTAAATTAAAACAAGCATGGCGCACCACCACGTACAGAAAAGACTTAATTCTTCGAAAATCATCGAAATCAGCATGCCGATACCAATACTTCAAGAATGCTTCTTGTACAACATCAGCCGCCTCCTCCCGATCCCCCAAGTAATGAGTTGCAAACAAACATAAGGAAGCATAAAACTCTTCAAATAATACTTGAAAAGCCTGCTCATCTCCCCGTTGTAGACGTTCTAACAATGAGCCATTATTATTGTTTGCCTTCTCCATAATACAAATGACCTATAAAGTAAAAACAAAAATATGTATTAAAAATTAGAAAACAAACAAAATTCACATATCATTCATCTTTTTTTAATACAAGATATTTTTCGGGTAATCCCAAAGGAATTCTAAAGTAATACAACCTCGTTCCAATTATAAACCACATATAATACACTTATACGATAAAGAAGCTGAAACAGGATTACTTTAGAATTACACCGAAATTACCCGAAAAACATCCTTTATTCCCTATTCATCCCCTCCAGTTCCATGGAGAAAAAGAACGGGAAATACTCGTGATTCGCCCCGACATGCCATGCATTCACGATTTTTCCACTTTTATCAATCAGAATATACCGGGGAATACCCGTGATACAATAATCCCCCGTGAAATTATCCTTTTCTTTATTAATAATCAGATGCGGCATAATCCCGGAATACTTTTTCTCTTGCAGAAAGTTCTTCCAACGGGCTTTTGCTTCCACCCCATCGTCGGAAATAGTCAGAAATACAATATCATCCCGATTCTTATATTGCTTTTTGAGTTCTATAAACGCGGGCAATCCTGCCACGCATCCCCCGCACCAAGTCGCCCAGACATCAATAAACACAACTTTTCCCTTGAAATCCGAAAGTTTTATCATTTTCCCGTTCTCGTCTTCCATTTCGAAATCCGGAGCCATAGCCCCCACGCGCACGGGATAATACCTCTCCTTCAATTCCAACGCCGCCTGACGGGTTGACTCGGTCTTGGAACAAATTTCTATATCCTCCATCAGACCTTTTACCTCATCCGTGTAGCCGTGTCGCTTCAACTCGGAGACCAAAACGGACAACACGTAAGGATTGCGCACCTCTTCACTCTTGATATTATACAAAACATAAGTAGCACGTGCCAATTCCGACAATTCCGGCATAAAAACACGGAAATACCCGTTCAACAAATTGGTTCTCTCCACGTCTGTCAACACCTCCAATACCGGAGAATCCAAATCCAGCCCTTTCACTCGTTCCGCGACTTCATTTTGTAATGCCTTATCTTTCATCTCAACAGCTTGCGCACCCAGACTCCACAATATCCCGTTATAACAAAGTAACTCCGCCTTCTGCTTGGCATCCTTGCCGGAAAGAGAATCCATAGCCTGCCGCACCTCCCTTTCCGCATCATTCACCTTCCGGACAAGTTCATCTTTACCCAATCCCCTAGGGATACGATTATAAATAGCGTATATCTTTTCAAGCAAAACCTCATCCTTCGATTTCTGTTGTTGGGCATAACTGCCAAAAGCACTACACAAGATGATACAAACCAGTAAAATATTTCTTGCCTTCATAACCTACTATTTTTGCAACAATTCGACAATCTTCTCCCGTAAACTGTTCCGACGGATATTCTTTGCCACGATATTCCCGTCTTTATCCAACAACACGATAAAAGGAATGGCCTGTATCCCGAACAATTTCCGTATCTCCGACTTCGACCACCCGTTGTCATCCCTCACGCTAATCCACGGTATCTGCTCCTCATCACAAGCTTTCTTCCATTTCTCCACGGAATCATCCAAAGAAATACTCATGATACGCACCCCTTGGTCTTTAAATTCAGCGTACTGCTCCCGCAGGTTTTTCATCTCCTGCCGACACGGTCCGCACCAAGATGCCCAAAAATCCAATATCAGAATATTCCCTTTCTGGGAATCCAAAGATACCTTATTTCCGGACTCATCCGTTGCCGTGAAGTTAGGACAAGGAACCCCCAAAGCCGAAACCGCCAATTCATCCGTGTGTTTCTTCAACAAACGCCCGTAATAGGACGATTTATTCCTTTCCGAAAGCAAGTCGTACAACGCCTTCCCCTTCTCATGGCTCTCCCCTTTTACATTATCCGCAATATAAGCGGAAAACATATTGTCCGGGTATTTCTTGACAAACTCTTTCGTCAAACGATATTGAATTTCTTCCGCTTTCAACGCTTCCGTCATCTTCTCGTCCGCCAACTTTTGTTCCCCCGCGTCCAAAGCCTCCTTGTACTCGCTTATCAGTGCGTTTCTCACGGTATAGAATTGTTCTTGAGCAATCTTATCGTATTCCTCGTTCAAGTCATTGGCAGGAGAGCCTTTCACGCTACGATTCCCCAACTTTGAATAATCGCCTGTCACCTCCATATTCTTTCCATCCATGAAAAAATAGAACTGCCTACGATTCACCTTCAATATATACGCCCCCGGTTCGTCCAACTCACCCTTGATTTCAAACTTCCCGCCGTCAATCTCTGCCGTATACAGAATCTTTGCACTATCCCCGGGGGCTATCAAAAAAGCCTTCCCGTATTTCATCCCGTCCAGATCACCTTTCAGGGTAAAAGCGTAACGTGATGCTCGTGTACATCCTACACAACAAACCACTAAAAAAGCAATGAAGTATCTCATATCTTGTTCATTTAATATATCCTCGTAATCATTCCTCTCCCAGTTCCAACATCATCTTCTTCCCCTCAAAATTATCTCTTGACTTTCCTATCAAATCCCAGAGTCCGGTACGCCCGTTTTTCTCGATGGCATGCTCCATAACTTCAAACATCCTCGAACATTGCTCAAAATTACATTCTTCCAAAATATAATTCAACATATTCCCTAAAACAACACCGTCCAACATCAGGTCAAGTTGCAAAGCCCCCTCCTTATCCTCGTTCGCATATGCGGTAACAAATTGTTCAAAAGCACGAATCATACTATCAACCTTTTTCTCCCGCCAATTCTGCCACATCTCTATCAATCGGCGACGGGTTTCCGGCACCGGGATTTTCGACCCTTTCAAAGCTGCCAGCAACGAGGAACAATCCACGGTCGGCATTCCCTTGGCGTCCCCTTCTTGAAAAAAGGTCTGAAAAAATGTCGTCTTACACACGTCATTAATCTTCTTCACGACCTCTTCCACCTGATTCGCTGCCAGAGGAATATCTTTCCAATGTTCAATAATACCCGTGAAAGACTTCGCGTTCAAACTATTTATATCCTCTATAAAATAATGCAAGTTTTCCCCCGAATAACGTTCATTCAACGGGAGCACCATCAGATAACGGTCGACAGCATCATTCAACTCGTCTGTCCGCCCGTCAGCCTTCAAGGCATCAATATACCCCTTTAAAAACTTCGGGTCCTGATTTCCTTTCGCGTATTCACTTTTTTGTTGTTCCGTCACCTTACTCTGGGCATTTACCCGTTGCCCGGTTGCCAGCATACACAAAAGCACGCACCAAACAGTTATTTTCATACACTACTCTCTTACGTATTTTTCCAATGTCTTATCAATCAATGCTTCAAAAGCCTTTCCGGGTGTCGGGGCATAAACCGATACGATTTTCCCTTCCTTATCAATCAGAAAATAACGGGGAATACCTGTTATGTTATAATCTTTCTGGAAAGTACACTCACCCTTGGATGCCAATAAATTAGTTACTCCCATTAACTTCAAACGAGGTAAGGCATACTTCCAACTATTGAAAGCCCCTTTGTCATCTATCGATATCGTGATAAATTCAATATCATCCCGTTCTTTATACTTCTGACTCATAGCCATATATGTCGGCAACTTGGCAATACATCCCCCGCACCACGTAGCCCACACGTCAATGACTAACACCTTCCCTTTATAATCCGATAAAGAATGCTCTTTCCCTTTAAAGTCCTTCAGCGTAAATGCCGGAGCAACGTTTCCCTCTTTCAGATGCTCGTACCCCTCGTACAATTTATTGATTTCATCCTTCAAATCCCCTTCCGGCATATTCTTCTCGAACAACGGACGGAGCTCGTCCAATCCCTTCGTGTACCCGTTATACCTGAAAACAGACCTCAGACAAGACAAATAAGCCAATGACAACTCCGGGTTATTCAATTCAAGTATCTGACGATACCTCCGGTAATCATAGTCATTCCCTATCGTTTCCACCGTGGTATTAAACCACATACTTCCCCAAGCCTCTTCTGCCGGGGCACCTTCCATGACTGCCTTCAAGCCGTAATAATCCTCGACGACAAACTCTAAACCGGAACATTTCACGAATTCCTTGGATGACAAGTCAACGCCTTTCAATACTTTTTTAATCACAGAAGCCTTTAACCGGGCATCTTTCCCCTCGTCATACAAATCAGCCACCCGACGAATAGCTTGAGCCCCGTTCTCCTGTACTGCCTCCCTCGAAGCGCCATTCGCTTTTATATATCTTGCTATTTGTTCCCGTTCAGCCAGAATCGCTTTAGCAACCTCTTTTTCCGGCACCTTGAAATCTTCCCATCTCTTCGTCACGTATTCTTTCAACGTTTCGGCCTGCTGTGCCATCCCGCTCAAAGACACGAACAACAAGAATACAATTCCTATTAATCTCATAATCTATCAATTAATTCTACTTCTTCAACAACTGGTTCTCAATAATCTCCACGTACTTTTCCGGAGTCGCCCCTACGTCTATAATCGGTTTTCCCCCGACAGGAATAAAGAACAAAGTAGGCAACGCCACAACATTAAACATACCGCACAACTCCTTCTCTTTATCGGCATTCACCTTCAGGAATATCACTTGGTCTTTATACTTTTCCGCCATTTTTTCCAACTCCGGAATCAAGCGCATACACGGTCCGCACCAAGTTGCCCAGAAATCAATCACGACAGGTTTATCCCCCTTGAACACAAACTCCTTGCTCTTCCGGTAATCGTAAACATGCTCCAAAAAATACTCCCGTGTTATCGGGTTCAATTTACCGGCTTCCACCTTTACTTCATTGCTTCCCGTCACTTCATCTTTCACCTCTGCCAAATCAAACGGTTGGAAATACACTTTCTGTTTCCCGTAATCAATGGAAACCAACCCTCGCTTCAAGATACCGTTTCCCAGTACCGACCGAGGCAAAGACTCGTTCTCGACAACAGCCACATCCGTGAAATCGCTTTTCACGAAACGACATTTCCCGGCAATCTTACTCGAGGCTGCCACGTCAATACCGGCATACCCGACGCTTTTCTTCATTCCATTCCCGTCCTTCCCGCTGAATCCGGCAAAGTCAGCCGAGTTCAAAACAATCATTCCATCATTCCACGTATCCAGCAACAAAGAGTAAGATACCCCATCCAATTCCACGGGACAAACTATCCCTGAACCCGTGACCACTTCTATATTAGAACGATGGTCCAATTTCATATAAGCAGGACGATAAGGATTACTCATCGTAATTTTCTTTCTTCTCGAATCTATCGTCAACACGACATTCCGAAATAACGTTCCCCCGACAATACCAGCGACACCTAATTTTCGCAAATATGGTTCATCTTTCAACACAAATGCCGCAACCCCGTTACCGAACACGCTATTCCCAAAGGAAATTGTTTCTATATTTACCGATTTCTCCACCGGAACCCGTTTGTATTGAAATGTATCGTAACGGAAATCTCCCTTCACGTTCGCATCAATATTCAACTTTTCCACGTATTCCGGCAATATTGCATTATGCCCCGCCAAATCCAAAACGAAATCAGCCATCACCCCGTTCACCACCATTTCCAAAATAATCTTTCCGTCCACCTCCCGGTAATCCTTTACCTCCACGGACGTATTCTTCGATTGAGCCCATGTCATTATACTCAACAAACTCAACCCCAATATCATCATTAACTTTCTCATAATCATAAATCGTAAATCCAAAATCATAAATAAAATCACTCCCTCCTAATCTCTATCTTTTCCTTCTTTCCGTCCCGCAACACAATAATATAGGCTGTATCCTCCACGATAGCATTCATCAAATCATCAATCACCGCCTGACTCATCGGGAATCCCGTGATATCCGTACCGTTAATATCAATCACTTGCTCACCCAAAGCCACCACGTCTTTCATGCTATCCCATATCGTGGTAATCTCGAAACGCTCATTAGCGGGCAAAATACCCACGTTCCATGTTTTAGGCGCACCGCCCATATCCGAAGCTCCTGAATCAAAAGGGAAAAAATACAAGCGATTCCGCATATAATCAATCACCACTTTCCCGTATTTCAACAAATCAACCCCAACAAGGATAGAGTTACGCCCTGAAATCACGCTCCCGACATTCGTGAATTTCTTCCCTAAAACAACCATTTCTTTCACGTTGACTTTCTCTATCTCCACCGGGTCGCACAATCCTTCCAATCCTATTCCATTAATTCCGCAACCTCGTGCCACTCTTTCCCCATTTCCATTCTCCTCAATCTCTTTAAAAACAGCATCATTCAACAACAAAAAGCCTCCCGCACCCGTGTCAAACAACACTTCTTTTTCTACTCCCCCCAACTCCATTTTCACGATAGAGTGGTGAGTCGTCCCCCCGAACATCTCCACCCCGTCTGTAATCTTCAAACGCTCGGGACGATACGGGTAATTAATCACCATAATTTGCTCCCTCGCATCAAACGTCACCACCGATTGGGCAAACGCATCTCCTCCAAGGATTCCGGCTACCCCCAACGCCTGAAACAATCCGCCCACGGGGAAAACCATGGTTTTCATCTTTGACAACTTATAATTCGGGCTCAACTGCACGTCTTTCACTTCCGCCACCTGATACAATTGTTTCATCCCGTTCAAATCAGAAATAGGATTCGAGGCTCCCGTGGCAACACCTTCCATCTTCTGCACGTTCTCCCAATCCGTCCCGGTCTGCCCTCCCGTGTCCACGATATATTTCACTGTCACCCCGTTCACCGTCACCGGAATAATAATCTTATCCTGCACAAACTCGTAATGTATCGTGTCACACACCCGTTTCGTCGATTGTGCCCATGTAGTCATCCCCAACAGACACATCCCGGCTATCATCGCCAATTTCCTCATAATCATAAATCCAAAATCATAAATCGTAAATCATAAATAGCCAATCCCCTCATTCTTTTTGATACACTATCACCTTCTCCCCCTCCTTCGTGAGAATTGTCAATTTCGTCTTTTTCTTCGCTTTCAATTCCGGTATTCCCATGATAATACTCTCGCAAAAATCATATTTCCCCGTGGGTTTGCCATTTATCTTTAGCACTTTATCACCGGGTTCTACTACACCTTTCATAGCCGTCCATACCGTAGCAACCACTAAATCTCCATCCTTCACTTGCAAATTCACGTTATAATGCTTACTTGCCATGTCAAACTCTTGCTCGTAAGGCTCAAAATACCAGCGTTTACGAGAATAATCAATCGTCACCTTACCGTATTCCAACAACTTCACCCCCAACAACGTGTAAGGCGGCGTTGAAGTCTCCGCCGTCACATTCTTGAATTTAGTCGCTCCCACCGACAAAAGCGGCAACTCCACTCGATACGCAACCTTTGACTCTGTCATCCCCCCGACACCTATAGAGCCTCCCCCGACTCCTTTACTCTTCACCTCAAAAGCACTTTTAGCACTCAGCTCCTCGTAGTCCGTGTCCTTCAAGGACAAAAAACTAGGACACCCCGTGTCAAATAAGGCAACCAAACTATTTCCCGCCCCGGCTTGCAACGTGATAATCGGCATATATCCTTTCCCCGAAAACGGAAGCATTTTACGCAAAGAAACGGTCGATGCTTTCTCGGCAGAAGTTACCGTTATCGTTTTAGTTTTACCATCAATCTCGACAATCAGATTCTTAAGCAAATCACTCCCAATCAATCCGTCCGCATGGAAGCATTCGAAAGGAGAAGGTGTTGATAACTTCATTGCCGGAACTCCGGAGAAATTAATTCGCTCATCCGGGGTCAACAGGCTAGACACTAGCACCCGGGGAAGTCCCACCTCTTTTCCGTTTACATCCGTCACCTTCACCGAATCCACCACCGGAATATTCAACTCTTCACAAAGCTCCCCGGTCAAAGCCATCTGTCCCCCCGTATCGAATATAAACGAACGCACCTTGCCATTCACACTCATATCCACAATCATCTTTCCCCCCACCATCCGGTACGGTATCACGCTTTTGACTTGTTGTGCCGAAAGCGGCACAACAATCAAACACAACAACAATCCGAGAATAATCTTAATTCCTATTCTCATAACTCATTATTTAGACACCTTATCAGCAGCCACTACTGCCTGATAAGCATTAATAATCCCACCGGAAAGGCACAAATCTCCAAACAAGAATAAATCTTGTGTATGTTGCCCATTCACGACAATAGCCTTTTCAACCTCTGCGTCTTTTCTGGATGTTACGGACTCTAACAAGATATTTCGAATCTGCGTTCCGGTCAACTCCGGGTAATACGCTTTCATCAAAGCAGCGACCCCCACCGTGGTTGCGGCAGCAAACCCGATAGCGTTTCCAGTTTGATAAGTATCTCCCGTGTAGGTAGAATAAATATCTCTACCCGGGGCAAACAAATCCACCTCTTTGGCTCCATAATTCGAATTCATGGACGGATTCCCCGCTTTATCAGAAGAAGCAACTATCATCAAATTCGTCAATTCCTTTTTACCCGTCATCCAACGATTCGGGAAATAAGTTTCCTCTGCCAAATCCTGCGCCGCATCCCACACTTGAGAAACAACGAAAACACCTTTACTCTCCGCGTATTCCAAAGCATCACAAACCCATTTTTTCTGTTCCTCCGGGTAAAGCGTGTTCTGAACCGGCAACATGATAACATCAGCGTTGTGGTCCACGGCATAACGAATGGCCAATGCGATATCTTTCAAATAAGGTTCTCCCTCTGCCATAACTCGCAACGCCATAATCTCAGCCTTATCCATAATACCGTTTCCCCCCAAACCATTATCTCTCTTCCCAGCAACAATACCGGCAACCATAGTACCGAGCGCTGCATCTGTCGTCAACAATACATTATTCCCGTATTTATTATCATTTATATCCAGATAATTATCTCCTATGATTTCAGCACGCCCATCCGACCCGAAACGTTCTACTTTCTCCCTGTATTCTTTTCCAGACAATTCTATTTGGGCACCACTTTTTATCCCTTTATAAACATCTTCCCATTTATCTGACTGATAAACACTAAAAGCATAAGCACACATCATAAACGCCACTTCAGACAAAGAATCGCGAGGTGCTTTCGGGTCATAACAAATCCCGAATTCTTCTTGGGTCAACTCTTTTCCCGGAAAACGCTCTTTCATCATCCGGTCAAACTTAGCGGCATAATCCCTTATCAAATAAGTCAATTGCCACCCGGCATAACTACCCGCCATCGGAGATTCCGGTAACACCTTATTACGGAAATAATTATATTCTTCTATATTTTCCGGGGCAGCCACCTTCGTCATCTTCTCATTAATAACCTTGTAATAATCCTTCCCGTCGAATATATAATCAGCATACTTATCTTTCAACCGTAAAAACTCCCGATCACCTTCCCGCATCGTACTCTCCATCACTTGACCGTCTTTACCGCCCAAGAAATTCCAACCGTTGATATCCCCAACCAAACCGTTTTTATCGTTATCCTTTCCATTAGCCTTTTCTTTCGGGTTAAACCAAATCGCCTGCTTCAAATCTTCATGTTCCACATCCATTCCCGTCCCAATCAAAGCAACCACCGGTCTTTTTTTAATCTTTTTCCCTTTCAAAAAATCGTACGCCTTGTTTATTTCCGCACCGTACACCCCGTCCTTTTCAAACGAACAATTATACCAATCCAGATCAGCCTGCTTCTTTTCACCCTGATCATTCTGTTTCACCAACTGTGCATCAGCAACACTGATACATGCACTTGCCATTAATAACAGAAAATACTTTTTCATCTCTTACAGTTTTACTTTTTTACAATACAATATCAATACGACTCGTTCTCACCAATCGTTAATCCAAAATCAAAACCTCTAATCATAAATCTAAAATTACCACCCCCTTCTGGCCTTCAGAATCTCCTCTTTCACCCGCTCTCCCCTCAAATCCTTTGCCAGCAAACGTCCTTCCTTGTCAATCAAAACAATGAACGGAATACTATAAAAACCATACGCCCGTTGAATCATGTTCGGCTTGTTACCTATAACAAAACCTTCTTCATCCCACAACGTCACCCAAGGCAATTTCTCCTCTTCCAATGCCTTTCTCCAATTCTTCTCTTTCGAGTCCAACGATATACTGATAAATTCCAAATCATCCCCCTTCAACTCGTTGTATATCGGTACCAATTTCTTCATCTCCCCACGACACGGTCCGCACCATGAAGCCCAAAAATCCACGAGAACAAACTTTCCGCGAAAATCACTCAACCTCACCTTTTTTCCGTTAGCATCCTGAAATGTGAAATCGTACGCCGGGGCACCTATCGAATAATGATACAAACTATCCGCCCGATGCTTCAACCACTTCCCGGAAGCCGTTTCCAGCGCCCTCCCCGCCATACAGTCCAACAACAACTTATTCGGCTCATAAGTCGACATATTCGCAATATACGCCAAGGCACTATACATATTCCCCTCCAACTTCCCTTTCACACCCACATCTATCGTCTTATCTTGCGCGAACTGCTCCTTCGGCAACCACTTCAACAATTCATAATACTTGTCAATCCCCGTGAAATCCAACGAACTATTCCCCACATTCTGACAATCGTAAAATCCTTTTATCGTCACCTCGGTATTCGTCAAATAAATCGGCTGACTTGTTTCCCCGAAACAAATCAGGTAAACATCCGGCACTATCTCCAAATGTCCCATAACAAACTCCTCCCCATTCTTTGCCGAAACCGCCAACAACCTTTCTCCCTCAATCGTCCTCAATTCTATTTCTGTCGATTTCAACAACCTCACCTTTCCGGAAATCTTCAATCCTGATTGGGCAAAAGTTGTAACACTCAACAATAACGAAATAACAAGTATATATCCGATTTTAAACATACCATTCGTTTTTTATCGGGAGGAAAATTCCTCCCGATTTATTTTTCAAATTATTCCCCAATTTCAGGTCCCTCTATGATGGCATCAAAATCAACTCCGTATGTTGTCTTAAAGTAATTAGCCACGAAATCTCGCTTCTCTCTCAAAAGCGGATATTTAGAACGAGGATATTTTTCATCCAATTCTGCGACAGAATAATACAAACAGAACCGAATATACGTCTGAAAATTGGTGATATTACTCATGTCTTTTATATATACTAAAGGTTTAAAACCATCTCCAATAGTACCAGATCCCGGATATCCGGGAAATCCTCGAGTTAAATAATAATTTTCATCATCCACTTCCCAATCAGCACTTTTAACTTCCATTTTATAATCAAAACCCGTTTCAAAACTTGCAGGAATTTCAATATTACCTTTATCAAAAGAAGTCAATAATATATGCTCTAGTACTCCTCCTCTTCTTAGATAAAAATCCCTTTTGGTTACAGGAAAATCTATTTTATCACCACCCGCCATCATACCTGAATCTTCCGGATCTTCACCTTCCAGACAAATTACCCAAAAATCCAAACCATCGTTATATTCTGGTTGAGGATTTTTAAATTCCAAAATTCCCGGAAGGATAATATTAAGAACATGGACATCATAAGCCATATACCAATACATGGGCAATACCCTAGATATAACCTTCTCGTTCAAATATGCAAATACATGCTCTTTCATAAAACGAGTTGCCCGTTCTGCTTGTTCATCCGTCAAATCCTCCCCATAATATTCAATTCCTAAACCACCTCCTGTCCAAGAACGATTAAAATCAGCATGCGTGAAATCCTTGTATATCAAATACACGTTAAATTTTTCCCAAATTTCTACGATATCGTCATCCCAAGCATTTGTCCCCTGTGGAAATTCATATCGACTCATCCCTTCCCCATCTTCTGTAGGTGTTAAACTTTTTTCATCATAACAAGAGGTAAATAACCCCATAATCATGATACTACACAATGTATATATCCATTTCATAATCTATCTTTTTATATTTAACAACTATCTAGGATTAGACAATTTATTTTGTTCCAAGTTCTTATTCTGCTCTAACACATCCTGCGAGATAGGAAATGCATAAAATGGATCATTCACCGGCAACAAATATGTCTGAACTAATTCTCCCTCCATTTTCCATTGGTGTTCAATAGGAGTCGTACCATAACGTTTCAAATCAAACCAACGATGTCCCTCGAAACATAATTCCAAACGTCTTTCCAACCGAATTTTTTCAACTAATGCTTCTCCACTAACTCCAAAAATTGGAACATATTTTTCTTCTGTAAAACGCTTTCTCCGTAACTCGTTCAATGCCCACAATGCCGTTTCATCATCTTTATCCATTGCCGCAGCCTCCGCCAAATTCAAATAAGCCTCCGGCAATCTAAATGCGTGGCCAAATCCAAGAGTACTAGCTACATTATGATCCGGATTAATTGCAAACTTCCCTACTGCCAAATAATTACCTTCGTATTGATTACCATACGAATCCTTATATCTCTCTCGCAATACATAATTTGTTTTTCTCAAATCACCCTCTACATACAAACTTAATAATTTATCAGATGCATTGAAAAAATCGATGGAAATATGTTCCTCTTCATCCATTGGATCTTCTATGTATACACTAGTATTTAAATAAGTCATATATTTACTTATTGATCCAAACACCCATACTGCTTCGGGACAATCCATTGATATAAAGTTATAATACGAACCTTCTGACAAACCATTCAAATCTGTCAATGCAAAATTCCAATCTTCTATTACTTTTTTAGCATAGAGCGCAGCGTTTTTCCAATCCTCCATGTACAAATATACCCGAGACTTCAATAATTGAACCATGGGAAGGTTAGTTCTATAATCTTTTTTAAATCGTAAATTTTCTGGCAATTCACCATACAACCTTTCTGCTTCATTCAAATCCTTCAATATTTGTTCATACACCTCTTCCACTGAATTTCTCGGAATATCCCGCTCCTCCATTCCACTCGTTAATTTCAAAGGAACACCTAAACCAGTTTTATTTTGATTATAAGACTCCCCCCAAATATTTACCAAATAAAAATAATAAAAACCACGCAAAGCTAACGCTTGTGCTTTCACTAGATTTTTCTCATCTTCCGTGCCGGACACCCCGTCCACATAATCCAATGCTGCATTCGCACCCAAAATATACGAGTAATAATTCGCCCAGTGATTCGTTTTGCTCGCACTATAATCCCTCAATACATCATGTATATTCGATTGCCAGGAAAAGAAAGCACGTACAACAAGAAAATCATTCGAGTTCGATTCTGTCACAGTAGCATCAATAACTCCCGGAGTATTCGTACACATCACATCATCATCCAATATGGAAATAATATCCAAAAGTTCCTTTCCATTACCAGATGACATGGGATACGCTTCTCCCAATAACATTTCATTTAAAGCCGTTGCCTCCTTGGGGATATACTCACTTTGCGACTTCGGTTCCAAGAAATCTGAACATGCCGCCAATACGCCTGCAAATAATACTATTAATATCTTTTTCATCTTCTTTCTAATTAAAATCCAATATTAACCCCCAATGAATAATTCTTCGGTTGTACACTATTACCTAATTCCGGATCAAAACCATTAAACTTCTTGCTGGCAATAACAAACAAATTAGATACTCCGGCATTCACACTAAGAGTTTTCAACCCCATTTTTTTACACCATTCCCGATTCACATTCCAAGATAAAGACAATTGATTACAACGCAAGAATGAAGCATCCACCACCATTACATCCGATTGCTCCCACATGGAAATCCAATAATCTGAACCATTATCCGGCAAAACTTGCGAATAATTCTGTCCGGGAATAACAACTCCTGGAATAATTGTTTTTTTCTCGTCACCCGGCTTTTTCCACCTATCATTCAAATCTTTACTCAGATTATCCAATTCTTTCGGTACATTCAATCCTCCATTAGGGAAACCTGTATAAGGTGAAGGTAAACGTTTTTTAGCCCCAAGTAATAGAGAAAAGTTCGTCGACAAAGAAAAATCTTTCCAACGTAATCCTAGACTCAACCCTCCGGTAAATGAAGGCTCTTTATCCCCGGAATATACCAAGAATGTCGTTGGATCCACTTTAGAATTCCGCTCCTCTTCCGGAACATCCAGATAATTAAATAACGGATGCCCATCTTCAGCACTTAAACCTGCAAAAGAATAAGACCAAAAACCGGTAACAGAATATCCTTTTTTCAAAATTTTACCAGAAGCTCCACTCAGATACTCTCCTCTTGCAGATGTATATTGTTGATTACCAGCCTTATTCCAATTCTTTGAGGAATTCAAGGAAATACTTAAAGCCCAATCTTTCGTTTGTATCGGACTAAAACTAACTGTAAACTCCACCCCGCTATTACGAATCTTTCCTCCATTTATATCCATCGAAGTTCTACCGTATTCAAACGGAATATCTTGAGAAACAATTGCGTTCGAACTTCTCGTGTAATAATCCAATGCAACATTAAACATATCAATCAATTGCATATCCAATCCAAAATTCCAAGATTTCGTTCTTTCCCATGATAAATTGGGATTCGGCAATCTACTGATTGTAGAATAATATTGATTATATACATCAGCAACACCTTTTTGGTAAAGCACCAAATCCGGTCCTAACCGAGTCGCCGCATTTCCTTGAATACCGTAAGTCACTCGCAAATTCAGTGAATTTACAAAACCTACAATACTTTCCATCCAAGGTTCATCCACAACTCTCCAAGAGGCACCAAACGAATAAGTCGGATCAAAACGTTTGTTCGCATCTTGTCCAAATCGATTAGACTCATCATTACGAATAGAAAAATTAAAAACATATCTATTCTTCAAAGAATAAGCAATTGTTGCAAAATAAGAAAGGAAATTATCCGTATTTTTCACTCTATTCCAATCTCCCGAAAACAAATCCTTCAATATACCCCAATCTTCGTAAGATTTGCCTATTCCCTCAAAAACATCGGGCGGTGTCGGTTTTACTAATTTTTCACCACGATCCGGTACATAACCAAACACTCTATTGGCATTACTTTTAACCGAGGACGAACGAAGTTCCATTCCTAACATTACATTCAATCTATGATCTTCATTAAAAGTTTTAGATACCAATAGTTTATTTTGTATATTATACGAAGAAGATAAACCGTCTATAGTAGCTAACACACCACCAAAAGGTAGCATTGCAGCCTTAAATTCCGCACTCCCGGGCTCTACTGTACCGTAATCATATCCTCTAAATTTCGATGCGATATAATAAGTTTTTTCTAAACTCCATGTTTCATTATTATTTTGCGCACGAGTATATCCTCCTGTAAATTCATACTTCAACCAATCAAGAATATCCCAACTAAAATTTAAACTAGCAGACAAATGCGTTTCCTCAATACGCGAACCACTATTATCCCGTTCGTTTATAAAATTATAAGCTAAAGATTTTACTCTACTATTATATTCATACCCTCCAGCAACTTGATAAAAAACAGGTTCTCCATTTTCATCGTACGCCGGAATAGCCCTATTCATAGTTGTCGCATACGACATTGGATTTACATCTTTTCCAAATCCCTTATTTGTAGTAGTACTTCCATTGATACTTGCGTCTATACGTATATTCTTACGTAAATTCACACCCACTCCAACACGTCCTGTCATTCTTTCGCTTGAGTTACCAATTTCTTGTCCTTCAGAATCATTATATCCTAAAGAAATATTATACGTCATTTTTTCTGTCCCCCCTGAAACACTCAAGTTATGATTATGACTCACAGCTGTTTGTGTCAACAAATCGAACCAATCCGTATTTACCGTTTCAAAATAATGTTTCTTCTGCATGAAATCATCATAACTGATGTCACCATCCAAGTACATTCTCATGGTACCTTCATAAGTATAAGGCTGCTTTATAGGCTCTTGAACATAAGAAGTACCGGCATTAAACACCTCTTGAGCAAAAATAATACGCTCTTTGGAGTTCATGTAATTAAACATTCCGTAATTCGGTTTCGTGTTTATCGACATATTTCCCGCATAGTTTATAGTCATTCGGTCAACCTTACCTTTCTTTGTTGTGATAACAATAACACCATTGGAAGCCTTTGAACCATAAACAGCTGTAGCCGAAGCATCTTTCAGCACGGTAATCGTTTCTATATCCATTGGATTCAACCAAGAAATTTGGTTACCAATAATATCCTTAAAATCCTGCGTAAACAAATCTGTTGTATTTATTTCCAACGGATCCTCTTGAATAATCCCATCTACTACCCACAACGGCGATTGATTCCCGACCAACGTAGTCGTTCCCCGAATCTTGATTTTGGGGCTTGTTCCTACACGGGAACTGGTATTCATAACCACCATACCGGCAACCCGTCCTTGTAACATCTGGTCAATCGTATTATAGGAAGGCATCATAATATCCGATGCCCTCACCGTCGTATACGCACCCACCATATCCCGGCGATTCACACTTTGGTATCCCATAACCACCACCTCATCCATCGCCTTCGAGTCCTCTTCCATCAACACCATCATAATCTTCTGTCCGGTGTACTTCACCTCTTTCGTTTTTAACCCCATAAACGAGAACACCAACACGGGAGCCTCCATTTCCGGGATGGTAATAGTAAATTCACCCGCCATATCCGTGATTACACCAGTAGACGTACCTTTCAAGATAACCGTCGCCCCCGGCACCGTGGTACTATCCGCCATGAACAAACGTCCCTTGATTGTGATCATTTTCTTTTCATCTTTCTTCTCATCCTTCACCCTAGCAGCAGTAATCACCACCACTCGATCATCAATCTTGAAAGATAAACCAAGCGGACTCAATAAATCCTCCAGTAATTGACTGAAATCTTTATTCGTGGCTTCCACGTTCACTTTTCCACACTTGCCTACCAAATCCAACTTGTACAGGAACGTGTAATCCGTCATCTTCTCCAAGTTGGAAAAGACCTCCTGCACCGTAGCGTCTTTCATGTTTAAAGACACCCTTGTCTGCGAAAAGCTGTTTGCCGAGAGGTGCAAAGACCCGATCAGCAATAAAATCATCAAGATTCTCATACACAAAAAGAATTTAGTTTTCCTGTATTGCCATATTATTGGCAACAAGTCCCAATTTTTTTTCATAGATTTGTATCACATTTAAATTAAACATTTATTCTACTCGTTGCCCAACGAGTGAGTAATCGCAAACGGGATTGCCCAATCCCGTTTGTTATTTGTCATAAACCATTAAAACTCTTCCTTTTAAGTCAAACCGAACCTCTCCCGAGATTTCGAACTTCCTCAGCACGTCTTCGATAGAAGAATACATCGGCAATTTACCACTGTACACCACGCTTCTCGCTCCCTGATTCACGTAAAACACCTCCACGTCATACCACCTAGACACGATACGCAGGATTTCCTCTAAAGGCAGATCCTTAAACAAGAAGAAACCATCCTTCCAAGCAATAAATTCAGCCACGTCTACCGGGTTAACACTCAATGTTCCAACGCCCTTGTTATAGTAAGCCTGTTCGCCCGGAACGATCACTTTGTCCGGTTGCCCATCGCGAACAATAGCAACACTACCCTCTACCAACGTCGTGTATACACCCGGCTCGTCAACGTAAGACTTCACGTTAAAAGATGTGCCCAACACCTTTACCGCCATCTCGTTTACCTGCACTATGAAAGGTTTATTCTCATTTCTGGCCACTTCAAAATAAGCCTCACCTTTCAAAATTACCTGCCGTTTTTCTTTACTAAAACGAGAGGGGAACTCCAACTCCGTCCCCGAATTCAAATATACCTTCGTTCCATCTGCCAGAATTAATGAATAAGTACCACCATAAGGAACTAATATCTTATTCCTTCCAACCTCGAGAAGATTATCACCCACGGTATCGACCTGCTCTTCAACCCGAAGAGTACCGTCACTGTTTTCAAAAGCCACGTTAGCCCTATCATTACGAATCGTCGAGGTCAATGTATCCAACACAAATCTAGCCCCGGAAGCCATTTCAAAAGTAACCTTCGCTTTCCCGGGTTCCACTCTTGCCACAACAGGTACGCTCGCTGCCTTCTCCGGAACACGATTCAACAAAAACAAGGCTGTCATTCCGGCAACAACCACGACAGAAGCCGCTGCCACCCACGGTATAAATAAACGCCGTCCTTTTCCACGCTTCCGATTTATTTCTCGCAACGCTTTTTCCGTGTCAAAAGTCCGAATTACTCTCAACTCCTCCCCGATACGTTCCTTATCCCCCAACTCCCGCACCAATTCATCCAATCTCTCCGTTTCCTTCAACACATTCCCCACCTCTTCCTTCTCTCGCCCTGAAAGTTCTCCCCGGCTATACCGTAATAATTCCTTTGCAAACTTAAATGGATTCTTCATCTCTTTCTTCAAATTTGCCCTAATACAAATAACTCGAAAAAAAGGATTACGCAAAACTCATTTTTTTTCTTGAAAAAGTAATCTTTTTTTATAAACAACTATTTTTCAAGAAAATAACCCAAGAAAAAAAAAAATCTATATATTCAAAAAAAAACAACAATACCGGATACAACCCTTTCAATTTCTCCCGCAATTGAATCTTTGCCTTATTCTTCTGGGATTTTACCGTGTTCACGCTGATAGACAATTGCTCGGCGACTTCCTCGTTACTAAAACCATCCACGTATGCCAACTTGAAAACACGTCCACACTCGTTCGGTAATTCATTAACAGCAGCCATAATTTCCCCATAGACCTCTGCTCGAACGACATGGACAAAAAAATCATTTTCATCTTGAGGAGTATTTTTTTGTATATTATTCAAGATTTCAGACCGAATTCCCGAGAGTTTTATTTGATTCAAACAGGCATTCCGAACCGCTTTATAAAGGTAATGTTTCAAGTGTTCCTCATTATCAAAGCTTTCTGTTGCATCAAGCAATTTAATAAAAACTTCTTGTACAACATCTTCCGCCTCTTCTTGCCCCTTTAAATAATTATACGCAAAATAACAAAGTGTTTGATAATAAACACGAAAGCATTTATCAAACACCTCTTTTTGACGTATATTTATTTTCTTATCACCCAACATTATATATAAATAAACGATCGTTTAAAAACACCCATAAAATTAGTGTATTATGAATGCATTATTATATTTCAAAAAATGTAATTACTTAGATATAAGAATTATACACATTCCTCCCATCTTAGGGGCAACACAATTAATAAACGATCCTTTATTCATATCTTGCAACACAAAGATATTATATTTTTCCGAATACCTATTACTCTCGTGATTATCAATTTCTACACATTTGACCTTACGACCTTGTGAACTTTCAGACTTTATAGACGAGAGGGTGTGTTGAAACACACCCTCAAAAATCCTCTTTCTTGTTCGTTATTCCTTTTCCAGTAACTTTTCGATCTTCTTGATTAACTCATTAAAAGACTTCTCCGAGTAACCGATCTCGATAGCCACAATCTTTCCCTTCTTGTCAACAAGAAAACTGCGCGGGATTGATGCCGTGGCAAACTTCTCGAAAATCTTACGTTCCGGATCTAATCCCATGGGAAAAGTATACCCGTTCTTCTCCCGGAATTTAGCTACCTGTTCCTTCGTTTCCTCCCGTGAAATCGCTAAAAACACGAAATCCTTCCCTTTAAACTTGTCTATAATTTCTTTCTGAACCCGCTTCAACTCTTCCTGACAAGGCGGACACCAAGTCGCCCAAAAATTAATCAACACGATCTTCCCTTTCAAATCCT
Source organism: Butyricimonas sp. DFI.6.44 (assembly GCF_022132345.1). Taxonomy (NCBI): domain Bacteria; kingdom Pseudomonadati; phylum Bacteroidota; class Bacteroidia; order Bacteroidales; family Odoribacteraceae; genus Butyricimonas; species Butyricimonas sp. DFI.6.44. Next base: position 256,813 of record NZ_JAKNJD010000004.1, on the reverse strand, counting down.
TGATATCGATTTTCTTCCCGTCAAACATCTCAACCACGAACTCCGGAACATCATCCCCTACTTTCACCAACGTCTCTTTTGCTTGTGCTTTCAATCCCGTCAAACTCCCCAACGTCAGCAAGTAAACTGCTAATAGTAGTATTTTTTTCATAAGCATCCCTTTTTGATTTCATACAAAGATAACATTTTTTTCTGAAATAGCAGGCGGGGGGTGTCAAAACACCCCCCGCCTACTATTCGATTCAATTTATACCTAGTTAATCAACTGATTCAATTTCTTTGCTTTCTCCAACAACATCTGGTTAGATGACTGCTCTGCAACAGAAGTCGCGATCTGGGCATATTTCTTGGCCACGTCACCGAAACCACATTTGTTAGAAATCAGCACATAATTATAAAGCGCATCAAAATCTTTTTTGGATTCCACGGTCTTGCCTGCCCACAATTGGATTACCTTCAAACGGGAAACATCATTCATGATCTCCAACGCACCATCGGTGATCTCCTTGATCATTTTCCGGTTTTCCGGGAAATAACGGAACAACTTACGAGCCTTGTAGAAATAGTCCTCAGACTTCCGTTCCGCACGCAACTGCTTGATGTAAAAATAATCCGAAACCACGTCGTAATGCTCGTACCCCGTATTTCTCAAGAAATCCAAGTACTTGTTATACTCCGTCCGGTTCGAGTTATAATACCGCTCCAAGTGTCCCACGAACACATTATCCAATTTCTGGAACACATCGTCTTTAGAAAAACGCTGTATAAACTTGGATTGATTGTTAAACACGTATTTAATTTGTGGTGCATTCACGTCATCCACAAAATCACGGATAATCGACCAGTTGTAATCTTTCAGATAATCAGCTTCCTGCTGCGTCTGAAAATACTTGTTCACGACATCACCACTCGGTTTGCCTTGACTCTTCAACTCCTTCAACAACTTGATGGTGGTCTGTGGGTCCGCAGGATTCGCTTCGAACCTCTTCACTAAATTATCCAATGAATCCATCTCCTTCTCGTGAGCTTCCACTCCAACAAGATTGAATAATAATACTCCTACGATTAATACAATTTTCAACATACTGCTTGATACATTAATTTCAACTTACACCCTTATAACACCTAAAAGGGCAAAAAGGGTGACTCAAAACTCGATTTTAACTTAATATTTAACATGAATTAATTATTTTACTTACAAAACGAAACCAAACACCCCTCTTAAATAAAAATCTATAACTTTCAGACCAATTTTCATTTATTTAGAGAAAATGGTAACGTAAACACTGTTAAATACGTAAATTAAAACAGCGAAGTTCCGCCTTTTTACACTAATTTTGTTCTTATATATATTGACTGTTTTATTTTAGAAAAAATCATGAAGAAGTTTATTAAAATACTAGGTATCACATTGATAGTTATTATATTTTTAGTTATAATCTGTGCAATTATCGCACCGCCGATAGCCAAAAACTACATTAACAAACACGGGAAAGAACTCGTCGGCAGGAAAATCCAAATCAACGAGCTCTATTCAAATCTTTTCACGGGGTACAACCGGATCTCCGATTTCACCCTTTACGAACCGGACGACACCACGGCGTTCGTGTCATTCGACACCCTCGTGGTAGACCTGTCTTTATACAGGTTACTCGCTAACGAATTACGGGTAAACGAAATCACGCTCGTGCACCCGCGGGTCATGGTATGGCAAAAAGGGGACGTATTCAACTTCAACGACCTGCTGGCACTAGCCTCATCCGACACCACGGAAACGGCATCCTCCAAGGATACAACAAACTCCTCCCCCATGACAATAGCCATAAGCAACATCAATCTCCGGCAAGGTCGCGTATACTACGAGGACAAAATACGCCAATCCGTCTGGGACATGGAAGATATGAACCTCCACATTCCCGGGGTTTACTTCAGCGGGGAGAACACGAACGTGGGCATCAACCTGAATTTCAGCAACGGCGGTAGCCTGCAAACTCAAACCGAATACAACTTGACAAACGGCGATTACCTCATCCATTTGAATCTCCAAGACCTTGCCATAGACAACCTGCAAGCCTACTTGACCGATTACTTGAATATCAGTAAGCTCGGCGGGTTACTATCTGCCGACATGGATATAACGGGCAACGTGAATCACGTGCTCGATCTCTCGGTCAAGGGACAAACCGGATTAAAGAAACTATCTCTCGCGGACATGCACCAGAAGAACGTGCTCACTCTTGACACCATCGGGATAGACATACAGGAAATCAATCCCTCGACAAACACATTCTATTTCAACACCCTCACCATGAGAGGCCTCACCACCTCATTTGACTTGTACAAAGATCACAACAACCTCTCCGACCTCATGAAAGCCTCCCCCGCCGACACGACACGAAGCACGGTCACGACGGATTCCGTGGCGGAAACACCCATGCGGTTGAAATTAAACAAACTCGACATCGCCGAATGTTCCTTCACGTTTAACGACCACACGCTGGCACAACCGTTCTCTTTTCCCATGACACACATCTCTGTGCAGGCAGACTCCGTGACTCTTTCCGGCACGAACCATATTCTAATGAAGATGAACATGGGGCAAGGCGGAAGCGCGTTCCTCAACTGGAAAGGGAAACTCGACGACATCAGTAACCTCATGCTGACATTAAGCATCAAAAACGTAGACCTGCGCGGCTTTGCTCCCTATTGTCTCGCCTACTTCGCCTACCCGATACGGAAGGGAAATCTCGCTTTCACCAGCGTGAACGTGATTACCGACAATATGCTTGAAGGAAGAAATACACTGGATGCTTTCCGGTTCGAGCTGGAAAACAAACGCAAAGACCTGAAAGCGGAATACAACATCCCGATGAAGACTGCCCTTTATCTAATCAAGGATAAAAACGACAAAATCAACATGGAACTCCCGGTAAAAGGCAACATCACCTCCCCGGAATTCTCCTACCGGAAACTGATTTTCAAGACGCTTACCAACCTGCTCGTGAAAATAGCCGTCTCCCCGGTCACCTTCATGGCAAATTCATTAGGATTATCCCCGGATAAATTGCAATCCATCCCTCTCGACCCCAGTCAATGGGAATTTACATCGGAACAATTCACCACGTTCAACGATCTGGCAAAAATCATCAAGGACAAACCCGCCATGACGCTGGTATTGGAACAGCAAATCAACCTCCCGCAAGCACGGGAAGAACTGGCTCTATTCAACGCCAAAAAGAAATATTACCTGTCACAACACCCGGAAAAAAGCGATTCCACCCTTCTGGCAATCGACTACGCCAAAATCGGCGAAATAGAAACCAAAGATCAAAACTTGAATACCTACCTGTCCGGTATAGTCGCCCCGGAACACCAAAATAATTCCGTGACCGACAAAGCCCTGTCCCTCGTTCCCGAACAAACCCTGCAAGACCAAGTAGACCGCTTCATCCGCCTAAGGAATCAAAAAGCCGCCACTTACCTTATCACCCAAGGAATACCCGAGGCAAACCTCCGGGTGGAAACGATAAAGCCGGAAGCCTTAAAAATCTACAACGGTAAAAACCAGTACAAGATCAACCTTGTCCTCCCGGGTGACGAACAAGCCCAAGCCGAAGCGGCGACAACACCCGCTACAAACTCCCCGGAAAAAACAAATGCTCAAACTACAACGGATCGGACATAATCTCCTACTCCATTTTTGCCAATAGAAAACATAAGAAAAGCTCAAAAAGAGCACGTCAAAAAAAATTGACGTGCTCTTCCTATAAATAACACTCTTTCTATTTCCTTTGCCTGCGCAAAAGCAAAATCATCCCTAACAACAACAAAACAGAAGGAAGAATCCATTTCACGAACACTTTCACCCATGTTCCCGAAGATATTCCCAAAAAGATTTTATTGTCAATCGGGTTCGGGTGTCGTATATCTACCGGCAATTCCTCATCGGACAACCAACAAAATGCCCCTTGAATCAACGAAAAATTCGAAGCCCGTATACCTCTCCGGACTGCAGAAAGCTCGCCCATACTAATGCAATCGGCATCCCCCAGCACCAACACCCGTTGATTTCGCCCGTTACATTCCCTTTCAAGAGCCATCGCCGTTACCATCCGGGCTTCCCTCTCTCCTGCCGCGGGATTCAACTTCACGGTTCCATTCACGAAATCCGTCGTTTCCACCTCATTCCAACAACCGGAATCCCGAGATACCAACAAAGGAATCATCCTGAATCCCTTGTCTGCCACCGAATCAATTCCCATAGCCCCCGGCATGGTAAAAATCGAACGCCGCCAACCGGCACTCACCCTGCTTAATCTCGCTCCCGCCAACGTCGAACGAACCACCAGCAAATCGGCAGGAAACTCTTCCATCGGTTGCACCAATGTCCCCGGAACATACCGAATCCCGAACTTTTCCAACACAGGAGCTAAATACTCATCGTTCTTCGGTTCTCCGGCTATAATCAAATTATTTCCCCAGTCAATATAATCAGACAACTGCCCTAGTTCCCAATCCTCAAACGCTTCCAACGGATCTGCTATCACCAGAATATCAATATCCTGCAAATTATCCTTTTCCGGTTCCAATTCGGACTCCACCACATCAAACCCTTGATTTAACAACGAATGCCTGAAATATCTGCCATAAGCGAACAAAGAATAATCCCGATTCTTATTTCTCGTGATAGAACGTTCCCCATGCCCTTTCAAAAAACCGACCTTAGGCAACTTCATAACCATACGTTTCAACGTTGCAGAAACCTCCGTTTCCGAAGGATGCTTCTGCATATCGGTAAATATCCTCAAGCGGGCGGTCTGACCGTTATCCCTTTCCAATATACGAACAAAATGATTCCCTTCCCCCGAGAGATCCACACGCTCACGGATCTGCTCCGGGGACAAATAATCATCCAAATTCAAATTGGCAGCCTTCACCACCTTTTTCGCTTTCTCCTCGGCACTCAAACCGGGATACATCTGCTCCAATTTCGGATTATCCACCTCATCATAATAAAAAACATACTTCATCTTAATATCCGGCTTAAAGCGCACGTATTTCTCGAAGAAAGCCATATCACTCAAAACACCCTTTCGGGAAAAAGAATAAACATTATCCAAGAGATTCACGTAAGTCGTGATCGTCATTCCCCCGTCCAGTCGTTTCACGATATCCTGACTAGCCTCGGAAATAGTATTCGCCTTCGTGTAAGTCCCGTCATAATACACTTTCAACACCGGACGAGAAGTCACGTAACCGGCAAGCATCGCCACCGCGAACACTCCCCCGTAACGCATCATCTTGGACAAACCGGAATAACGGGCACGCCCCAGCTGGATCTTCAAAAAACAGAATGAAAGAAACATCGCGATCACGATAACAAAATACAACACGTCCTCGCTACAAACCATGCCCTGCAAAAACGTGTTCACTCTCCCTCCCAAAGAAAGCCAGTACGTGATATCCCGCACGAATTCAATATCTTGCCCGACCCTTCCGACCAAATTCAACAACGCGAACACGACAAAAGTCCCCAAAGCGGCAACAATCTGGTACGAAGTCAACGAAGACATGAAAAGCCCGATAGCCGCATAAGCTCCCAGCAAAAAATACAACCCCAACATCCCGATCAGCACCGGTCGCCAGTCAAAATTTTCAATCGTCACCCAACCGATAGCAACATACACCCCGATAACGAGCATCAAACAGAACCCGTATATCATAATACCGACATACTTTCCAAGCACAATCTGCCAACTGGTAATCGGGGCAGAGAAAAGTAATTTCACCGATCCCCGGCTAAACTCCTGACTCAACAACCCCATCGTCAACAAAGGAATATAAAGATACAAAGAACTTGACACCCCGCGCAACAAACCACCCATTCCCCCGTAATACACCCTCGCCGTCAAATTCATTAAATTCCGTCCCAACTCTTGGAACCGTCCCAACGACCCCATCATCTCCCCGAAATTAATACCCATCTGCAACATGAATATTATCAATATAAACCACGCGATCGGAGAATAAAAAAGGTTAGCTAACTCTAATTTCGCTATCTTATATATTGTTTTCATCATTCCACGTTTTATAATTCACGAATCTCTTTATTTGACAATTTTGCGAACACGGCATCCAAAGAACTCTTCTCGAAACGAATCTCTTCCAACTCCCAACCATTCTTCACACTGCACTTCACCACATCCTTTGACACATCCCGTCCACCGTCAAACCACAGGCGATAATTCTTCTCGTTCACTTTTTTCACCTTGGTGATTCCCTCCACGGCCAACAATTCATCTTCCAGCGGAGGGCGTTCAAAACATGCCAACAACGTGTTAGGTTTGATATAATTGTCAAAATCATCCACCGTACCGGAGAAAACAACACGCCCGCACTCGATCATCTTTATATCCCGACATGTAGCCTGCACTTCCGACAAAATATGAGTGGAAAGCAAAACCGTACGATCCGAGGCTATCTCTCGAATCAAATTACGAACCTCCACGATCTGATTCGGGTCCAAACCATTAGTCGGTTCATCCAATATCACGAACTTAGGGTCATGCACGATAGCTTGGGCTATTCCCACGCGTTGCTGGTATCCCCCGGATAAATTCCGTATCAAACGATCCTTAAAATGCGTGATACCGCAACGTGCCATTGCCCGGTTCACCGCCGACTGAATATCTTTTTTAGCGACAAACCTCAAGTCCGCACAAAACCGTAAATACTCCTCGACATTCAAATCCGGATAAATCGGCGGCTTTTGGGGTAAAAAACCGATATTCCTTTTTGCTTCCACGGGATGTTCTCTCAAATTAACCCCATCAATAAACACCTCCCCGCGAGTCTGATTCAACACCCCGCAAATAATATTCATGGTCGTTGACTTACCCGCACCGTTAGATCCCAACAATCCCACGATTCCTCCCGCTTCAATCTCAAAATTAATATCTTCTATCGCCCACTGCACCGTGTAACGATGAGATAAATGTTCCACTCTTACAATTGGATTTTTCATACAATTCATTTACATACAACATATTATTATACAGTGTGTCAAAACACACCTTTAGTCCGTAAAGTCCATAAGGTCCATAAAGTCTGTAAAGTCACTGGAGTCTTTCGGACAGAGTTTATCGGCAGCAACACTGCCGTAAGCAAAGCGCCCCGCAGGGGTCCATGGACTTTTGACCTTATGGACCTTACAGACTTTATAGACTAAACTTACCTCCTAAGCCCCATCTCCACGGCGATATTTTTTATAATATCATATTTCTCGAGACATCCTTTAAACCCCGCGTTCCTTTCTGCAAACCCCTCGTCATCACCCATCAACACCTCTATCAGATAACTGCACACATCATCCTTATACTCCGGTGTATACCTTTTACTCTGCCACCAGCGCAAGAAACCGGCCTCCCTCGGGTCTGTCGCCGCCCCATTCGATCCGGCATTATAATTCGGAATATTACTCTTGAACTTCGTGATAATATCCGAATACACGTCTTTTTTCTTGCACAGCACGAAACTCACTTGAAAAAACGCATCCACCTCCTTGGAATAATTCAACTGGATACTATCATACACTTCCTCCGCGACAACCTCCCAAGCCAAACGCTCCCGCTCCTCCTCGGACATTTCGTCCACTTCTGCCACCCGACCGATAACCGTCGTATTCATCCCCTTACGAGCCCCCACGACATCCGTATAAAACTCCTTTTGACGCAACTGATCCACCAAAAGATAACACGCCGAGCGATATCCTTTCGGGAGCTTGGGATACACCTCATCCCGAAACAACTCCACCCCCTTCTTCAATTTTTCCCGGTCCGTCGACTTCGTGAATGTCCACAATTTAGACATACCCTCTATCATGTAATTCGGGTTCAATATCTGGTAAAGCGTGTACTCTCCCCCCCATTCATTCACCTCCGTACGGCTCCGAATCGTGTCCTTGTAAAAAAGAGGAATCCCCGTAGATTTATAAACCTCGTAAATCAAATGGTCTAACTCGTCGTCGCTATCCTCCACCACGTACCACTCCATATCCTTATAAGAAACATGAGTATCCTTATCATCCCGGTTACAAGCCATCAGCCCGCAACACAGCATCCATACAAATAAAATCTTTTTCATCTCTCTCTTTTTTAATATTCAACCAAAGGCGCACCATCCCTCTCGTTAGCGACCAACGTACCGTCATTAAAAGTAATTGCGTACTCCGGTATCGGCCATACCCAATTCCCGCTATTCTCGGAATAAGGAGCCAACCTGTAATAACCGATACGTGCCGATTGATTCACATACTCGTGTATAATCTCCTTCTCTTCCGGGAAAGTCGGGTGAACAGCGTAACGCCGCAAATCAAACCAACGGTGCCCCTCCCCACACAACTCCAAACGGCGTTCCAGCCGCACGAAATCCACCAAATCCTTCTGATTCGAGGGAATAACATCCATTGTCCCCTCCACCAAACGTTTTTCTCTCAACGCCCTCAACACCTCTACCGCCTCCTCCGTGCGTCCCAACATAATCAATGCCTCCGCTTTATTCAAATACACCTCCGGCAACCGAAGCAAAAACTCGCTCGAAACCATCGTCGAAACAACCGGCGTTAAAGGCGAATACTTCATCCAAATCCACCCGATATTCCTCACGTTATTAAACCAATGAGAATACCTCAAATCGACATCCGCATCATACCTCCCCAGCAAATCCTGTGTCAGCATATAAGTAGCTACTTGAGATTGTCCCATGAATATCGGGTTTCGGGCACTACACTTTCCCTGCGTGAATATCGTTTCCGGGGAATCCAGAAAAATAAAATCCTTCTTGAGCTCATGCTCGTTAATATCATACAAATCGTACCGTTTACTCTTCAAAACGGAATCGCACATCGCCACACAATTCTCCCAATTCTCCTCTCCCGCCATGTACAGGTACACCCGGCTCAACATAGCACGTGCCGCGTCCACATTTGCCCTTCTCTTCGTCGTTTGCGTCGTTCCCTCCAGATAAACGGCAGCACTCTTCAAATCGGAAACAATCGAAGCGTACACCTCAGCCAGCGAAGCCCGCACGTAATGCTTATCCTCGACATACTCCGTCAACTTCAACGGTACTCCGGGTTCACTCGCCGCCGTCTTGGCGGAATACGGCTTCGCGTACAAATTCACCAGATAAAAATAATCCATCCCCCTCAAGAAATAAGCTTCACCCTTCACTTTTCTATACGCCTCGCCTTCCGACGCGAAATCCTCCGCTTTAGTCATCACCACGTTAATCGCCGCCAGATATTTATAAAACGTCGACCACACCCCGTCCTTCTGCTCCACCCCGGCACCCGACACGAAAGGATTAGCCAACCAATAATGGAACCCCCAATATCCCGGCGTCGTGGGTTTTCTCACGTACTCCGTGTCATCATCCATCACGTGCAACATAGGCAAAAAATCCGACGTGTTTGAAATATAACCGCTTCCCACCAAAAGCTCGTTCAAATCATCCACGGTCTGTATATAAGTCAAATCCTGCGAGTACTCTTCCAAAAAACCGCTACAAGCGGAAAAAAGACCACCCAAGCAACACAGCCACAAAACATAAATCATCTTTCTCATAACCATACTCGATTAAAAAGTTACATTCAAACTAAACGAATACGTGGGACGCACGGACTGCGCAATTTTCGTCGAACTACCCGTTTGCGTGGAAGGATCCTGCCCTTTCAACGCCTTAGCCCCCCAAGTGTACAGGTTTGTACCCGACAAACTCACGTAAGCACTTTTCAAAAACAACCGGTTACACCATCTCGTCGGCACATTATAACGCAACGACACCGATTGTATTTTAAGATAATTCCCGCTCACGACACGAATATCCGAGTAATCATACATTTGCCAGATATTCGTCCCGAACGAATACGTTTCTTTACGCCACCAACCGTTAGACAAAGACTTCACGAACTCATCATCCGATATAATCCCCGGCACATTCGTGTACGCCTCATCCCCCGGGCTCTTCCAACGCCTTAAAAACTCCCGGCGAACGTTCTCCATCGGCTGTGGAGCCAACGTTCCGTTCTCCTTGGCAATATTCGGATACATTCTCAACAAACGCACCTTAGAACCTATACTATAACTCAAATTCAACGCCAACGCAAACCCTCTATAAGAAAATGTATTACGTACACCTCCCTGCAACTTCGGCACACGGCAACCGGAATAATCCATCACTTCCAGGAACACCTGCTCCTTCGTCATCTCAGCGTAACGACTCTTGTTCGTGATCACCTCGCCATCTTCTCCCAGCACTTCCTCTCCATTCACCGTGTAATTAACCTCTGTGCCACTGAACATCGGGCGGCCATCCGCCGGGTCCAAACCCGCGAAACGGTAAGAGAAGAAACTATTCAACGGTCGACCGGCAACTTCTACCCTTCCATTCAAATAATCCGTGTAAGTAATATTATCCTCGTCGCGCAAACTCTGCTTCTTGCCGTTATTTATAGCTTTGTTAAGCAACTTATTAATCACCTGACCGAACTGAGGATCAAAACTCCAGCGAAAACCGTTTTTCGAACCACCGCCAAACGTGTTCACCGGGATAAAATTCAACGCGAGCTCCATCCCCCGATTCGTCAACGTACCCTTGTTCACCACGTAAGCATCTATTCCGTTAACCTCCGAAACCTTCTTGCTCAAAAAAGCATCCCTCGTCTTCTTGTAATAATAAGAAACAGAACCCCGGATCTTATTTTTCAAAAAAGCAAAATCCAAAGTCGTATTCACGCTGGAAATTTTCTCCCACTTCAACAAAGGATTGGGATACTTGTAAATCGTAGAAGCGTACTCGTTAAAATACTTGTCATGCGTTCCCCGCTTTATTACAGTTTCCACCGTTTCCGAATCCAGCATATTTCCCTGATAACCGAACGAAGCCCTCAAAGCCAACGTGTTCACCCAATTGGCACGCTCCATAAACGCCTCCTTCAAATTAAGCCTCCCGGAAACCGACCATATCGGCAAAAACTTATCATTCGCGCGGGAACCAAACTTGTTCGAGGCATCCACGCGGGTATTAAAATTCAACGTATAGTAATCCTTGTAACTATACGATAATGTGAAATACCCCGAAATCATATTCGTCAACTGATCCGTACGAATCCCCTTCGCCTCTGCCGTTTGCAACCACTCCGCGTACTTCACGTACTTTTTCAAATCAATCTCCGCCATCTGCAACCCGCGTTCCTTCAAAAAACCGCGATAAGTCTGCTCCAGCCCCTTGTACTTGTTAGAAGACATTTCCCCACCTACAGCCGCCACGATCATGTGATTCCGGGCAACATCCAAATACTTGTTAAAATTCAACTGTCCCCTCAAAGTATAGGCATTCCTTCTCGTGTTCTTCTCCTGCAATTCCCCACCCACGGGCAATCTATTATAATTAAGATTCTCCGAGCCATCCGGCATATTCGACCTCAACTTCCTGCAATAATAAGTATCCTCCCCGTGCCAAATATCCTGTTCCGTGTTATTCACCGAATAAGAAAGCGTCAAGGCAAACTTCAACGGGTCCATGATACGGTACCCCAACGTTCCGGTAAAAGTCATCCCGTGAGAATCAATATCCTGCGTGCTGTTTTCCACCTCCTTCAAGATATTAAACAATTGATAATACCCCGTATTATCGCTTCCCTCCCGCACGTAATACCAGTAATCTCCCGATTCCGTGTAGGCAGGAAGAGCCCTCGTGGTATTATAAGCGTATTCCGTGACACCCACATCCGAAGGCGTGTATCTCTTCTCTCCCACGTTCCCTTTCATATCAAAATGCAAATCGAAACGATTGTAATTCACATCCACCTTCAAGCTGACCGAGTACAACTTATTCTTCTCCCTCCGCTCGGCACCCTTCATATCGCTATACCCCACGGAAGCGTAATACTTCGTCTTGTCCGTTCCGCCCGACAAACTCAGCGTGTGCTTATGCGAGAATGAATTCTGCATCAACAGATCGAACCAATCCGTGTTCACTCGCTCGTAATACCCCACGTCTTGCTGGAACTTCTCGAAAGAAATCTCCCCCCTGTAATACTTCCTGATCGCTTCCTCGTACCCGATCCAAGTCTTAATTGTCGGGTAAACCGTCTGCTTGGCAATCAACTCACGCGAGAAATCAATCCGTTCCTCGCTATTCATCACGTTCACAGCACGGTCCGTGTAATAAGGGCGACGGGTATACGTGCCGGAAAACGAATAAGACACCGAGGGCGGACCCGCCTTCCCCTTCTTCGTCGTGATCACGATCACGCCATTCCCCGCGCGGGCACCGTATATAGCCGTTGCCGAAGCATCCTTCAGCACGTCGATTTGCTCGATGTCCTCCGGATTCAAGCCGGATATGGCATTCCCCAACAGATTCACGAAATCCAAATCATTAATCTGCGAGGGATCCACGTTCACCGGATTCTCTTGCACGATCCCGTCAATCACCCACAACGGCTCCTGCGACCCCAACACGGTGGAAGTCCCCCTGACGCGCAAACGCGGTGCGGCACCAATCTGTCCCGTGTTCTGCATAAAAACCATCCCCGGCACGTACCCCTCCAGCATCTGGTCTATCGTCTGCAACCCCGGAGTAATAATATCTGCGGCCTTAATCGTGGTAACAGCGCTGGTGTTCTTTCTCGGGTCAATCGACTGGTAACCCGTTTGCACCAACACCTCCTCCAACTCAGCGACACACTCCTTCATCACCACATTGATCGTGTCATTGCCCGCGTACTTGACCTCCAAAGTTTCCATACCGATAAAAGAAAACACGATAACCGGCTTCTCCACCCACGGGAAAAACAACTTATACTTCCCATCCTTATCCGTGGCAGTACCCAAACTAATCCCCTTCACCGCCACCGTCACGCCCGGCAACGGTTTTCCATTCTCGTCCTTCACGCTTCCGCTCAAACTCCGGTTCCTCACCTCATCCCTCTTCTCCTTTTTCTTGATAACAATCGACTTCATTTCAAACTTGTACTCGAACTGTGTCCCGGCAAACAACTTCGCCATCAACTCCTCCACCGTCACATCCCTCATCTGAAGTGTCACCGTACCAAGCTCCTTCAACTGCAACGCCCCGTACACGAAATCCAACCCCGTCTGCTTGTTAATGGATTTAAACACTTCCTGTACGCCGACATCTCTCACGTCGATCGTCACCTTCTGGTGTTGCGCCATAACTCCCGTCGTAAACAACAAAAATAACAGCAATACACACCCTCTCGCGACATAAATTCCCGATTCTTCAAATTTTTTCATAACTTTGCAATTAGTTTGACATTTTGATGCAAACGCATCAATCTACTACCGGTAGTTAGCCCAATAACTACCGGTTTTATTTTTATCACGTACCCACGGTCACGACATTTCCATTCAACTGAAAGCGCACGACAGCCGTTTCCCCGATCAAATGCAACACGTTACTCACCTCCGTGTAACGGGTAATCACCCCCGTGAACGTCTGCTTCTTCACCCGTTCGTCAGCATAAAGAACTTTTACGCCATACCAGTTACTCAAACGCTTCATAATCTCCTCGATAGGCTCATCCTCAAACACGAATTTACCCTCCTTCCACGCCGTGTACACGTACGGGTCAACCTTCCTCACTTTTACAGACCGCGACACCTCGAAAAACTCCGCCATATCATTCGGGCTCAACACCACCTCTTTGCCCGACTCCATAACCCGTATTCCCACCTTACCGTCAACCAACACGGTTCGTACCACGTCCGTCCCGTAATTATTCACGTTAAACCGCGTGCCGTAAACCGTCACCTCCACCCCATTCGCCACCACCACGAACGGACGCTCCGGATCATGCGCCACCTCGAAATAAGCTTCCCCGCTCAAATGCACCTCACGACAATCCTCCTTGAATATCTCCGGGTAACGCAGTCGTGTCAACGCGTTCAACCACACTCGGGACCCGTCGGACAACACCACTTGATACTCACCCCCGACCGGAGTCGTCAACGTATTATACCGCTCCTCACTCGCGCACTCCCCCTCGCCCAACTCGTAAGCGATACTCTCTCCCGAACCAACAACACGCACTTGACCAGCCAATTGAATATCCACATCCCGATTCGGAGGCAAGGCTATCGTATCCCCGCCCGCGATAGTCAATATCGCTTGACGGGTACCCGGATACACCGGTTCCTCGTTCAAAAGCACCCGCGTATCCTCCCGCGCAAACTCGTACCACGACAAATAAACAGCTATCAAAACAGGAATAACTATAACGGCAGCATACTTGTACCACCCCTCTTTCCAAACCAAACGCCTCTCTTTTCTCACGGGCTGTTGACGCATGAAATTCCGAAAACGCTCCAACTCCACCCGTTTCCGTTCCGGGGTAACACTCGGACCATTCACCAGATTCCAGACCTTCCGCAACTGTCGGAAATACACCCTATTGCCGGACTCCTTCACCCACTCCGCCACACGGTGAATCTCCCCGGGAGAAGCCTTCCCGTCAAGCACTCGCCATATCAATTCATCCATCTCGTTTGCCATAGTATTTTCCTTTATACCTATATGACAACTCTGAAAAGGATAACCCCTACGCCCGAATCAAAAATTTGTAACAAAAATAACACAAAGTAACCATTCCAAATCCTTCCGCAAACGGGACAAAGCTTTAGTCATCTGTGCTTCAACCGTTTTCACGGAAACATTCAACTTCTCCGCGATCTCCTTATTAGACAATTCCTCCATTTTACTCAAGACAAATACCTCCCGGCAACGCTCAGGCAACCGTTCTACAGCCTCTTCAAGCACCTTTCTTATATCCTGTTCCAGCAATTCCAGCTCTACCTCCGGTCGCTGAACAACCTCCTCGAAATAAAAATCCAACATCTCACGGTCGATATAATTACGGACAACCTTTTGATGTTTAATCGCATTCAAACAACTATTATACACGGACTTATACAAATACGACTTAATCGACAATCGCACATCCAACACCTTCCTATCCTCGTAAAGTTTACAAAACGTGCTCTGCACCAAATCATTTGCCAACTCCACCTCCTTCACGATACGCCCGGCATAATTCACCAAACCGTCATAATAATTATCAAAAAGATACACGAATGCCCTTTCCTCACCACTCCGCAAGGACTTCACCAACACATCACTATCTTGAAAATCATCCATCTTACGACATCTTTACGAGCCACCACATCCTGTTCAACTCCGGCACACGCCCAACGTCCCCGACGCCTTCTTCCCGTCGGCACTCACGGCAAAACCGTACACCACCAACTTCCCCGCGTCCCAATCTCTCGGCAACTCCCACGCCATATCCCCACTCACACCCCTCGTCCCCAACTCCACCTTCCTACACCTCCGCAAGCCACTTTCATATACCACCCCGTACAAACGGTCATCCTTGAACATATAAGGCATCAACGGTTGCTTCTCCCAATGAAACATCACCCGCCGCATATCCCCGTCAACCTCCGCCTGTATCGACGGCAACGCCAACTCCCCGGCAGAAAGCGAAAGGGACAACAAATCGAACGTCACATTCAAATCATCATCAACCTCCACTTTTTTGATATTCTCTTTCAAGAAACCATTCAAACACACCTTCCTTGACGAAGTACAAAACCCCAAGGGCAACACCCCCACAATCCCCCGCCTAAGCCGGGCAACCTCTTTCATCCGCAAACGCTGCTTTAACTGAGCCAAAGACTTCGCATCCCGCACGACGAAAGTCTTTGCCCTTGCCACCTGCTTGTCACCCAATTTATACGCGGTCACGTTTCCCACGGACCCTGACAAATCTCGAAAAATAGTCGAATCGAATATAGCCATAACCGTTTCTTTTTAAGATTTACTAATACTAAAATACCGGCACGGGGAATAACGCCTCTCCGTTTCCGAAGCGAAAAAACAATATAAATGTACCGTTTTCCACGTACCCTCGGGCAAATTCACGACTCCCGCACCGTCACCCCTGCACGACCTATCCATCTCCAACACCACCGGACTATACGGTTCATCGTCAAAGATCGCGGCTACCAGCAACCGATCTGTCGCCTGTGCCGTCACCGAACCGGAATTATCTATCCAACTAAACAAAGCGTACGTTTCGTCCCCCTCGATCATTTTCATCTCGAAAGGCAATTGCAAACTCCCTGCCGTCAATTCCAATCTCGAGTAATCAATATAATGCTCTTTCCCGAACACGTTCATATTAGCGTGCAAAAACCAATGATAACCGGAACGCCGCTCTTCCTCGCGAGCGGCAACATCAAGCACATCTTTCAACATACCATCCCGCATCGCACGATACATCGTCTGTGCCCCCGGCAACTTCGCCCGCTGCATCGTCTGCCCGTCCGTACGAGGGTTAGACACATTCTCCGCCAATTTCCGCATATACGTCTTCTTCCCCACCCGATAAATCACGTAGCCATCAAGTTTCCCTGACGCCCCACTCAATAAAGAATCATTTAATGTAGCCATACCTTCCTTGTTTTACTTACACCATACATACCTACTTATCGGTCAAATCATAAGAAAATCCTATCATTCACCGTTATCTATAACAAATATCCGATAGGACAAATATATAATAAAATCCATCTAAATGCAAATAAAATACAATAAATATTTTATTAAAATAGACTTTAAATGGGAGTGGAATGGGAAGTGAATAGGAGCGAATACCTAGAAAATAACTATAATATTACAGTAATATACCCTATTGAAGTATGTCTTTTATATTATTTTATACAATAAACTATAATTACCGGAAACCACACCCAGTAATCGATATTTATGCATATCTATCACCACAAACTTCCATTTCTTTTACAAATGGAATACCCACCCTACCGTTATTTTCTACCTATCGGCAACTCTTTTCACGATATACCATATCTATAACATGCCTATAACGTTCTTCTTGGCTATCTTCGCCGGAGCCTTAATCTTCGGGCACACAAGAATTCAGCTAGGATTCGGTCATGTTATCGCTCTACACGTGTTATGGAATCTGGTAACTTCCCTTCGCCTTTGGATAAGTTAATTTCGCGAAGGTTGTTTTCGATAGCCTTTATTCTCCATAATACATTGAAAAAAAACATCACGAACCTTGCAACCGATACTCCGATGGGGTACACCCCACCCGCTTTTTGAAAACACGCACGAAATGCTGCGGGTACTGGAATCCCAGTTCGTAAGCGATCTGGCTAATCGTTTTAGCCGGGTTAAGCACTTTTTCTTTGGCGACACCTATCAATTTCAACTGGATATATTCCTGTGCCGATTTCCCCGTTTCCTTTTTAATCAAATCCCCGAAGTAATTGGGTGACAAGCATATTTTATCTGCAAAATATTTCACGGAAGGCAATCCTTCCGTCTGTACCTGATTTTGGAAATACTCGTTTATCAGATTCTCGAACCTCGTGAGCGTATCCTTGTTCACGCTCTCGCGAGTGATAAACTGCCGCTCGTAGAAACGGGTACAGTAATCAAGCAATAACTCGATATTCGTGACAATAAGCCGTTTACTATGCTTATCAATCGAGTGCTCCAATTCCATCAATATCTTATTCAGACAGTCGAGCACGATTCCCCTCTCCCGCTCCGAAAGGTGCAAAGCCTCGTTCGACTCGTAAGAGAAAAAAGAGTAATTCTTGATATCCCGCGCCAATGACGTACCCCGAATCAAATCGGGATGAAACACCAATCCCCGCCCCTTCGGCTGATAGACTTCGCCCGTGTCCTCGAAACCGACCACCTGTCCCGGGGCGATACAAACTACCGTCCCTTCTTGGTAATCGTAATAATTACGCCCGTAACGCATATCCCCGCACTTGACTTCCTTCAAGAAGAGAGCGTAAAGACCAAAATTCATCCGGCAATACCTTCTCTCTTTTGATTTCGAAAGATCGACAACACTCACGAGAGGGTGCAACGTTTCCTGATTGTACAGCTTATTGTACTGGTCTATTGTTTCAATATTCAATATCTCGTCCATGGGTTCTACTATTATATGTCTGATACAAAGTTAAAAATTTTCTTCATGAATTTATTCCCGACCTGTAAAATGGGTACAAACATCCGTAATCCATATACCATCCTGTCGCACGAGGTGAAATATCTTTGTAATAAAGAAACCGGATAGAATTAAACTGAAATCTTAACCTAAAACAAAATACACATGAGAAAGAATTTCGTTTTAATAATGATTTGCATGGTCATGACATTTACAAATTCATGCAAGAATGGCACTTACAGTAAAAATAATAATCAAAACAAATTAACGATGGAAGCATCTACAAAGAAAACGGAGCCGGTGCTGGGTTTAGGCACACCCGTTACGGCAAATTTCACCGGGGAAGCTTGGTTGCAATACCTATCCGGTCAACCGGAGTACGAGTGTAACGTGTACAATGTCACTTTTGCCCCGGGAACACGCAATTACTGGCACTCGCACACGATAGGTCAGATTTTGCTTTGCACGGAAGGCATCGGTTACTACCAAGAAAAAGGTAAACCGGCACGACGCTTACAACCCGGCGACGTGGTGAATATCCCCGCCAACACGATTCACTGGCATGGAGCCGCCCCGGACAGCCGCTTCACGCATATCGGAATTACGCCCAGAGTCAGCGAGAACAACACGGAATGGATGGGCGAAGTGACTGACGAGGAATACTCGGAAGCGGTTTCTACTTTCGCGCAACAAACGCCTAAAAATGGAAAAGATACGGATAGAATCGAGTTATGCAAAAAGAATTATACCACCTTGTTCGGCGGAGAAGCATTAACCGGACAAGGTTCGGATCCGGAAATGATGGATATTCTCCAGAAGTTCATCTTCGGGGATATTTTCCGCACCGGTAATCTGGATATGAAAACACGTGAGATGATCACCTGCATTACATTAACCGCGATGCAGACGTTGCCACAACTGAAAGCCCACGCCGGGGCAGCCTTGAACGCGGGAGTTACTCCCGTTGAATTGCGGGAATTAGTTTACTTGTGCGCCCCGTTTATCGGTTTCCCGAAAACACTGAACGCACTTGGCACGATCAACGAGGTATTCAAAGAACGTGGTATCGCCCTACCGTTGGAATCCCAAGAAACCGTGAAAGAGGAAGAACGATTCGAGAAAGGGAAAGAAATCCAACACGCGCTCTACGGCGAAAAAATGAAAGAAGCGTTGAAAACTCTCCCCGCCGGAATGAATGACACTCTTCCCCGCCTCCTCACGGAAATGTGTTTCGGCGACTTTTACACCCGGAGCGGGCTGGATATTAAAACTCGTGAATTATTATCCCTCTGCATCTTGGCAACCCTCGGTGCAGAACGGCAAATCGAATCGCACGCGCAAGGCAACCTTAAAGCGGGAAACAACAAGGAAACCCTCATCGCTGCCATGATTCAATGCCTGCCATATATCGGTTTTCCTCTGGCATTGAATGCGATACATATTATTAAGGATATAGAATAAGTAAATACAACTTAATAAATCCCATTACTTTTTCGGGAAGTAATGGGATTTTTATTTAAAATCGAATAAACACTGATACAGTTTACATAGATTATTTCAATTCCAAAGCCCGTCTTATCTTAAACAACAAATAATCATAGTGTTGACGAGTAGCCCCGGAACTAGATTGTATTCTCGTTTTCAATAACTGTTGAATATCCAACAACATTTTGTAATAAATATGGGCAACAGGATAATTATTCTGTTGAATCATGGGTATCGGACTGAAACCACTTTGCTGCATTTTTGCCCTGTCACGAACCATTTGTTCCAAAACAGTCTTACAGTAACGTGCGGCTAAATTATTTCTTTCAGGAGTAACTAACGCAACCTGACCGACTGGTTCGAAAGATGATACGGAAGCATCTACCGCAGAAGTTTGTATAACGCTTGTCAAAAAAGCTCTTTGCACATCCATTTCATTCCTAGTCAGTTTTTGGTTCTTTAAAGTTTTTCCCCAGACCCATTGATAAAGATCACAGATATATTCCCGAATCGAATAAGCCTCTTTAGATTTTTCCGTACACAAGGCAACCGGTTTAATTCGAGCAAACAAACTGGACACGACCAACTGTCGCATTAAATCTCCCCGACTGTCTTGAATTTCTAATTCATTCATCAATATATTATCGTCAAGCCAAGAGAATTCATTTGTCAATTGAAGTAAACATTTTACCGCGGCACGCTGTTTCTCGCGAGGAATAACTTCGTAAGAAGGCTTATCATCACCATTTCTCACATCCCGGAGATAAATACCACCGATAATATTAGCCACATCCTGTATTCTACCTGTTAGCAGACCGTCCAGATACTGGGACAGTTCTGCCCGCATCTGTAAGTTCTCGTCATTTTCCGCATACCATTCATTCAAGTGTTGAACAGCTATTTTCGCATTCTTCAGCAAATACCCCAACGCTTTTACTTGATCATCCCCCAAATCTCCTCGCGCCACGGAAGGATCATAAACAGGATATCCTATCTGCTTGCTACCGAATCGACAGTAAGGTTGTTGTTGGCTCTCTTTAATCCATCGGTCAAGTGTCGTGAGTTCCTCTTGGAAATCTTGTACCCCGTAGATAGGCTCATACAGCCATTTTATGGCAAAAAAATCATATACTCCTAAACCTTTAGGCTCCAAAAGAACGCCTTTTTGCACATCTTCCGGCTGAGCGATATAATTATAAACCAGATCATCCATTATCGAAGGACTCAACCCGTATTCCTTTGTAAACGAAGCCGAACGCAATGAATCCACCGGATACGCGTAGGATGCACCCAAGTTCTCCGCCAACCCCAAACATTTTCCAACAGCTTGCATCACATGCATCTTCATCATATTACCGACTTCCGAATCAGGCAAACAGACATGCCTCACGGAGGAATCCGCCGTCATGGTTGCCACCATACGATTTTTTATCATCGCATAAATCAAATTCTGGTGTATATAGATCGACGCATTCAAAATTTCCCCGCTTCTCGGATCTTCATGTAATGAAGTCTGTATATTCGTCATCCATAATACTGACGGGGAAAAACGTATCGTGGAAAACCGAATGTCATTAGCATCAAAAGTCGTATCCTTCACGGGAAAATCCTTCACTCGAACAACATTTTTAAACCCGATTCTTTCAAAAGCCTGATTCCAAGCCTCAACACCAGCCCTGACATAAGGTTTCCAAAATTCAGGCATCAGAGAGTCCAAGTAAAAGACAATCGGCTGACGGGGTTCCACTATCTTCCCCTGTTTATAATCGCTTTCACTCACTGGTTCTATTCTCCAACGCTTGGCAAGGTAAATTTGCTTTGCCCCGTCCTTCGAATCCGAAAAATTCATTTTCCTTTCGGGTAACACACCTATTCTGGGATCTGCCAAACGAGGACGCATCATATTTTCCGGCAACAGGGTCAGCATCTTGTTCACTGTTACCGTTACGGGTACATCTTTATCTTTCAAAAACGCACCGAATATTAAACGGTCGACATTATAACTCAATTCACATTTTACATTTATGTTCCATGCCTTAGCATCAATATCTTTCAAAAACGAACGTTCCGCCCTGTAATTATGAATTCTGGATACAAAACCGAACAATGAATTTCCAGAAAAACCGGAAAACGGATTGGTATTGTAAGAACTTTCCAGAAAGAGAGGTGTCATATCTATTAAATAGGATGAATCTGTCGGGTTTATCGCTTCTATTTTAAAACTTGTGTACACACCACCACAATTTGATTTTTGCAGCAAATCTGTCAAGTCCCGATTATCACCCGTGTCAAAGGGAAGATTTCTAATCATATTTGCCTGTATCACTGAATCCTGCTTGATAAACCGGAAAACAATTCCCGCACCGGCAAATTGCCCGACAACACCTTCTCCATTATCACTGGTATTTTCAATGGAAGAAGCAAACAACATATCTTTTCCTAAATAAACAGAGGGGAACTCCACGTACACTTTTCCATTTATCCGGTGTACTTTCATCCATCCTTCTTTGGTCACTTTTTTCTTACCTTCAAAAAACTTCTGATAAGGGGTCTTTATTTCCGTTTTTTGTCGGTCTTCTTCTTTCTTTTGTTTCGCGGCAACAGGCATACCCCATCCGCACAACAAGAAAACAAGTATATTAAAATATAGAATCTTTTTCATATCTCATTTCACATTTTCAGGACTTACTATTTCAACGCTTTTTCAATCTTATACAAGAGTAAACGATAGTGCTCACGAGTATCTGAAGACCCAGTGTTCGCCTTTTCTTTCAATAAACGTTGTATGTCTTTCAATAAAGAGAAATAAAAATGCTCCATAGGCTTACCTTTCTGTTGCGCCGCTACAAAGAAACCGAATCCGGCTTTTTCCCGGGGTGTCATATTATCTGTACAAATCGGAACAACCTGCTCCACTTGATTCGTGAAACGCCCTAGAATAGAGGGAGGCAATATTCCGAAATACGAACGACTTCTTTCCTTGATTACCTCCGGTATAGCAACCTGACATTGATTCGCGGTAAAAGCTAAAGCACCCATTGATTCTTCGTTCAGTCCCTTCTGTACACCTGCATTTCCAAACACATGAGTCAAGAATTTAATCTGCCACGATTTTTCGGTTTCTGTTAATGTTTTTCCTTTTCGGGTTGATTCCCAGACGAAACGAGAAAAATCTTCCATAAATTCTTCTTCCGTGTAAGGATTACTTTTTGTTTTTTCGGCACATAGATTTAAAGCAAAAGGACAGTTCATCAATGATTCAAACAATTCATTTTCAATTAAATTCGACATATTCCCCGATAACGCAAACCCCTCTTTAAACTGCTCGCCATTCAGCCATGAAAGATCTTTCATCTCCTGCAACAAGAAGTGCAATGCTTGTTTTTGCCTCTCTTTGGGTACAGGCTGGTAACTCGGGCGTTTGTCACTTGCATAGCGTTCATTCAAATAGATACCCCCGATATTACTTAACACGTGATTCACGTACCGCAAGTATTGGTATAAAACCTCATTATACATTCTTGCCCGGAAAGAGTAATCAAAGTCTTTCTTTCCTACCCATTCATTGAGATGCTCCAACACGTATTTCAAATTTCTCACCCCGTATTCTGCCGATTTCACGGCATTATCTCCCAAGTCCTCTTCCATGGAACTGGGATCAATGTGCACATCAAGCTGCTGTTTTCCATACCGATAAATAGGATCTCCGGACTTTTCACTGATCCAAGCCGACAAGACCGGTACTTCTTCTTCCGGAGTCCGCATATCTAAAAAAGGAGTATACAGCCATTTAATTGAAAAATAATCATAGATTCCCAATTCCGGAGGAGTCAAGCGTACCCCTCGTTCTTTATCTCCCGGTTGGGCGATATAATTATTGCGCGCATAATCCATAATAGAATACGTTGTTCCATACTTTTGGGTGAAAGCCGGGGAACGTAAAGAATCTGTCGGGATAGCTGAAGAACCAGCCATATTATGCATTAAAGACAAACAATGACCGACTTCATGACTCACCACGTAACGAATACATTCTCCTAGCATATCATCCCCCAATTTCATCTTCCTCACCTCCGGATCTGCCGGAGAAGTTTGTAAAAAACGCCAGTCTTGCACCAACTGTATGAGGTTATGATATAAATAGACAGAAGCATTTAATATTTCTCCACTCCTCGGATCTGTCCAAGAAGGTCCCATAGCGTTCGCTACTTGAGAAGGAGAATAACGAACACAAGAATATTTCAGATTATCAGGATCAAACTCCAGATCATCCGTGGGAAAATCTCTCGTAACAATAGCATTCTTGAAACCTATTTTTTCAAAAGCCAGATTCCATTTTTCAATTCCTTCTTTAATGTAAGGTTTCCAACTTGCCGGAAACGCATTATCTATGTAGAAGATAATAGGTTTACGAGGCTCGACTAATTCACCATTACGAAATTTTTCCTCGTCTTTAGGTTCCAACCGCCAACGATTGGCATAATAAATTCTTTTTACCCCATTCCCCTCGTTACGGAATAAAGTTTTCATTGTCACGAATATATTGATTCTAGGATCCGCCAGTCTAGGTTTCATCGGTTCATCCGGCAACAAAATCAAACTACGATTCATCAGTGCCGTGAAAGGTTGCTTATAGACATAATAATATCGCTCATCCCTGACATTCACGGTATACACCATAGAAGACTGCACACTAATATTATCAGAAAAAGCCTTGATTGTTGCAATTCGAGAATCTCCGGCTTTAAATTCTTTCTCTATCCAAGCTCTACCATACCCGGTGATAGGACTATATGGATTAAAAGGTCCCATATTATCGATATCATCCAAGAAAAAACTTGTAACGTCTATCACAATTGCCGTACTATCCGGAGTATAGGCTTTTACTTCGAAATTTCTCAAAATAGCAGGAACTTTGCTTTCCCGAATCCTCTCGATTATATTTTCATCCCGGGAAACAAAATCAGACGTAACCAAACGCAGGCTAACCATCGAATCTGCCTTCGTGAACACTACATGTAGAGGGTCATACGGCTTTTCTCCCACGATAGAAAAACGATTATCCGTAATCTCACTTACCGTCGAGCCAAGCAGCATCTCACGCCCCAACAAACTCAATGGTAATTCGAAATATACCTTTCCATCCATTTTATGAATCGTAAGCATTCCTTTTACCGATTCACAAGCTTTATCTTTAAATAATTCTTCATATTTAGAGTCTTTCTTCTCTAACTTCACCTCCTGACTCGCTTTTTTCTTATCTTTTTTACGAGCATCCACTGTAGTGGCAATACATAACATTGCCAGCAAAACAAAAATGATTTTAAATCTCATAGCAGTGATCTTGAAACAATTACATATATGTAAAAAAACACGTGTTCTCTAATATCAGGACAGGTTGTCTTCCCTGTCCTGATAACACCTATCTCATTTTTTATAAAATTCTACTTACACAAACAATCCACGACTTTCCCCGCCACCTTCGTATGATATATCGGTTCCGGAATTTGTCCGCTCATAAATACATCTTCCGACACATCCAACAAATAAAACTCGCCATTATCCAAACCTATACCCACCGCAGAGTCTTTATTTATATAATCCGATTCGATACAAGTGATATTCCCGGAAAAATCAGTTTTGTAAGGATATGCTATATTCGTGTTCAAATCATAATAATACAAGGCTGAACCCGTAGCAATAAATAAATAAGGTCTGGATCTCAAACGATGAAATTTTGTATTTTCATTTACCTTGTCACTTGCGGTAAATTCACTCATGGATAAAGCCGTGCATACATCATCGCCAGTGTCATAAGAAAAAGAGTAAGCAAAAATTTTCCCCTCCTCGTTTTTCAATAAAGCGAACACTCCCGTTTCATAATAACTGGTGTTGAACAACTGGGAATATAAATTCTCGTAGCCTGTCAGCTTGTTCGGTGTAGGAATATTAGGAGGCAATACAACCGGAGGATTCAATACACTGGGCGTACCCGCGTAATAATAAGCTGCCGCATAAATCGTCATAAAACGTTGGGTTGCCCGATCATATATAATAATATTATACATAGTCTGGATCGGATGATCAGTCAAAACATATTGAATATCCAATATCCGATTGTTATACTTCATTGGTATATCCACAAACATACTATAATTCAGTTTATCATTATTATAAGTTCGGGTGTACATATCCCCTTTGTCACCTACAACAACAGCAGCATTAGCCGAGAATCCCATAGTAACAGGTTTCAAGCCATCGGGTTCCTCGCCGGAAGCGAATTCCGATGCAAGTGTTTTTGTTTTCTCCAAATTCTTCGGATTCAAGGAAACCGAACCCTCCGGACCATATTGTAGCACACGCAATTCCTTGTTTTCATTCCAAGACATTCCCTTTGTATTCAAGAATAAGCGATAAGGTTGTGTACCCAAATCTTCACCATAAAGCGTCGTGTACAATTTCTGGTCTGTGACATACTCGTCATTCCTCAAGCGTATCATATTGAGTCGAGATTTCCCTCCATCATCGGATAAAACTATCCATCCTTTCTCGTAAGGACTTTGATAGGAAACAGAAACCGACTGATACCATTTCTTACCCGTGGTTGTGTCCGTTGCTATCACAATTCCAGACACACTACCCGTTTCACCTTGAAACACATAATTCATGTTCCGCTCCGTACACACAACACCATACTTCTCAAAACAATACTCAAATTTATAAATTGTCGTATCAACCTCCTTATTGGCATATTTAATTATCGGAACAAATATTGCAGGCTCACCGTAAAACGGTGTTACCGTATAAGATTTAAATGATATTGTGATATCGTTAACGCCCAATTCCTTGTAATCGTAATTGCCTTTGTCATCATAACAAGATGAAAAACCGAAAACGGCAATTAATATTCCATAAAGTAATTTATTTATTCTCATCGTTTTCTCATTTTAGATTAACCTCTGACAGGAACACTCATTAATGAACCGTCAACCTCCGTGACAGGTCCTAACGGAGAAGATGCCCGTTCTTCCAAATGATATTTCAATTTCAAAGCCCAAGTACGAATTAACCCTTCGTCCACCTTACTCAAATCGGGTTGTGCCGCTGTCATCAATTCCCGAAATTTCTTATCGGAATACCCCCCTAAATAATAAGTCTCGACATCAGGAGTCCACCACGAAGGTTTTGCAACATTATCATTTATCTTCAAATGCATCCGGCGATAATAACGATCTCCCAGTTTAAAATTTTCGTTTTCAGCCAGTTCCAAACATAGGGTAACCGTCTTCTGCTGCAATTCCGGGAAATTTTTAAGTTTCACGTAGAAAGTATCCAAATGGCTCATCGCCTGAAACTCGGGTTGAGGCAAATCATAAAATTTAGTGTCAGCTGTTGTCCCTTCTTTATTCACAGAAAGAGAAATAGCCTCTTTCTCCAGCAGAGGATCTCCTGTAAACCGAACCGCAACAGGTAAGTCGTATTCCTGCAAATTTCCCAAAAGGAAAAACGAAATCATAAGTGTATCCGCCTCTTTATTCACAAAAGAAATATATCCATCTGATTGATACAAATCAATATTGTCTGTTGAACATCCGATCATCCCCAACAAACACAATGCTAAATATAAATATCTTTTCATAATTTCTTAATTAATAGATTTTCTGACTATCCGGGATTCCCAATACAAATACCTTATTGCTGGGATTAACTGCCGCACCGACACTCAAAATAGATTTGTTCAATCGTTTATACATGAAGAACAACTGCCCCTCCCCTATAAATTCCCGGCGAGCGTCATTAATCAAAATATCCTGTAAATCACTAATTCCCAAAGCAGAGCTCACTATACGCTTGCACCCTCTAGCCCTTCTCAATTCCTGTAATAATTCAAAAGCTTTTGCTTGATCTTTTTCATACAAGCACTCGATCAAAATATAATATATTTCGCTCATTCGCAAGTTGGGTAATACACGTCCTTCCCCGGAATCTATCGAGAATGAATTCACTCTTCTGTATTTTAGAGAGGTATAGGTCGTCTCCCAGTCCTCCTTCTTCTCCAATAGATAATTTTTACGATAATCATCTCCGTCATTTTCAAAAATTTCATCCACACCTTGAATCATCATCGGGTCGCCCCAATATACCGTATAATCAGCATAATTATCCAGCAAGTCAAAATTATAGAAAGCAAACAAACAATCAGACAAATGCTTCTTACATCGATATGTCAAATCATCTGTAAAGTCATAGGGAGCATTATATTTAAACCATTTTTTACCAAACACGAACTTATTATAAAATTCCCATGCGTATTGATAAGCACGTTCCTTATCTCCCTTATAAAGGTACACGCGGGCCAACATTCCCAAAACTGCACAATAATTCATCCGCATTCCCCGGTAATTCATAAAAGTACCACCTTGAGCGGGCCAGAAATTACCGTTAAAACGAGCATCAAAACTAGACATGGCCGACTTGTTAAACGAAGTATCGCATAAAGCAAGATAGTCTTTTGCCAATAACAAATCCTTGATGACCTCCTCCAACGCAGCCGTCACGCCGAGATTCGTTTTAATCTCCGAAGGCCATTCTGCCTGATACGGAATTAAGGGAGTTTCATCCTCCGTCACCGGAGCCGGAGCGTAAAGACGAATAATATCAAAATGGAAGAATGCTCTCAACGCTAACGCTTCCCCGGTAATCACATTTTTAGATACTGTATCCAAAGTAAATAACGAGGGAGAAGCATCACTTATCTCATTCAATAGTAAATTACAATTAGCAATTAATTTGTATAGCCCCTCCCAAACCGCGGTAACAATAGGTTTCGTGTATTCGTTGTCATACGTGTATTCAGAAAAATAAGATTCCGCCTCTTGTAGTGATTCCGGATTATAAGTCTGAGAAATAGCTGTTAACATACCCCAAGTCAGATTTTTACCATACAAATCTGAAACAGAGGCTCCTTGATATATACCATTCAATGCATTCTGGAAGCCAATTTCGTCAGAATACAATTTTTCCTTACTTATTTGACTCTTCGGTGTAATTTCCAGCCAATCATTACATGAAGCTGTCAACACGAATAATAATAATAAAACAATATTTCTTTTCATAATCAACACTTTTACGATTAAAAGCTAACATTCAATGTCAAATCATATACTCTGGCATAAGGATAGGATGTCCCTCTTTCTTGTTTTACCGTTGAAAAATGAGCCAATCCTGTCGTATTAAATTGTAACTTCAAAGTGTTTATTTTTAACTTCTTAATCCAATTGCCTTCAAATGACCATGAAACACTCAATGAATTAAAATCAAGGGTATTATATTTTTGAACAAAACGGGAAGTTGGACGAGATACTGCCGAACGGTCTGCAATATTCTTCAATGGAGTACGGTCGCCGATATGCATCCAACGATCGGAATAAACTCGTTTATCCGCATTATGTCTCCATAAATCCACACTTTCAATATGAGTAGGGTAAGTATCATTGTAGCGTTCTCCCCCGAATTCATACATGAAAGAAGCGTAAACAGATAATGATTTCCACATGAAGTTAAAACCAAATGAACCTTTAGCATCGGGCTCAGTGTTTCCTATTATCTGTTGCTCGTTTGCTTCCCAATCATAGGTAATTGTTCCGTCCTTTCTCTCAAATACTTCCTGCCCGCTAGACGGATCAATCCCCAAAGACTTCATTCCGAAAATGGAGGTTAACGAACCACCTTCTTCATATTTCATAAATGGTTTCGCATATTTCTCGTCACTGGAATTCCATTGATTATAACCTTCGTAATGTTCATTTACTTTATCGTTATAATTACTCAATGAATTGGATATTTTCAATATCTCATTTTTATTGTGGGAAAGATTGGCAAATACTGAAAACAACATATCTTTTTTATTCAATATATCCGAACGTAACTGGAATTCAAAACCTGTATTTTTGATTTCTCCCAAATTATCAAAATATTTATTGAAACCGAATGATGACGGAATATCGATCTCCGTGATCATATCCGTGGTTTTCTCGTGATAGTAAGTTGTTTTCAAATAAAGCAAACCTTCTTTCAACGTGATTTCCACTCCTACATTCGTGGCATTTTTCACTTCCCATCCCAGTGTGGTGTTCCCTAAAGCCATTAATTGTACGCCCATTCCCGTGATGTACCAATTCTTATCATAGATTTCATAAATATCTTTGGCCGCATAGGGTTGGAAATTTACCTTACCGGTTTGTCCGAAAGAAGCCGTAAGCTTTAACTGAGAAATCCATTCGTTATCATTTAAAAATTTATAACGATGTACATTCAAACCAACTCCCGCAGACCAAAATGGAGCCCACTTTTTATCCGCACCAAATTCAGAGGAACCGTCCAAACGACAAGATACATCACACAAGTAAATATCTTTATACGAGTAGTTCATCGTCAGAAATGCTCCAAATAAACGAGTATGATTATCCGTTTCCTGTGTTTTTCCATCTTGCTGCTGGGCATACATGATGGAATTCAAACTTCCGGAAGGGAATCCCTTGTAAGCACTTGAAGTACTGTAATACGTCGTTTCGGTTGTATTTAAGCCCAATGTCCCTGTTAAATAATGATTGCCGAAAGTTTGGTTATACATTAACAACAAATTCGTGGTCCAGTGAAAATCCTTACCGTCAGAAACAGCTAAAGAACCTTTCAACTCACCAAGATCATCCCTCACGTTTGCGAAAGTACCTGATTTCGGATCTATAAACGTCTTTGAACCTTCTACTCTTTTGGTCAACGCCAATTGGGCTTTCAATCGGAAAGCATCTGTAATATACCAATCCAACATAAAATTATTCGTGAATTCCTCATAATAATTCTTGTCGAAATTCTTTGTTTCCTTCCCCTCGAACATCGGATTCACGGGAGGATTACCACTACCATACATTGTCAAAGTCGGCAAGTAGTGTCCCGTTTCATCTTTCATCTCGTTATAGGGTAACTGTTTCACGAAATCGGCAAAACTACCAAATGGAGAATTCTTCGCATTTACCCGATCATAGGAAACATGATTACGTATCTGCATATTTTTCAAACGATAGTCAATATAAAAACCGGCTCCCACCCGATTCCGGTATGATTTCTTCATCACCCCGTTCTCGTTATCGTACCGAAGTTCTATCCCATAACGTACAGCATCATTACCACCATCCACGTACAAGCTGTGCTTGTGATTAAAACCGGTTCTCAACGGCTGACTCAGCCAATAAGTATCGACTCCTTTATTGATAGCATTCATCTTATCAATATAGTGGGCGTAAACCTCTCGAAGTGATTGCTGGTCATTCACCTCGTAATATCCGGCAGCAACCTCCGCATCCAATTTTTCCTTTGCATCAAAATAATCATAGCTGGATAAATCCGGGGTTGTGATACTACCAACTAGATTATAACTCACATTTAACTTCCCGGCTTTCGGGGCTTTCGTTTCAACAACAATGACACCATTCGAAGCCCGGGAACCATAAATAGCTGTTGCTGCCGCATCTTTCAATATCGTGATACTATGAATACGGGTTGGGTCCATATCATAGATTTTTTCAGCACTCACGTCAAAACCATCCAAAATAAAAATAGGTAAGTTGGGGTTATTTTTTAACTTTGCTTCAGAAACATCCGAGACATCCAATTCTCGAATACCGACACCCGATTGTCCCCGAATATAAAACTCCGGTATGGTATTGGGATCCGACCCCATCAAATTATTTTCCATAATCCGAAATGAAGGATCAAATACTTGTAAAGCCGATATCACGTTACGATTCCCAACCTTCAATATATCTTTCCCCTCTATTCTGACTGCCGTACCCGTGTATGATTCTTTTCTAACATTAGCGTATCCCGTCACGACAACATCATCGAGGCTCTCTGCTTGTTCCATAAGCACCACCAACAAATCAGTTTTCCCTTCCAGAATATTCTGATCTGTGATATCTTTCAATTTCACCTCTTTTGGCTCCATGCCGACAAAACGGAATTCTAGTGTCAAATCTTTATTTTCAGGTAACACCAAAGTAAAACGCCCCGCCGTATCAGTAGCACACCCCACAAGTGTTCCTTTAATCAAAACAGTCACCCCGGGAAGTGGAAGCCGCTCTTTATCCAGCACACGCCCTTTAATTTTTTTCTGTTCGGTTTTCGTCGATTCAGATTTAGATTTCACATTCTGAATAACAATTGTTTGATCTACAATTTTGAACTGCAAATTCGTTCCTTTCAACACTTGTTTCAAAACATCTTGGACACTTGCATTCTTTACATCTATACTCAGATGTAATACATCAGCTACCTCGCTGTAACTATACAAACAAGTATAATTACCTTGAGATTCAACTGCCTTTAGTACTTCTATCAATGAAACATTATCCATCTTCAGATTAAACAATGTTTCCTGTGATTTCACTTCAGCTCTGATCTGGAGAACTGACAACAAGATAAATAAGATTGTAAACCTCATCATAATAGAACATTTTCGAAGACCACATCTATGGTCTTTGTAATTGAACTTTTTTTTCATACATTTGTAATTCAAATAAATACTATTTTTCCGGACATTCTCCGGGAGAATTAAACAGGTGATATTGAGAGTATTACCTGTTTTTTTTATTGGCAATCCTTTATAAAAACATCATTTCCTTTTACTTCGATATCAATTTTGTTTATTAATTTCAACATTTCAATCACTTGTTCCAAGTCACCATACCGTTTGATATTTCCGGTAAATAAAATATCCTTCACGGCTTGATCTTCATAAGAAACATTAATGTTATACCATCGGGATATTGTATTCATTATATTTTCCAAACGTTCCTTCTCGAAAACAAAACGCCCCTCTTTCCACGAACAATATAAACGAACATCAACCATTTCCACTGTAGTTTCTCCGTTCTCTTTATTTAAACGCAACTGTTCATTAGGCTTCAAATAAACCTCCTTTTCGGATTGATTAAATGCAATTTTTCCACTTACAAGAGTTGTTTCCAGAAAAGTTTCGTCCTGATAATCCCTAACATTAAAAGAAGTCCCCAAAACTTTAATATTTCCGCGATCAGTATGAACAATAAAAGGGACTGCCGTATCCCGAGCTATTTCGAAATAAATCTCCCCACTCATGTAAACATCCCGTTGTCTTTTATCAAAATTCTCCGGAATACGAATTTCTGACTCCGAATTCATTGTCAAAATACTACCATCACTTAGTGTCAACGAATACTCTCCGCCCCGTGGTATAGTAATGGTATAATAACGCAAGGGAAGTGTATCGAGTTCCTCCTTCTCCATGGAAACTACAGGCAAAGGCTTATTTGTAATATAATCCAAATAAGATGTATTTGAAATATCCACTTTCAAACCGTCCGGTTGGGTTAGGACAGCTTTACAAGTCCCAGGCATTATCTTTTGTGCTAAAAATACAGGAACTTCTTCTTTCTCCCGAGTCAAAAAAACGATACTTCCAAGCGTAAATAACAAAAGAATAACTCCGACGTAGCGATAAAACATGATTCTCCGTCTACGTCGTACGGCTCTATATGTTCTCTCCACGAAAACTTGATAGGCTTCTCTAAGATCATGTTCCTTTACAAATTCAAATTTATGAGCCACAAAAATCTCCGAATGATATTTCTTGTATAACTCCATATGCTCCGGAGACTCTTTTTTCCAACAGTCCAATTCTTGTTGCTCTTCTCCACTAATTTTCCCTGTTAGCTCTAAAGCAATTAAATCTGCAATGTGATTAATATATTGAAATCGTTCCGTCATTTTATTTTTTTATTAAATGACACGGAACAACAAGAAAAGTGACAAAAAATTAAAGAAAAATCAAAAACAATATCAAGAAAGGATGATCCAGATGCTCTCTCAATCGCTCTTTTCCTCTCTTTTTCTGCTGTTTGACAGCATCTAGCGTGATACCCAACCTTTCGGCAATTTCTTTGTCACTCAATCCATCTAAATTCAGGTTTATTACCACGCGATATTTCTCCGGAAGTTCATCGACAGCTTTTCTCAACCGAATAAAAATTTCTTCTTCCAACAAAACATTATAAAAGAAATCTTCCGTGACCATCTCTGCTTTATTTCTATACCCCTCCTCAACTTTCTTGTTCCGGATATAATTCAAACACCCGTTCTGAACCGAACGATACAAATAAAAACGTAAATCTGTCGTGTGCAGAAATTTTTGAGGAGTACTCCACAATTTAAAAAACACATCCTGCACGATATCTTCCGCCACTTCCCGTTCCACGTATTTACAAGCAACTGCCAGCAATACATGAAAAAACTCTTCATACAAAGCTTTAAATGCTCCCTCATCCCCTCGGGCAATTTGTTTGATCAATAAATTATCATCCGTATTCATTTGTACACCTTCACGTAACTTGTACAAATATACGACTTAATTTGAAATACCAAAACCTTCCCATAATTTTGAAAACACTTTGACAAAAGAAGGAGGCATCCGAAATTAACGGACACCTCCTTCACAAAACACATCTACGGTCTTCGAAAATTATTTTCTCTTTCTCCCGATCAAGAACATGATGCACCACGCCAGAATGGAAAGCGGAATCAACCAGATAAAGAATAGCTGAAGCCAGAACATTGAATCCTGCGGGATGTTGACATTATCATCCGGTGGACGCACCCGAGCAGTTTCTATCGGATATTCTCCATAAGAGAGGCTGCGGAACATTTCCGTGATCATGCTAAAATTCGCACCGTTCAATCCAGCCCGTTGGGTTGATAATTCTTTCGTGGACAAACAATCGGCATCACCAAGCACGAATATCCGTTGCTGCGGTTTATCCGGTATATCCCGTGTCAAATATAGCATGACCGAGTTGGATTGCTCGATTTCTCCTTTTTCCGGATTCAATTGGGAAGTTTCATTCACAAAATCCGTTGTTTCATACTCAAGCCAAGAGCCCCGGGGAGAAGTTGCCAATACTTCCGAAATTTCAAAACCTTTGTTCCCATCCACCACTTGAACGGCACACGCCGAAGGGGTTATTACGGTATATCCCCGTCTTATCATATCCATAAAATAGGGCGAAGCTTTTAACGCTCCCTCCATGACATTCACGGCAATAATATCATCTAAATATTCTTTGGACGGAGCTACCAGAATTCCATCAGAAAAACGCAATCCCAACTTCTCCACCACGGGGTTCATGAATATCTGGCGTTTCGGTTCCCCTAACACAATCAAATTACCACCCCGCTCCACATAAACATCATAATTCGCTTGTTCTTCCGGGGTAAAAGCTGATTTCATATCGGCAAGAACCAATACATCCACGTTATCCGGAACGGACTCCCCAAGCGTCAATTCCCGAACTTGATAACCTTGGTTAATCAGTGCACTCCGGAACGTCGGATTCTTGGCAAAAGCGGCATATCCCCGATCCCCGTAATCGTTACATTCACGTTCCCCATGTCCCTTGACAAACGCTACCAGAGGTGATTTGCCGACCAACGTTTTTAATGCCGCCGTGATCTCACTCTCGAAGGGATGGACATACATATCATTATAGATACGCAAAAATGCTTTTTGACCGTTATCCCGTTTGAAAACCCGAACAAAACGTCCGTTTTCTTCCGAGATGTCATCCATTTTCTGTACTTCCTCCGCAGAAATGAACATTTCCGGGTTATAATCGTACCCCTCGCATACTTTTTTCATTCGTTCTTCCACGGACAAATCTTTGTACACCTTGTCATAGTGCTGGTTTGTACCCTTCCCGTAATAATACACGTAATTGATTTTCATCTCGGGTTTGAAGCGCACGTAGTTCTCGAAACGCTCCATATCGTAATTTTTAGAATCCGGAGCACCGTTGTACCAAGTATCATCCAATAAATTCACGTATGTCGTCAAGGTCAGCCCCCCGTCCAGTTGTTTCACTATCTCCTGACTATTCTCTGTAAGGGTATTCAATTTCGTCGCTGTTGCATCGTAATAAACCATCATTTGAGGACGTGAAGAACCATATCCTGCCAATAACACCATAGCGAAAACAAACAAGTAACTACCGGACGTCCGCCACACTGTCCTCTTCAACCGTTCCCCTTGTAATTTAATGAAAGTGAATGCCAAAAACATGAAAATAACCAACACGAAATAAAAAATATCCCGGCTACAAATCATACCTTCCAAAAATATCTTCGAGCGACCGGAAATGGACAACCAATAAGTCAAATCCCGCACGAAGTCAATATTTTGCCCGACTCCGCCGATAAAATTCAGCACGGCTAGTACCGCCAAAGTCCCGATTGCCGCTACAACTTGATATTTCGTGATCGTGGACATAAATAAACCGATAGCCCCATAAGCGCATACCGTAAGAAACACACCTAACAAAGCCGTGAACATTAACGGAATATCCGGGTCCTTTATCGTGAATACCGTGAAGAACAAGGGAATCAACAATATACATACCAAAATCAAACCGTAAACTACAATCGAGAGATATTTTCCCAATACAATCTGCAAGTTTGAAACCGGAGATGAATAAAGCAGTTTGATAGAACCGCTGCTCAACTCCCGGCTCATTAATCCCATCGTTAAAAGTGGGATATACAAGTAGAGATAATTCAACATTTGTGTAAATACCCCACCATACCCTGCCAATAAAGACCTCGTCAAATAATAAGGTCTGTATCCCATCGCCAGATCACGCAACTGATTAGCATATTCATCACAATAAGCCAATCCTGCTTGAAAAGCAAAAACAATCAGTACCATCCAAGCTATCGGGGAAAAGAACAGAACTCTCAGTTCTGTCTTCATTATTCTTGTTATTGTCCTCATCAATATAAATTCTTTTAGAATGATTTTCCAGATAATTTAGCGAATACTTTATCCAAAGACTCTTTTTCCAAAGATATCTCTCGCAGATGCCAGTTATTGCTAATCGCTTTATTTACAACTCTCCCGACAATAGCGGTATCCCCATCCGTGAAGTGTAAACGGATACGGGTTCGTGTCAATCGCTCCACCCGCTCCATGCCTTCTATACTTAAAAAATCGGCATCTTCTTTGGGGGCATTGTGCATAATCACCAATAGCACACTGGGTTCCATGTAGTTATTAAAATCTTCTATCGTTCCTTTAAATACCGTATTTCCATGTTCAATCATCATGATATAATCACATGTTGCCTGTACTTCCGGAAGTATATGTGTCGAAATCAATACAGCCCGTTCTTCCGCTATTCCCCGAATCAAATGACGAATTTCCATGATCTGGTTCGGATCCAACCCGTTCGTGGGTTCATCCAGAATCACGAACATCGGATCATGGATAATAGCTTGCGCTATCCCCACGCGTTGCTGGTATCCCCCGGAAAGATTACCAATCACCCTTTTGCTGAAATGAGTGATGCCACATTTTTCTTTAGCCCGTTCCACTGCAGCCGGAATATCCGCCTTCGGCATCAAACGAATATCAGCACAATGGTACAAGTATTCATCAACAGTCATATCCATGTGCAAAGGGGCTTTCTGGGGTAAGAACCCGATAAACTTCTTCGCCTGAATCGGATCTTTCCGAAGATTTACCCCGTTGATAAAAACATCTCCTTCCGTCTGAGTCAATACATTGCATATGATATTCATGGTCGTGGACTTACCGGCTCCATTGGAGCCCAACAAGCCAAACACTCCTTTCGTTTCAATCTCGAAATTTATATCTCTGATAGCCCAATCCACACTATAACGGTGTGAAAGACCTTTCACTTCAACTATTTTATTTGCCATAACTTATTTATTTCCGTTTCCTACGAAATATTACCACGATTCCTAACATACAGATAAGCAAAGGGAAAACACACATGCTACCCCAATTTACCCACGAACGGCATCCTTTCGGAAGACGCAGGCTGGTATCTATATAATCCGCTCTTCTCGTGTCAACAGGGAATTGTTCATTCGACAACCAACGGAATGAACCATTGATAATACTGTAATTGGATGCACTAATTCCCGTGAACTGAGAGGTCAACGCTTCGTTAGCCACCACGTCGGCATCCCCTGAAATCACGATCCGCTGTTCTTTATCACCGACCTTTCGGCTTAACGTGACCAACACGGCATGTACTCCTTTTTTCTCTCCCGCTTCCGGGTTATACTCAAACTCCCCGTCAACAAAATCCGTTGTTTCTTTCTCGATCCAAGCATCCTGATCTGAAACCAATACCGGAGTCACCTCAAAATCTTTAACGCCGGAATAATCAATCGCCTGTGTCGTGGGTAAGGCTACCACGTAATCATATTTCTGCAATTTCTCGTATGTCGGATATTTCTTCGCCGCTTCCGGGGTAAAGAAACCGACAAGTACTGTCGGAGAAGTGTATTCATTTTTATTCACCACCACGCCTTCTTCAAATTTAACACCTAAAGACGCAACCAATTTATTCATATTCACTTCCCGGTTATATTCACCTAAAATAAACAAGTTCCCTCCTCTGTCAATATATTTCTGAACGTTATTCATTGCCACGTCAGACAATGGTTCCCGCAGGTCGGATATAACCAACACTTGGATCGAATCGTCAATTTCATCTTTATCCAAATCTATTGTTTTCGTGTCGAAACCATTGTTCAACAACGATTGACGGAACCACTTATCCTTGGCAAACAGGTAAAATCCTCTTCCCCCGTAATTATCCATTTCCCGCGAACCGTACCCCGTGGAGAAAGCAACCATCGGTGAAGGTGAAATAAAACGTTTCAAAGCAGCTGAAATCTCCGCCTCATCCGGATGTTTATTATTATCATTGAACATTCTTAAATAAGCCTTTTGCCCGTTCTCCCGTTCCACGATGCGTAGAAACCTGTTCAATTCCGGTTTTAAGTCAATCACTTCCTTGATCTCATCCGGCGTCATAAACATCTTTATATCCAAACGGTTCGCTTTGCATAACAGATCAACCCGTTCGTCATCCGTCTTATTCGGGTACCTCCATTCCAGACTCGGGTTATTAGCCTTATCATAGTAATAGACGTATTTCATTTTTATATCTGGCTTAAATCGGAAATACTTTTCAAACCGTTCAAAATCCTTGTTCCTGTTACGGGGTAAACCATAATAAAAACTCTCGTCCAACAAATTGACATAAGTCGTAATCTTCAAATCTCCTTCCAAATTTTTAAGCACTTCCTGACTTTCCTTGGAAAGCGTGTTTGACTTCGTGTACGTCGCATCATAATAATATTTCATCGAAGAAAGCGAGGAAACGTACCCCAAGGCTATTGCCACCACAACAATAGCGCTGTATTTCATCACCTTTGTCTTGAAAGACATAATACTCTTTTCCGTGTTCAATTTCAGTATGGACAACGAGAGAAAGAAACCGATGACAATCAAGAAATAAAGCACGTCGTCACTTGCCATCAACCCCTCGATAAATGAATCCGAACGCCCGGTGATAGATAACCAATACGTGATATTACGCACGAAATCATACTCCTGTCCGACACCGCCTATAAAATTCAAAATTGCAAGTATCGCCAATGTTCCAATAGCCGCAACCACCTGATATTTGGTAATTGACGACATAAACAATCCTATCGCGGAATAAGCCAGTATTAATAAATACAACCCCAGCATTCCGGTAAGTATCATCGGGTAATCAAAGTTCACGACGGTAATCGCGGCAAACAACACAAATACACCCAACACTGCCATTAATGCCAAACCATATATCATCATCGACAAAAATTTCCCCATGATAATGGAAGCATTCTTTACCGGGGAAGAATACAAAAGTTTGATCGACCCACTCTGGTATTCCCGACTCATCAATCCCATGGTAATTAACGGGATATACAAATAAATATATCTTTGAATAGGAGGTAATATACCCTTCATCCCCACGAACACGGCAGAAGTAACCTGCCACAAATCATATCCCATATCCTGATATCGGATTTGCTCGCCAAACACCCGGGCAAAAGCCATCCCGATCTGAAAACCGAATATCACTAAAACAAGCCAAGCCACCGGGGAATAGAACATCGAATTCAACTCGATCTTCGCTACGCGAATAGCAGTCTTTATATTATTATTCCATTTCATCTTACTCCATATTTTTTGTTTTTCCTGACAATTGCGCGAATATTTCATCCAAAGAACAACGTTCTACCACCAAATCTCTTAATTCCCAACCATTCGCTTCACTTGCTTCTATATATTTTTCCGTGATCCCGCTATCTTCTTTAAAATAAATCCGGAAACATCCCGGTTCCAATTCCTCGATACCTTTATTCTCACACAAAGAAGACAAGACAACTTTACCGGGAGAGCGTCCGAGTTTGATGACAAAACTCTCGGGAGCGATATAATTGTCAAAATCTTCCATGCTGCCGGAAAATACCAATCGCCCGTGCTCTATCATCTTGATCTCGTCACAAATAGCCTGCACCTCCGACAGGATATGCGTGGATAACAAAACAGCATGATCCTCCGCAATCTCCCGGATTAAATTCCGGATATCCACGATCTGATTCGGGTCTAACCCGTTCGTGGGCTCATCCAATACCACGAACTTGGGATTGTGCACAATAGCTTGCGCGATCCCCACCCGCTGCTGGTAACCGCCCGATAAATTCTTTATCAAACGATCCCGAAAATGGGTAATGGCACAACGTTCCAAAGCTCGCTCAACAGCCCCGGGTACCTCCTCGGCAGGCATTAACCGCAAAAAAGCCGAATGCTTTAAATATTCTCCCACGGTCAAGTCCGTGTACAACGGCGGCTGCTGAGGTAAAAAACCGATATACTTTTTGGCTTCAACCGAATCCTCCCTCAAATTAATTCCGTTTATAAACACATTCCCTTCAGTCTGATTCAATACCCCGCAAATGATATTCATGGTAGTAGATTTCCCCGCTCCATTCGAACCCAACAAGCCAACTACCCCATTTTCAGCTATTTCAAAGTTTATATCTTTGATAGCCCACTGCACAGAGTACCTGTGGGACAAATGTTCCACTCTTACAATAGAATTTTCCATACGATACAATTAGTGATTTACATACAAATACGTTTCCTATTCTGCATTATACTCTCGTGTCGAAGTTTGAGAAACATCTACAATTTCTCCTCCTACGTTAAACACCGATTTTTTAATTATAAAAGGTTTATTTTTATCTCGAATATCCACTCTCATAAAATCTCCGTTAGCCAATCCGACACCAAATTCTTTATGCCTAGAAGAAGATAAGTCATAATGTATCGCTGTCACTTTATCGTCAAAAGTCATAAACACACCTTCTTGATTATTACTTCCACAATCAATATAGCGCAATTCATTATCCTTAGTGTAAAAAATAAACTTTCCGTAACTCCCCGGACTATTGGCAGATGTTATTAAAATTTTATTCGCTTTTGTCAATTGTACCGGGCATTCCACCTCTTTCATATAAGAATTATTCAGTGCATTGGCAAAATATGTTGGAGGATTGTTATCCAGAACAAAATCAGCAATATAAGTTTTACCGGCTTTATTATAAAGCATCCTGAACAAGTTTGCAGTATAAGGACTTAAATATTCTTCTCCTTTTTCACTGATAGCCAAGACTTCTACATCCTCACCCAAATCCCAAACAGGAACGCTATGTCCGGTACCGGCAGGTGTTATCGGGAAAACCGCTCCCAAAGGAGTATACCACTGATTAATTGACAATACTCTATGATTCTTTCTGTCATAAACTAAACGATGGGAAGTCCACGTTGCCGTCTGACCATTAGCAATAAAATCTATCTCATATCCCTTAGCATCCACCTCATACGGTTCCGTCAAAAACTTCCCGCCTAAATAATTATCGGAAAATAACCGACGGAAAAGACGACCGTCTTCTGCCACCAAAAAAGTCAGCTGCTTCGTATAATAGGCATCAACAATACTAAAATTCACCGGAGTTCCATCCAGAAACTCATCTTTCAAATCACTTGCTTTCTTGAGACTTTCATTACTGACCTCATAAGCGACTTTATCCGTAAGAATCAACGTGGCACCGGAATAAGCAGATAGCGCAGGAGCGTGATGATCTAATAATTTCCGTGGACTCCCGGGTATCGGCTCTCCATTCATCATCCGATAAATCCCTATCGTATTTTCAAAAGTCGTATCTACTTTATTTCCGTTATTCTTTTTCGTCATCCGCTGGTAAGAAAGTTTTGAATTTCCTCCGTCTTTAGAAAGAATCATCCAATTTCCTTTACCATATCTAGGAATAAAATTATATAACACAAGAGTCATATACTTTAATCCCGTCGAATTTTCCGTTATACTATAACTCCCGGTCAAATGTGATGACGGAAATTCCGTAAGCCCGAGCATTTCCATCGCTTCATCCGTGGGAACATTAAAATCTTTTTCCGTACATAACACCACGCCATTCACTTTCCATTCAAAACTCAAATCAGCCATTCTCTCCAACGAATCCGGCGTATCAAAACGGAATTCCCCTTTCATAATTGTAGTTTCTCCCTCGTAACAATACATGTTATTGGGGTATTTAAAAAGAAAAGTTGGAGATGATTCAGGCAAATAAGTGTAATTTCCCTCATCTTCAAAACACCCTGCCATAAACAATGCAACAAATAATGTTATGTATATATATTTGGTTCTCATAGGACATCTAATTAAAAATTATAAAGCAACTTTCATGGGTTCTCCATCTTCATCCAAAATCTCCGAATCTTGATTCAATAGCCAATTTTTAAATTCCAGCGTCAATTGAATAGCTCTATCGGGACGCTCGGCGATTAACTCCTCACTCATCTCCGCTTTTTTATCAATCTCATTCAAAAACAATTTATACTTCTTATCAGAATAAACTCCTAACAAATTATTTACGACCTCTTTATTCCACCATGTTGGTCTGTCTGTTGCTGTTGTCAAGATCAGTTTAGCCCGAGTCCGTTCAATCTGTCCCAATTTCAAATACTCGTTGGGTATAATTTCAACAACCAAAGTAACTCCGTTCGGCATGGACTCAATCCGGTCACTCCGGTGAAATTTTATCTTGATTACATCACGCACATCATTAGAGTCTTTGTTCACTGTATTGGTGTGAAAAACATACGCCGGATCTATTGTATATTCCTCCGGGTTAGCCGTAGTTTCCTCCTCTACCACTTTCAATTGAAATTCTCGATTCTCTTTCAACGTATCCCCGGATAATAATACGGTCAAGGCTGCTTCAATATCCTTGGTTCCATCGGGATAAAAGAAAAAAGAAGCTACAGTGGAATCAGCCTGCGCCAAGCCGGGATACACTTCATCGATATAGAACTTCTCGAAATAAATTTCATTCTTATCAGTAAATATTTCAATCTCTCTCCTGTCACACGCCCCGAACACGACAGCCAACAGTAACATAAATATCACATATTGTTTTTTCATCTCATTTTGTTTTTAAATTTTACATAGATTGGCTTGCCGGCATAGGAACAACAGCTTCCTGCCGTTTGAAAGGACGTTTTACGCCTTTTCCGAAATCGACATCCGCATTCAATCGTTTATAGAGATAGAACAATTGTCCTTCAGAAATCCATTCCCGACGAGCGTCAATAACCAACTCTTTCACAAAATCTTCCCATTTATCAAAAGAGATATCATCCCAACATCCTCTAGCCCTGCGAATCTCGTTCAAAATATTAGCAGCCTCTGTCCAATTTCCTTTTCGAGCATAGCTCTCCGCCATGATATATTGCATTTCTGTGCCCCGGATAACAGGAAGTATCGTCACATTCTTTTTACGCATCGCTTCATCTTCATGATAGAACCATTTACCGGAAACGGGATATATGTCTTGTGCCAAGAAAATCATTTTCGAGTAACGAATGTCGTTGGTGGATTCATCACTACCTTTTGAAGATTTAAAAATATTATCTGTCCGCACAACAAAATATTGTCCGACGAAACCTGTAGATTCTTTCAAGAAATACGTACTTAGGCTCAATTCGTCATAAGCTTTCGCGTTATACACTGCAAATATCAGATTGTCGACCAGACGCAGGTTGGACTTACCCTCAAATGTCGAAACCCTATTATCTGTCCCGTTCGTTATACCCGTGGTCTTGAATTCATAAAATGTAAATTTATCCCACTGGCTGGCTTCATATTTAAATTTCAACACCGCATCTGCTGCTTCAAAAGCATCATCATATCTCTCCGCGTATTGGTATGCGCGAGCCAACAAAGCCGTTATCGAATAATAGTTTAATCGATAGCCGCGTCCCTTGAAAAAATCCGTCAACGCACTAGGCTTACTCCCTAATTCCGTGTAAGACGGGAATTTATTATAAAACCGGGCATCCCCCGTACACACGGCATTCATCGCAAGTGCTGACGTATCAAAATCAAACACAAGTTCTCTCGCTTGCTCCAAATCGGTTATAACCTTATTGATACACTCTTTTACTGATATTCCTGCTGGTTGAATATTAGGATATTGCTCTACATAAGGAACATAATTTGCCCCGTCATCGCTTATCGGAGCGGGAGCAAACAATCGTAACATATCAAAATGCATCAACGCCCGACACGCGTAAGCCTCTCCTAATATCATATTGCGCTCCATTGCCCCGAATTCAAATAATTCAGGAGTTGTATTTTCCACTAAATTCTGAATCAGGTTATTTGCATTGGCAACAACATTATAAGCAGCCATCCAAGTTTTTTCGATACTTGCTGCCAGTTGTACCTGCCCGTAATTC
Organism: Butyricimonas sp. DFI.6.44; assembly: GCF_022132345.1. Lineage (NCBI taxonomy): Bacteria > Pseudomonadati > Bacteroidota > Bacteroidia > Bacteroidales > Odoribacteraceae > Butyricimonas > Butyricimonas sp. DFI.6.44. Next base: position 212,483 of record NZ_JAKNJD010000004.1, on the reverse strand, counting down.
ATCTCTCCACAAGCTTGAAATTCTTCCGCCCTATTATTTTCAGGACTAAAATCATATTGCTGAGAAAAACCGTCCAACATCGCGAATGACAGATTCTTTCCATACAGCGATGACTTTCCCATATTCTTGTACAATCCGTTCAATGTAGAACGATAACCTTCCGCCGTACTAAAGATTTGCTCTTCCGTGGCTTGCGTCACAGGCTTCAAATCCAACCAACTTTCACAAGAAGACAGGATAAAAGCTGTCGCAAACAATAATAATTTTATACGTGTTTTCATCTCTTTATTTTTTAGAATCCGACATTCAAGGTTAAACTATAATTTCTGGCATAAGGATAACTGATTCCCCGTTCCTCTTTCACACTTGACCAACGTCCCAGATCATTCGCGTTAAAACGTATTCCCAAAGAAGCCAAATGCCACCTGCTAATCAAATTAGTGGGGAAGTCATATCCCATAGACAGACTATTAAAAGACAAATAATTATAATCTTGCACGAAACGGGAAGTCGGACGAATATAAGGATTCGCTTTCATATCATAATAAGGCACCCTGTTTCCCGGTTGTCTCCAACGTTCAGCCAATACCCGTTTATCCACATTTTTATTTGTAATATCGGCATTTTCAACCCGATTAATCAAAGTCTCATTATAAGTCTGTCCACCCCATTGGAAAAGGAAAGAGGCATTCAAGAAAAATCCTTTATAAGATACATTTAACCCGAAAGCCCCTTGAGCATCCGGAGTCTCGTCGCCAACAACAACCTGATCATTGGCATCCCATGTATAGGTACTGGTCCCGTTCTTTTTAATAAACTTTTCCTTACCGTTAGACGGATCTATTCCGGCAGAACGAACGGCATAAATTGCTGTTGTAGAAGCCCCCACCATGTATCTTTTTAATGGAGCACTCCGTAAACCGATATAATAACCACTTTCTGCCCGGTCATTATAATTCTCATCCAAAGCCTTATTGTAAGCCTCCGCCGCTTTACCTAATTTAGTTATTTCATTACGATTGGATGCAACACTACCGATAACTGTTACCATCCAGTCTTTATCCCTATATAGTGTGGCTCTTAAATCAACTTCCACACCTTTGTTCACAACAGTCCCCGCATTCGAATAATAAGTTGAAAAACCCGATGATTGGCGTATTGAAGTTTCATCAATCATATCTTCCGTTTCCTTATGGTAATAATTTACCTTCACGTCCAACAATCCATTCCATAAACCGAATTCAATCCCGGCATCAAGAGTGTTAGTCGTTTCCCACTTCAATTTCTCATTTCCTAAATAATAAAGATAAGAAGCAGGTCCCGTGTAATACCACGCGTCACTATCCATTGAATAAGTAGTTACTGCCGTATAAGAAGGAAAATTCACCTTACCGGTACTTCCGTATGATCCGCGAATCCTTAACAAGGTAATCATTCCCATGTTTTTCAAGAAATCATAGTTATGAATATTGATACCGGCACCCACAGACCAAAAAGGAGCAAAACGCTTATCCGCACCAAATTGAGAAGAACCATCCAAACGCCATGATCCGTCAAAAAGATAAATATCATTATAAGAATAGTTCACACTAGCCAATAAACCGAACAAACGAGAGTTCGTTTCATCATGTTTTGTTTTGTCCTTTTGCTGAGCGGCAAATTCGGAAGAATGTACCGTTCCCATAGGAAAGCCCTCAAAAGTCATACTATTCGTTGAAGAGTGGGATTCCACCGCTTCAATTCCGGCAGTTGCATTAATAAAATGTTTTTTAAACTGACGATTGTACAGAAAAAGACCTTTTGCCGTCCAACTGTAACTTTCTGTCAAAGCTCGATCCAGTCGTCCCAATTCGTCAATAGTATTAAATACTCTTTGCGTGTCGAAATACGGGTCCCGAGGGTCCTTAAACGTTTCTGTTTTGGTATCCGTTTTCGTGATACTAAACTGTCCTTTAAACTGCAATCCTTCCGCTAAATACCAATTAATATTAAAATTGTCTATCAACTCGTTATATCTGGTCTTTCCACTATAACTATCTAATGTAGCACTGTATAACGGATTAGCAATATCACGACCTAATAGAGGTCTGTACGATTGTATCAGTTTACCCTCATCATCATGAATTCGCCAATAAGGCAACATATCAACGTAGGTACTAAAATTTCCATAAGGAGAATTTTGAGAACGGGTTGAATTATAAGAAACATAATTACGTATTTGCAATTTATTATAGCGATAATCCAAGGTTAATCCTGCCCCCATGCGATCCCGATATGACCCCTTCATCACTCCCCCATTCGTTTCATATTTCAAATCAACCCCATAACGAATACTTTCAACACCCCCTTCGACATATACACTGTGTTTATGATTAAACACATTCCGCAGAGGTTGAGCCATCCAATCCGTGTCATACCCTCTTAACACTTGTTGCAACAACTCATTATATTTCATCTCGTAATCCACAGCAAGAGACTCATTATCTGGACTATACACCCCACACAAACGTTCCAATTCAAGTTTCTCTGCGGCATTACATACATTATAATCAGAAAGATCCGGAAGATCTAAAGAGAATGTTCCATTATAACTCACCATCAATTGTCCCGGTTTGGGTGCGATTGTCGTGATAACCACAACACCATTCGCGGCACGGGATCCATACATTGCCGTGGCCGCAGCATCTTTCAATATAGTAATCCCCTCCACCCGGTTCATATCCATATCATACACTTTCTGCACGTCTACTTCAAAACCATCCATAATAAATATCGGGAGATTCGGGTTATCCTTCAAATCGGTATGTTGTTCTTGTTTCATTTGTTCTACATCCAACCCTTTCTTCATACCGATACTCGATTCACCCCGAATATTAAACTCAGGCAATGCGTTCGGGTCAGAACCCCACATCGAATTTTCCCGGATGCGAAAAGAAGGATCAAACACCTGAAGCGCACTGATAATATTCTTATTATTCGTTTTCATTAACTCACTCCTTGTCACCGCAGTCGCGTTTCCCGTGAAACTCGATTTCCTGATATTGTTGTACCCCGTCACGACCACTTCATCCAAAGCCTCCACGTCCTCTTCCATCATCACGTTAATCTCCTTCTGATTCGTCACCTTCACTTCCTTGGAAATCATACCTATAAACGAGAATACCAGCGTGATGTCTTTCTGATCCGGCAACGTGATTTTATACACTCCAGCCGTATCCGTCACCACACCTACTGAAGTACCTTTGATCAACACTGTGACTCCCGGAAGTGCTTCTTTTTTATGATCCGTGACCTTTCCCATGATCGTCTTGGCTTCCTTTTTCTCATCCTTGGGAGCCTCCTTGATAATAATCATGTCATTCTCGATCTCCGCGATAAATCCGGTACCTCTCAAAGCGTTTACAAGGACTTCGGACAACAAGGCATTCCGCATTTTTACAGTGATATTATTCACCGTTTTGATCTTGTTATAATCATACAAGAATCCCATGTCGCACTGACTTTTGATAACGGTAATCAACTCCTCGATTCCCGCATTCCTCAAATCAACCGTGACCCGTTGATTTTGTGAATGAACGGCGGCATTCAATCCGAAATTAAACACCAGCAAAAAGATACAAAGCTGTTTCATTAATAAAATCATTTTTTTACACCACCTTTTTTTGAAAGGCGTGTACATTTTACCTCTTTTTTTCATAGATTTGTGTTGTAAAAATTAAACAATCGAATAAGCTTGCCGGCTTATCGTGTGACAGGGGAATATTGCCGTATTCTCCTGTTTCATTTTTCTATCTCATAACTTGTACTACTTTTTTATCTATTACAAATTTCACATCACTCGTGCGTTCTATCAAACTCAACAAATAGCTGAAATCACCGAATCGTTTTATTTCTCCCGAGAACATAACATTCTTCACGTCTTCACTCCGGTAGAAAACTTGAAAATCATACCAACGTGCCAACGTGGTAAGAATATCTTCCAAACGCTTTTGCTTGAACACGTACACACCATCTTTCCAAGCAACGTATTCCGCCACATCCACATTCCGTTCCGTCACCACACCGCTTTCCTTATTAAAAGCAACTTGCATCCCCGGTTGTAAAACATAGCTTTTATCCGTTTTTCTAAAATTGACTTTCACTTTTCCCGAAACCAAAGTCGTATAGTCGCTCACCTCACCCGCGTAACAAGTAACGCCAAAACTTGTTCCCAGAACAGTGATATCCTGTTCTCCGGCATGAACGACAAACGGTCTTGCCGTATCCCGCTTTACCTCGAAATAAGCCTCACCCTCCAAGTACACTTCTCTGCACTCTCCGGCAAAAGCAACCGGGTAATTCAGCCGGGAAGCAGAGTTAAGCCACACCCTAGTCCCGTCCTCCAGTTCTATCTGGTATTCTCCCCCTCTCGGTACACTCAATTTATTATACACGATTTCTCTTGTGCCTTGTTCTTCTTGTGGCGACACGTAACTCAATCTTGTACTATCCGCAATAATCCGATTTCCGGTTTTCTCTTGAAGTGAATAATGTTTCTCTCCCAGATAATACACTGACCCATCCGCCAACTCCAATACCGCATTATTCTGCCCGGGTACAATCTTTTGAACGACAGATTGTATTTTGAGATCCGAGCGTTTATACGTGTACAAAAACAAACAACAACCCAACACGACAGCCACAGCCGCCGCAATTCCCGCACTCCAGATAAAAAAACGCTTCTTCTCTACTTTTCTCTGCTTCTGCATCCGGTTTTCAAATATCGACCATGCTTCCTGTAACTCGGTCTTCGACAACTCCCGTTTTTCATCCCGTAGCAACTCGTCCCGTATCTTCTCGTAATAACGACGATGTTTCACGTCTTCATTCAACCACGTGTCAAAAACCTCCTCCTCTGCCGGAGAGAGAAGTCCTTCTATCTTTCGATATATTAACCGGGTTGATATTTGTCTGTTTCCCATAATTCAATGTTCAAATACACCCCTATAACGGCTTGCCCCTTGTTTTGTGTGACAAGAATTTTATTTTTTTCGGGAAAAAATCATTTTTCACTCGTGTAAATTATTCTTTTAGCCAAACCCATTTCACTGCATCGGCGGTTAACTCTTGAGAAATAACTCTATCGTTCATTTTTATTTGCTCTTTTCTATCCCTGTCACTTAAGGTCACTCTCGCCTCTTTCGTAAAATCAAACACACCTAAAGAGATCCATCCCACGTCATCTCCATTCACGAACGCCACCACCTCATGCTCCCCGTTTCCGTCGAAAATGGAGTAATAAAACTCTTGTTTTCCATCCATATCGATATACGTTGGTTTTGCATGATGAAAAAATACTTCATATTTACCCTCTCGAGGCAATTCGGTACTCCATTCCACTTTTTGCTTGCCTGTCCCCGCCTGCTTCACATACGCGCTTCGAATGGGATAACCATAAAAACCGCCATTTATCACGGGAGTCCATGTAGTTTGACGAGAATATTTGGCATCATATTCAGGACGTTCTTCATCTTTTCGCAGCAAAGACAAGAGATTAAAATCTTTTGACTTCACCACCCTGAAGCCGGAATCCTCATTATCAACGATAATCTCATCCGCATTTCTATTTTGAAAGAAAACGGAAGAATCGACACGAACCACACGAGTCGCAGTATCCACCCATCCTCGAACATCCTTCTCTAACGACAACTTCCAACTATCCGGAAGATTTTGTGCCAAAGGTGCTTCTATACGATAAAAATTAAAATTCTTTCCTCGCCCCCTTGCCGTGATCATCCTCCCTTCGTGCGGTGGGATTGTCCATACCCGCAAATCAGTTGTAGCAATAAGCCCCGGCACATCACCTCGGTTAAACACTTTAAAACTAAACATCACGTCGTCATCCCTCTCTCCGTACTCGATTGCTCGTGCATCCCGGATGTCAAACAAAGGCAACCGATTGGAGCCATACCAGCGCTCAGCGAGAGAATCCAGACGCAAACCGAAAGATTGATAAAATTGTTGACAATACTCTTCCCAAGCCACCTCTTTAAAACTATTTTTCTTCAAAATGTCATGATGAAATTTGAGGAATGAGTCACTTTTGACATTTAACATGATAGACATACACAATTCTTCGCTTTTCTTTTGAATTATATTTCGCAACTCTTCCGGGGATAACGACCTATCATGCAACGCATCCTTCAAACTTCCATGTTTCAAGTATTCTATCACGTCAAAATTATTCTCTTCAAAATAAACAATACTCCGTTGACAACGAAACAACGCGTAATTCATAGCTTCATTGATTAGTGGTATCTCGGCAGAGGAAATAAAAGTCGTTTTTCCGCGGAATGCAGGTCTTATATTACAACTTCCTTTCCCGAAAATCGGGTCAAACGTCTCGTACTTGAACATCCTCATTACTCCTTTTTTCTCCTCTTCCCCCTTTGGAACCTCATACCGGTAATTTCTCACGGAATGTAATTTTTCCGGAAGAAACACAAGACCGGCCTGTTCTCTTTCCCCGGTTAATTGCATCAAATCGGGGAAAACATGATAGCTACATGGTACTTCCAAAAGGGTAAACCACCGGTACGGGTAATGACTGATTCGGTCAAAACCTTTCCTCGCGAGAACGATTTCAAAAGCCTCATTCAAATCTCTGGAACTGTCTTTCAACTTGTACACCATCGCCCAATCTTCCTTCGTGAATTTTTCATCAAAACTCAAGCACTCCTCTTGTTCCAATATACTCTTCATATCTTTCAATTTCATCATAATCTCTTCATCAGGAAAATCATATCGTTCGAGAAGATACTCGTGTCCCGGATGATAATAGAGTGTCAATCGGGTCGTATCAAACTTAAGACCCAGTGCGATCGTTATTGTCCGCTTTTTGTAATTACCAATACAAAGGCTAATGCCAGGCATGTCATGAGTAAAACGGAACGAAGTTACCCCTTTTCCCTCTTCAATTGTTTCTCCTTGGGCTATCGCGATTAACGCGGGATCATGCTCCACCCTTAACGAATACCGGGTAAAATTCAAATCCATTCCTCCCGAGGCTCCGTACGGGGGAAGTCCCACGGGATACCACAAACACTTCGGGGGCAACAATTTGTACCCTCTCTCGCAAAAGGCTGAAGTATTACCGTGACGAAAGATCCCGCTGGCATTCACGTCCGGGGAATAATACTTGTCGGAAGATACGTCCAAATAACAAAAGGCATTTTCAATATTCCCCTCGTAATCAATCAAAACTTCCAACGAATCGCCGGGAACCAGTTTTTCGTCCACAAGCACAGCCTGATGCTCCCTCCGGAAAGAAACAGGCTGCCCCTCCACCTTGATAGAAGTAACTTTCAAACCCGGATTCAAGTACATAATCAAAGGCATCTCGCCCGAAGTCCTATTCTCAACGGTCATCCGGCTATTCACGGAAATCCCTCCGTCTGCAAGTTCCTTCACGTGCAAGTCATTGCTTGCCACCCGAATCTTGGAATCTCGTTCATATTTCTCGTACACTCCCCTGTAAACTTCTCTTAACTCCTCTTTTTTCCCGTACCGACCAAGATAAATAAACGCTCCTCCCGCAGCAAACACGAGTAAAATGCAAGCAATGCTTAAACAGACTTTCCGAGTCCACACATAATTAAAGATTCTCGGGTAAGGAATAATCGAGAACACCGCGAAACTACCTCCCGTCAACAAAATACTTCCTCTTTGCAACAAATAATTTCCCGGGGCCACGTGTCCCGTGAAATCTGAAAACATATTCGGGAGATAACGGGCGCAAGGATCCAACACCCCATGCAAAAATCCAGCCCCTAAAAAAGTTATCCCGCCCAGTAACAAAAACGACACAATTAAACTTATCCCCGGGTTACGAGTAACCCGGATTACAAGACAAGAAAAACCAATAAAATAAACAGAGGCGGGTAACGTAAGAGTGATCCAATAGAATAAATAATAAAACAAATTAAAAGACCCGGGATACAAGACAAGATTAAAAAAAATTGAAGTCAGGAATAAAAACCAATTGAGCAGGGTAAAAACAAGCAATAGCCCCAAAGCATACCCCGTAACCATCTCGCTGTTCCCCTGTGAACGAACGTACAACGCATCTCTGGTACCCATGTTTAGCATTCTCCAATCGTTCACCACAAAACACACGATAAAAAGTAACTGGATAACATTAAAGTAATAAGCACTTTTAAAAGGTATTGCCGAGGATAAGGCCAGAGAAGTCCAATCCGGAGCAAATTGCAACGCATGCTTTACCGAACCGGAATCACAGCTTCCTAAAGATGTGAACTGGTAAAGGATAAGCCCACAAATTGCCAAAACCAGAAATAATCGAAACAAGATACTCCTGCGTGCACGTTTAAATTCGTACAATGCCTCAATCCAAATGTTACTTTTGTTCATGCTTTTGAGTTGTTTATAAAAAAGTACAAACTTGTCTTCTATACTCCCCTCCTTGTTTCTCACAATTCAATGTTCAAACGCACTCCTATAACGGCTTGCCTCTTGTTTTGTGTGACAAGAATTTTATTTTTTTTGAAAATTACAACTAATTTACTACCAAAGAATATTCTTCACTGTATATAAATGACAAGAATTAATGTATCCCTTTCATTGGACAATATATCCCTTAATTTCTTGTATCCCCGGGAAACTTGTGTACGAATCGTATTGATTGATATTCCTAACTCTTCCGAGATTTCCAAATATTTTTTGCCCTCAATTACATTCAATTTTATAATCAAGCGACATTGTTCCGGTAAACTTTCAACAGCTTGATTTACCCGATCATATATTTCCTCATCAACACTCTCGTCCACATCCTCAGCCACGATCATAGCGTCAGCCATCAGAAATTTATGACGATCTATCACCTGCAAATGACGTAAATAATCCAGTGCGGCATTTCGAGCAACTTTATAAAGCCACGATTTCAAATTAAAGTTATCCGGTAAAGAACGACTGCTCTCAAACAATTTGAAAAAAATATCCTGTACTATATCTTGCGCAACATCCTGATCTCCAACATGTCGATTCACAAACACGAGAAGTTTCGGATAATATTTCTTAAATATTATCTCATAAACACGAGGATCTCGCTTTCGCAACCCATGTACATCATCCGGATTAGATAAATCAGTCAACTCCAATTATTTATATTCACATCTAAATTCCATTAAATGAACGTTTGATGATGTGCCAAAAAACGAATTTCATTATTTACTAAGGTCTAAGTCTTTTTTATACATTAATTTGTAACACAACAACTTATCCATATTCGATATTTTGGATAATCTTTATGATTTTATATCTTAACAAACGTTCATTTCTTGCTATCAAAAATAGCTAGAAATTCCGTTCACACAACACCTCATCTCATTTTTTTTTTGAACCGTTTATTTAAAACGAACAAACCGCCCCGTAAACAGGGCGGTCTTATAAACCGAAAACAAACAAATAATCTTACAACTGCTTCTCCAACTCCGTGAAATAATACGACACGTAATCAAAATTAGCCTGAATATTCAAATTCGGAATAAACGCTTTTCCAATCTCCACGAATTCCTTCAACGCCTCTTTATCTTCCTGTGACCGGAAATAAACAGACACAGGCATAACCATCATCATCACATCAGCATCCGAGAAGCGGGGAAATTCTTTACGACATAATTTCAACAACTTACCCGTATCCTTCTTTTTATAGGCATTCGCCATAGCCACGTAGGCTAATAACTGTTTCTTCCGGTCTGTTCGCAACTCATGGATAACACGTTCCATCACTTTAACAGCGTCCGGGGTCGTTTTAGTATCCCGTCCCCAAACAATAGAGGAAAGCACTCCCGCGTATAGATTTGCCAAGCGGGTATCTACCTTTTCTCGCCCCACGTGCTGATAGAACTGTTTTCTGTTTTCCAGTAAAAAATGATAATTAGCAGAACCGAAAGGAGCCAAATCATTATTATCAAACAAACTCCAACATGCCGGTTCAACCTTTTCCGTGTCAGTCAATTGCTCTGTCAACAATGCGGCAACTTCCCTCACTTGCCGGATATCGCTTACCTTCAACAAAGCCTCCACATACTCCAATAGAAATTGTTTATCCCGTTCTCCCCGCTCATAACGCATAGTTAAAGTCCCCACGGTCTTCTCGCTTTTCATGGAATTTTCCACCCGGTTGATAATTCCGGCAACATCCGAACCGCCAACCAATTTATCGTGTACAGTCCCGTCCGGTTTTATCAACACGAATGTAGGGTAAGCTCCAATTCCCAGTTTCTTTGCTAAAGCGGGTCCTTCTCCTTTTTCCATGTCATACTTCACGTTGACAAAATGGATATTGAAGAAGTCCCCTGCCTCCGCTCGTGTAAACACTTTCTCTGCCATCATTTTGCAAGGACCGCACCAAGATGTATAGGCATCCAGAAAAATCCAACGATTCTCCGCTTTCGCTTTCTCCAAGGCTTCCTGAAATGTCAACTCTTCAAACTTCACCCCCTCCTGCGCCCAAAGCCATCCGGACGACAGAGATATTATCAATATTAAAAATGTTCTTTTCATGATGTATTTTTTTAGTCCGTAAAGTCTATAAGGTCCATAAAGTCTTTGGTCTCCCCTGCGGGGTGCTTTTTTATAATAGCAAAGCTGCCGATAGACTTGTCTGAAGGATACCCATGACCTTATGGACCTTACAGACTTTATAGACCTTATGGACCTTAGTCCCCCATTCTACTCCTTATACCCGTCAAATCCCTCACGATACCTATTACCGGCAGCCTGAATATCCCAATTGTATTCCTTGAAATATTTGGTAATCACCTCGTATTTCAAAGCACGGGATTTACTGTTATCCAGATACTCCTTCTTAATATTCTCGTAAGATTCCATAACCAACAAGCGAAGCCATTCCGCAAAATCCCCCTCGAACGAGCGGGAAGAGCCTCCTGTAATATATCCCCCGTTTCGACACAATTCAGCCACGGCTTTTTTATACTTGATCACGTAAGGGCGACTGTTCACCTCATCTTCGTCATCATCATTCGCGTCCGGATTCTCCTCTTTCCAAGTATCCTCATCCTTATCGAACTCATCTCCCAGCTTCTCGTAAGCCACTCCGTCATCATACGCCTTGCCTGCCGCCACGAAATCTTTCAGAGGCTCCTCCATCCGGGCAACAATCATGGTACCTATTTTTCTCCACACCTCCGACGCCAACACGGAATCCCGGTAATAGTGATTCACGGGATCGGTCACCTCTATCGCCCCTTCCGACGTGTTCGGCCACATCAGAATCAGCCTGCTCCGCCCCAACGCTTTCACCGGGTAAATCCAATAAAGCGAACCGTATTCCTTCACGTAAAACAACTCCAGCGGGAAATACGAGTTAGCGTATTCTTTCGACACGTTACTCAACAATGCTTCCGAGTAATACAACACTTCCGGGATTTTCTCCTCGTCCAGATTCTGCGCCCCTCTCATGGCAACAAGTGCGTCCTGTGCAAGGATAGCATTCGTCAACTCGTCGATACTACTGAAATAAGTACGCACCCAAACCCCGTAATCGTTATACATCGATTTCACCCGGGGATCGGCATTCTCGTCCGGACCAAACATCTCGACGATCCCCAAATCATCCGTCGGGGACAATTTACTCTCCTTGTTACAACCGCTCAAAAACAACACGAGCGCGGTCAACATCAAATATATAGTCTTAGATTTCATCATGATATACATTTACAAATTTATAATCCGTCATCTATCTCGGGTTTATCGGCATATTCGGGCTATTCAATTGTTCAGACAACGGTATCTGTAACACGTAACGCAAATCCCCTTGATTCAACGTGTGTACCTGCCCGTTCTCGTAAGCATGCCGGATACCCGGCTTACCGAGCCGCCTCAAATCAAACCAGCGCATTCCCCCGTCGAATGCCAATTCCACCCGACGTTCTTCCAAAACCCGCTGCAAGGCGGTTTCTGCCGTGAAATCAGCCTTATCCAGTGCCACGTAATCCGTTTTCTTGATACGGGTCACCAGCAAACGGTTCAAATCCTCGATAGCCAAATCCTTCTCTCCCGTCCGGGCGTAAGCTTCCGCACGAGTCACGTAAGCCTCGCTCAACTTCAACCCGATATAATAACAATCACTCTGCTGAGTCGCGAACATCCGGTACACCGTCGGTCCCTGTTCCGCGTAATCGGCACTCCCCGGATCGGCATTCGATTCGAAAATATACCTCCGGTAATCCACCACACCGGGATCACGCTTGCAAAGATTCAACAACTCTTCCGTCGGTTTAAAACGGGTTTTGTAATAATAATACGGGTTCCCGTTTCCCTTGCCGCCCACGAAGAACAACACCTCGTTCCGGTAATCCGTGTCTATAAACCCGTAAGTATAGCTGAAAGCGTTTGAAATCTTATCCAACCCGTCCAAGTAAGACTGAATCTCGTTCATGTCGAACAAAGACTTCGCGTCGATCACGTAACTTGCCGCCTCGATCGCTTCCTTGTACTTACCCGTGAACAAATAGACACGAGCCTTGAAAGCCTGCAACGCGATATAATCAAAACGATACTTGCCTTTACTTTCCTTGCCTACCAAGTCCTTGGAAGCCTCGTCCAAATCCTTTTCGATCTGTTCCCACACCTTCCCGACGGACACGCGCACGTTATTCTGGGTATTCTGGTGCACGTCCGAGGCACTCAGCGGCATCGGGACACCCGGTTTATCCATGTTCTCGTCCGCGTAATTCTCGGCGTAAAGATTCACCAGATAAAAATAGCAATAGGCACGCAGGGCATAAGCCTCCCCCCGAACCGTTTCGAACAAAGCCTTTTCTTCCGTGGTGGGAGTCTTCCCGGCGAACTCGTCCAGCACCGTGTTGGCGTAAAATACAGACGAGTACAATTGTTTCCAGTACGTATCCTCCGCCTCGTTATACTGGTGCGTTGCCGCCCAGACAAACCATGGTTCATACGACTTGGTAACAGCCGACGTGGCGCTCAGGTTCGCGTACACGTTATCGGTCGCCAAATCGGTATTGATAAAGAAATTCTCCCGGGGATAGCCACCCAGCAGGACAGATTCGAAATCCTCCACGCTCTTCGGCAACATACTGTTCACCGGTTTTATATCGAGCAAATCACAACCGCAGAACAACGTCAGCAGCAAAAACACGGATGTATAAAATATCTTCTTCATAATCAAAAGCATTAAAATTGTACAGATACTGAGAACGAATAAGAACGGGGCAACGGCAAATAGGTATTCCCGAAAGAAACATTCGCGTTACTCGCCGAACTATATTTCATGATAGCCCCCGTCGCTTCCGGGTCTTGTCCTTTCAGTTTTGAATTCTTCCACACGTGCAAATTATTTCCCTGCAACATGAAACGGATATTCTGTATCCCCCACTCTTTCAACTTTGCCAGTTTCAGGTCATAACTCAAAGAAACATTCTGCAACCGCACGAAATCACCTTTTACCGTCCGCAGATCACTATTATTGTACATCGTGGCATTTGACGGGTAAGGATAGAACACGGCATCGTCAAACTCGTTCGCTTCCAACCGCGGGATATCCGTGTGTGCCTCGTCACCCGGGTTCCGCCATCTGTTCGCCCATTCTCTCGACATATTCTGTGTCGCTTCCGGGTAAGCGAAAGCCTGTCCCGTGGTCATATTCCTCAAGCGGATCACGTTCCCGAAATTGCCCACGAGCAACACGGACAACGCCAGATTCCTGTACTCGAAAGTATTCGTGAATCCCCCTTGTATCTTCGGCATCGTCGTCCCGGAATACACCAAGCCTTCGACATCATTCATACCCTTCAACACTTTTTCATCCTCAGCGTCATAGAATTGCGCCCGTCCGTCTTCATTCAACCCGGCATAGCGGTATGACCACAATCCGTTGATCGGCTTACCCACGATAGCCGCCGACGCGTAATCCGTCCGCTGGGCATTAGTCATAGAACCATACGTCGGGGTGGAATACACGTCCAGTATCTCGTTTTTATTATAACCGAAATTCAAATTGGACGTCCACCGGAAATCCTGCAAATCAATATTCACCGTGTTCAAGGCAAACTCCCACCCCGTGTTTTTCATCGAAGCCCAGTTCACCGACACCGACGGGAAACCGGAAACGAGAGATACCTCTTTCTTACCCAACAAATCCACAGCCTTCTTGTAATAGTATTCCAACGAACCGTACACCCTCCGGTTGAAAAGCCCGAACTCCAAAGCCAAGTTCGTCGAGTAATTCTTTTCCCACTTCAAATTCGGGTTCTTCGGTGCCTCGATCACCAGATAATTCTCCTTCTTCACGGCATCGATAGTACCTACCTTCGCTACCAGATCGGAATAAGCATCCGCCACGTTCCCCTGACTGCCGTAAGAACCTTTCAGCGTCAGGTAAGTCAACCATTTCACGTCCCGCAAGAAATTCTCTTCCTTCACCTGATAGTTGAAACCGACAGACCACAGCGGTTGGAAAAGATCGTTGGTCTTCACCCCGAAACGATTCGAGCCGTCCGTACGGGCATTGAAACTCACCGTGTAGCGATTCATAAACGTGTACCCCGCCACGCCGAACCACGAAACGGCAGCCGACTCGTTCAAGTTCTCCACCCAATAAGGCTCCCCGATTTTCGCCATCAAATCCAATTGCAAAATTTGCTGGTGTCCCCTATCATGGGCATAACCGTAAATCTGCGTGGTTTCCTCCTCGTACTTCGTGGTCCGTATCTCCTGTCCCACCATCACGTCGAAGCGATGATCCTCGTTAATCACCGGCATATAAGTAAGCTGGTTACGGAAAGTAAGCGAACTGTTATTCGTTCCCCTGCTCCGGCGGTATCCCCCGTCATGCCACACGGACTCGTACGTCGTGTTATCCTGCATCGTCTTCTGGCGGGAACGCACGAAATAACTATCCTCCGTGGCGATATCCACGTCCGTGGTATTCTGTTTCGAGAACGAGAACAAACTGCTGAATGTCAAGTCAGATAATATCTTCCACTCGATATCCACCGTTCCTTTCAACCCGTAACTCTTTGACTTGCGCCAACTTTGTTCCCTATTCTCCAGAAAGTTAAATTTCAAATCATTATAATACATGTAATTAAAATCCCCGTTCTCGTCGTAAGCGTTATGGGCACGAGTCGTGTAAATCGCCCACTCGTAAGGATTCTCCCGTGAATCCACCGCGAAGAAACTCTTGTTATTGCGCATATTCACGTCGAGCATTCCGCCTACCCGTAAATTATGCCTTAACTTGGTAAACACCTTGGCTGCCATCGTGTACGTTTCCATCCCGACATCCTTCGCGGTAGCCTGCTCGTCCATGTAACTACCGGAAAGATAGAACGTCGTCGTTTCCGAGCCGCCGGAAATACTGATACTATGCCGTTGCGTGATCGCGTTACGGAAAAGATACTTGAACCAATCCGTGTTCACCGTTTCCAACCGATTCACTTTCTGCTGGAACTGTTCCCACGTCATCTTGTGATCATGCACGTCGATAAAATAACGCTCGAAATCGGAAACCGTACCGTATTCGCCCGCTTTATTGGAATTTGCCTTCAGCAATCCTTTTTCCAACATCTCCATGTTAATATCCACCCGTTCCTTCGAGTTCAACATATACGCGTCTTTCAACTTCGGACGCATTCCCACGCTCACGCTACCGTTATAAGTCACACGGGTTTTCCCCGCCGTTCCCTTCTTCGAGGTAATCACGATGACACCGTTTGCCGCACGCGTACCGTAAATAGCCGTGGCAGCCGCGTCCTTCAACACGTTGATCGACTCGATATCATCCACGTTCACACCCCCGATACCGGAAGCGATCAAGTTCCGGTTATTCAGCAAATCGTCCACGTTCGCGTCTACCGGGTCTTCCAGCACGATACCGTCTACCACCCACAACGGCTGCACGTTCCCGCTAATCGTGGAAGTACCCCGTATCCGGATTTGCGGAACAGCACCCGGGGCACCGCTCGTGCTCACGATCGTCATACCCGGCACCTGCCCTTGCAGCAACTTGTCGATACTCGGCTGGTTTACCATTTTCAAGCGATCCATATCCACCGTCGTGATAGAAGAAGTCAATTTACGACGTTCTATCTTCTGGTATCCCGTTACCACCACTTCCTCCATCTGGCTCACGTCCTCTTCCAACACCACGTTTATCACTTTCTGCCCCGTGTACGTCACGGCTCTCGTCTTCATACCGATAAAAGAAAATTCCAACACGATAGAAGCCTGTTCCGGGAGCGATAATTTATACTCCCCGTTAATATCCGTCGCCGTACCCGTGCTCGTCCCCTTCACGAGAACCGTCACACCCGGCAGCGGCACGCTATCCTTATCCATGACCATCCCCGTGATGGTGACGGACTTCACCTGTTCCTGATTCACCGGTTTGTAAGAAATCACGATCACGTTATCCACCACCTCATAACTATAATTCCTCCCGAACACCAACCGCACGAAATCAGCCAGCGAGCCGTCCACGAGCTCAACGGATACTTTCCTGTTCACGTCGATCTCCTGTTTATTGAAAAAGAAGTCCTGTTTCAACTGCTTTTCCGCTCCCCGCACGGCTTCTTCCAACGTAACATCTTTTAATTTAAGGTTGAGCACCGTCTGGCTCACCACGGTGGCGGACACGTGTACCAGCCCCACCAACAAGATCATAAACACTACTTTAGTCACACGGAATAAGTTAAAAAATTCCCTGTTCGTGCCGGAATGGCACAACTTTCGTACTTTTTTCATAACTTTGAATTTCAAATTAATATTGAGGTTCTTCTTCGGGAGAATCAGATGAGGATTGTTGACGGCAATCCTCATTTTTCTCCGGTTCAGTTCTTAATTGCTACATATATTTTTCTTCCTTGAACATTAAATATCACGTTACTCGTCTTCTCCACGAGCGACAACACCTTGCGCAAATCCATATCCCGGTTAATCGCTCCCCGGAATTCATACCGCCTTACCTCGGGAGCCTGATATTTCACCTCGATATCATACCAACGTTTCAATTGGTGCATCAACTCCTCCAAGGTGGTAGATGGGAATACAAAGCGTCCGTCCCTCCAAGCGATAAACTGGTTCACATCCACTTCCTTCACTTCCGTTTTTCCGGATTCCACGTTCCAGACACTCTGCATTCCCGGTTGCAACACAATTTGTTCCCCGCCTCTCTCTTCCGAGAAACGCACGGAACCTTCCACCAATGTAGTGTATATATTCTCTTCGTCCTTGTAAGCCTTTATATTAAAAGATGTCCCCAGCACCGTCACGCTCGACTCGTTCAAACAAACCCGAAACGGACTCATCGTATCCCGCTTCACTTGAAAATACGCCTCTCCCTTCAAATATACATTCCGCCCGTTCACGGCAAAACGCACGGGAAACCGTAATTCGGATTCGGAATTGAGCCACACTTTCGTCCCGTCCGCCAGTTCCAGTTGGTAGAAACCGCCCGTCGGCACCTTTAGCGTGTTGTACACCAATTCTTCGCTCTCGTTCACTTGTGCCTGCACGTAAGTCAATCCCCGCAAGGAATCATCCCGTATCCCGGACACGACATCATTCCCGATACGTTTCCCTTTCCCGTCAAGCACGACCTTCTCCCCGTTATCCAGAATCAACTCCACCGCGTTGCTTCCCGGCTTGAAACTCCCGGCTTGCTCAGCCAACCCTATACTCCTCTCTCCCGGCAGACCTCCCGCCATCCAAGTCACATACCACCCCAGTAACAGAATAATTGAAGCCGCAACCGATGACCACGTCATGATCCGTCGCCGACTTTTTCCCCCGATCGCTTTCTCGAACCGGGCATACTCTTTCGCCCGCTCCTTCTCGAAATCCACGTGAACATATTGCCCGTGAAGTGCCGATAATTCCTTCAACAACTCCACGTGTCCCGGCTCGTCCATCCACTTCTCCACCTGCCCGTCGTCCAACTTATTCCGGCGCGCAAGTATCTGATTTGCAAACTCTATATCTTCTTCTCTATGCTTCATTTCTTTTCGCTTTTCACAGCTAATACACGTACCCCCCGAAAATGGGCGACAAGAAAAATAAAGTTTTTTCCTTTTTTTATCATGAATCAACCCGACCGATACCCATAAAGAGGATACGCTCCCGTTATCCTATAACGTAACATCCCCGTGATTTTTGAATAGCCCCGGCGAAAGGCAAATCCACAGAAACACCAGATGTGTTAAACTTGTTTATTTTTCACTAAAACGTGGGCTAAGTGTGGGCGAACTACGGGCTAAGAGTGGGCGATGCCGCCTAAAAGTCGCCTAAAACCCTAGCGAAAGCCACCTAAAAATAGAGTAATACCCCAGCAACGGGGTAGGTCAACCCCGAATTATACTTTATTTTCCCAATATAAAAAGTAGTACCAAATCATCCTGCAACTCGTCCCGCAAGAATTTCAACGCACGGGTAATATGCGTTTTTACAGTGTTCAAACTGATGTTCATCTCTTCCGCCACCTCTTTATATTTCTTCCCGTCCACGACACATTTCACCAACGCCTCCCGTTGTTTCTCGGATAACAATGCCAATTTCTCCTCCAAGCGTTCCAGACGTTTCTCGTAATCATCCAACTCTTCCGCCGCCGACTCCAACAATTCCCCGACCATTCGTTCGTTCACCTCGATTACCCGCAAATGACGTAAATAATTCAATGCGCTGTTTTGTGCCAGAGTAAACAGGTAAGACTTTACCGGATACACCGGATTCAAGTGTTTCCGGTTCTTCCAGAGCGTCAGGAAAACATCATGCACGATATCTTTCGCCACCTCCTCGTCCCGCACGTAATTATACACGAACCCCGCGAGGTTGTTGAAATGCAACCCGAATAACTCCTCAAAACCACGATTATCCAAAAGTTCCTGCTTCATTTTACATTTTTCTCGTAATGGACGCTCCCAACTTCACATTCACAAAAATATACTTTTTATTAAATTAAAAAAAGAGTCTGAGAAATTATATGTTTACAAAAAAAGAGGAATTATCTTTTTCACAAGACAATTCCTCTCCAAACATCAAAAATGAGTATTGTTATCTACCAAATAATTCTATCAATTTCGTATCCAGCCACCCGCCGCGAGCCGTCATGTGAACCACTTTTCCGTCCGGGTCAATCAGGAAACCGCTAGGAACCCCACTCACTCCAAACATTTGCACACACTCTTTATCGAATTTCTGTCCTTTAGCTCCGCAAACCTGAGTCCAAGCCATTCTTTCTTCCTTTAATGCCTTTTGCCATTTAGCCGTATCGTCATCAATGGAAACACTCACGATATCAAAGCCTTTATCATGGAAACGCTTGTAAGTCTCTTTCAAATGCGGAATATCATGTCGGCAAGGACCACACCATGAAGCCCAAAATTCAACCAATGTATAACGCCCTTTTTTCACGTATTCCGACAATTTCCTCTCTTGCAAATCAACGTCCAACACGGTGAAATCCGGCATAGCATCATTTATATACAACGGCTTGCCTGCCAACACGTCCTCCACTTGTTTTCCGGCTTCGCTTGCCCGCACGCGGGATGGGAAAAACTCTAAAATCTTTCGCGCCTCCGCCCGTCCGTAACGCTCAACGGCTAAATTCCCCACAACATATAGAGCTACCGGAGAATCCCCGTGTTCCCGAATAAAATCCACTCCGCGGTAATAAATACTGTCGCGAATAGCATCCATCTCTTTCACGCATTTAACCATGTCTTCTTCACTGCCTTTCTTACGATAATACACCTGACAATATCGAACGAAAACCTCTTCGTACTTCAAGTTTAAAGGCTCTACCTGTTGAATGTAAGTTGCAAATAAATCATGCGTGACAGAACCTTCAACACGCAAAGATGCAGGCGTTTTCTTGTCCAGCTTCGAAGGCATTTCAGCAAAAGGAATGGCGATATGAACTTCCGAATTATCCAAATAAACGGGAAAACGCAAGATATTAGCCCAACCATAAACACGTTGAGCGGGATCCTTGTAAAAAACGATATTCCGCAACTCCGGGGAATCCAGTTTCCCCCGGAATTCGAAACGTCCCTTCTTTATTTGTACACTATCATAATAGACCCGTTGCTTCGCGTCAGTTAAAAATATCCATTCATTCTCGGGAGCTCCTTCAAGTTCCCCTTTAATAATAAAACCGTCGGATTTTGCCTGACACCCCACGATAGTCAGCCAACTGATTATAATTACTATTAATTTCATTCTATCCTATATTTAAAATTTCGCGTACCCCGAACACAAGGGGGGAATTTCCACATATCTCCCCCGTGTAAAGAGAATTTTTATTAACTTACAATCTGATTAAAGAAAAACAAAATCCGTTATTTCGCCAAAACCTTCATGCACTTGTTTTGCCGGGAACACTCCGTTATCCGAGCCAATATACCCGTTGGCCGAAAGGTTCAGAACAACAAAGTCACACGTACCGTCTTCCATTTCAAAAGCAATTCCCAAGCTACGGGATAAATCATACCCGTAATTTTCATACCCGATTGTTATATTAGCCGCTTTCTCCGGCTCTGTACGGGCAAATTCCATGTGGCGGATTCTCTTACTGCCCGGATGAGTGTACACCGGAGTTGCCTTACCTCCTGTTTGCTGGAAATCAAAACGATATAGAGTATTACCCGATGAATAGAAAAGAATACCGCTATAATCCGATGTCGATGCGAAACAACTATTTTCATCCAACCCCTCGGGCTGATTCAACCGGTAGTATGCCCGAAATGCAGGCGAACCTTTTTTATTATAACCGATACCGTAGGCGTCGAACTCGTAAACAAAACAACCGCCCTTGCCGTCTATTGCCAAAGCATTGGCATACATGTATATGTCATTCGACGACTTATAAAAATACCCCGGACCGATAAACAGCACTTTGTGTTCGGGATCAAGACTATTCGGATCGGCATCCGTGTTATTATCACTCCGAACAGGTATCGAAGCCAATGTACGAGCCGACGGATTGTCATTATCCGCCCAAACTTCCGGATTCGGATTTCCCCCACTACCAAAATTATACCACTGGGCAAAACGATGCCCCGCTTGATCATACATCAAGGTAATTTGTCCGATTTTTGCTGCATGTGAGATATATACATCCCCGGTGAGCTTTTCATCAATCTTCGGTTCATATATCTTCATGGCTGCCGGGGTCTGGTAAAAACGTCCGTTTGAAAGCAGCAACCCTTGCCGTGTACCCTGCCCGTCAATATTTTCCACCTTGCTGAAATCAAAGTTAATTTGGGCATTCTCGTAAACCATACGGCTCAGACTGTCTTTTTTCTCGAATTTGTACAGTTGATTATACACGCCGGCTTCATCGGGAATATCCGTGATGACAGAAAACATATTAATCGAACTGGAATTATAATAACTACATCCCTGTTTAACACGTCCCAAACATAACGGCTTCCCTTGAAAGCGTTTACCCGTCGCATCGTAATAAACATCTTCTTTTACTATCATTTCCTCGCCGACATACTCCACTGCACCTAACTCCGTCTGCCCGTCTTTACTGTGCAATATCATCCATGCCCCGTCATACGGTTTACCCAATTTCAATTTTGTATTATACTGGTACTCGATCCCTGTTGAAGTATCGTACACCGTAAGCCGGAAATAATGCTCGTATTTCAAGTCCGGGTCTTCCAAATCTATCGTGAATCGCAATTCTTCCGTCTCGCAAACCGTATCCACTTTTGATTGCACCGAAGAACCCACGTAAAAATTAGTGCCTGTCGTGGAATGCAACCACAAAAACTTCAGATTCTCTTTGTTCTGCTCGAGAGATTGAGATAATTTCGGGTCTATCGTCACTATCGTTTCATCCGTGAAACGATAGTACACTTCCGCCAACCCGGACTCCACTGTATTAACGTCGGTATAGTCGTAATTACCCTTGTCGTCGTAACAAGAAGCCAAAAGTAAAATGATCAATATATAAATGTACTGTTTCATAGCTTTTCATTTTTATGTACTAACTTGCTTGCTCGGGAAACGCGATCCACTCTCCCGTGTCCTTGTCGATGAACTTCGGCATCGAATCGTCCTCCGCGCACTTCGCCTTGTACTCTTCCAAATCCAGATAAAACCGGTTTGCTTTACCAAGTGCCGTTATTTTACTAACCCACTTCTCGAAAGATACACAACCGTATTGTGTCATCAGGTATCTGGCTTTCACTTCACCGAAACCACCCAAATACTTCTCGTAATTATTCCACAAAGCTTCATCATATTGCCACAACTTTTCAGTCACGATATCCTCGATAATCAACTTCACCTCTTGTCGTTCCTCGAACCCTCTGGTAAAATCGGAATTAGCGTAATCAAAAGTCAAAACAGCCGTATCGCTAACCTGCAAAGCAGGGCGTTTGATCACGATCGCGAAGGTCGCTGCAAACGTATCAGCCTTTACGACATACCCTTCTTCCTCCGGGAAAATAATTCCGAATGTATCTGTCGATGAAGGTTTAACAGCCAACGCCACCCGACGCGAGTGAGCAACGACATCTCCCATGATCTTCACTGCCAACCTGACCGTATCGTACATCAGATTTTCACCCTGTTCATTAATACCGAAATTAAATTTATACAACAAAGTAGCACTTTCCGACCATACCGGACCTTTCCCCGTGTAGTCGGTTGCCCATGCTGCATCCGCGAGGAAATTGATTTGTCCTCCCTCCTCGTATTGCACCATCTCGTATTCGTTGCAACTACTTAAAAGCAACAAGGCAAACAACAAACTGTATATTATCTTTTTCATAAACTCGAATCTAAAATTTATTTTCCTGTTTGTCCAAACAACACTTCATTATCCGGCCAACTGAACATATAATTATCTTCCGTCATATTTGTCATCGGTTGGTCCAGAAAGCTCTTGTACGCGTGACGTTTATAGAAGAAAAACAATTGTCCCTCCCCATAAAACTCCTTCCGGTACTCTTTTTCAATCTCGTTCAACCGATTCAATTCCGAACGGTCGCTTACCGGGTCAATTCCCCGCACGCCTCTCACGACATCCAGATACCCGGCTGCCTCTTCAGCAGTCGCGGCACATTCTGCCAGAATATAATACATCTCCGCCAACCGGATCAATACAATCGTGTTCTCGGTAGAAGGCCACTTGTTATCCTGATTGTACTTCAACATTCTCATTCCCGAATTTGTACTCTCGAAGCTGACACCTTCCTTTAAGCGAAAATCATTCATTCCGTCATGAGTCACGTCAAATATCAATTTCAGATGTTCCTCGTTAACCGTGTAAGAAGTCGTTGTCATCCATTTCGCCACCTGTTGATCAAAATCATCGATATAGATAGAAAAGATAATTTCTTTTGAGCGCAACACGTCATTGTCTTTATTCAATAATTCGAACTGTTCGCTATTAATGACCTGCTTGGCATAATTCCCGGCTTCCGTTTTGTCTCCGGCATACAGGTATACGCGGGCAAGCATCGCTTTCACGGCAAACAGATTCATACGCTTGTGACGATAGACAAGAAAACGGTCACCGGCCATATTACTCTCTTCCAAGGTAGTCGTGGGAAAGTCAAAATACAACGGGTCGGTATCCGCCAACAACGCTTCCGCCCTTTTCAAATCGGCAATAACACTATCGACAACCGCACTGGACGGATCCATCGCCTGCACATCCTTGTTAAATTCCGTACGATAAGCTATCCGTTTCAAGGTCGGATGTTCCGAGTAAATCGGTCCGTACATCCGCAGCAGGTCAAAATGCAGGAAAGCCCGTAACCCCAAAGCCTCTCCTTTAATAATCTCGTAATAATTCTCTGTCGTGAACACGTGGCGATTCTTGTCACAGTAATACAATATATTATTCAAGTTGGCAATAATATTGTACATCTCTCCCCAGATACTCCCCACCCGGTTTTCATTCTTATCCGACGGATACACGTAATATAAATAATCATCACTTCCGGGAGTATAACGTCTACCCAGAATATCTATAAAACCGTAAGTCATATCTCTTCCGTACAATCCGGTGGAAGCCATTTTAATGTAAACACCGGTCAGAGCCTCTTTGAATCCTAATTCACGGCTGAAGACTTCCTCTTCCTTCACTGTCGTTTTGGGATCCACGTTCAACCAATTCGAGCAGGAAGAAAAGAATATTGTGCAAAGGCAAATTCCTATAATATATTTTTTCATACGCTATAAATTTAAAAGACTAAATTTAAGGACATGGATACTTGACGGGAGAACGGGTAATCAACCCCTCGCTCCATCTTAATCGTCGAGAAACGGCAAATATCCTCCATGTACAAACCGATAGTGGCAGAGCTGATGCCCACACGCCTCAGCCAACCGAATTTCTGCGCATTTGCCCGGTAGGACAAATTTATCGTGGAAAAATAGAACTCATTATCATCCATCACAAAACGGGAACTCTCTTTGGTATCTGTCGCGTAAATCGATTTATTAATCGCTTTAAAGAAAGTATGATCTCCCGGTTCCTGCCAACGATCGTACAAAGCACGACGATCGGCATTCAATCGAAGATTGGCATTTTCCACCTTGTTAATCAATGTCTTGTTGAAAGTCTGTCCACCCCAATGGTATTGCCCCGCCAGAGTCAGACTGAAACCCCGGTAAGTAAAAGTGGTAGAAACCGACCCCGAGAATTTGGGTTCACTATCCCCGTAGGGTACCTGATCGAAAGACGAGTATTCACTTGTTCGTTTCCCGTCACGAGTCAGAAATACTTCCTTACCGGAAGCCGGGTCGATACCCAAGGAGCGTACTACCCAAATGGTGGTTTGCGAGTAACCGTTTTCATAACGGGGTAACGGGTATTTCTCACGCTTTTCATCCAAATTCGACGTACTCTCGTATTGGTCAGCCAATGCCATTTGCTTCTCGTTCATCACCTTCAAGGCGTTGGATATTTCCTCGATCCGTGACTTATTCCTCGATCCGGTAAAAACGACATTCCAATAAGCCTGATTCGACGGGTTGCTGTAAGGCATCAAACGCAGTGTCACCTCGTACCCTTTGTTCGAGATCTTACCCAAATTCTCTTTCATCGTTGAAAAACCGACCGAAGGAGCCATGGTAAAATCCAGCAGGGTATTTTTCGTGTATTTCTCATAATATTCAAACTTCGCACTAAAAATATTGTGAAACATGGTAAAATCCACGGATGCATTATAGTTTTGAGTCTGTTGCCATTTCAAATCTGGATTTCCCAAACCGTATATTTCCGTACCGATCACGTCCGAACTTTTATACGTCTTCAACAACTTGGCGTAAGTATACATCTGCAACGACTGGTAAGGCGTAAACCCCTGTGAACCGGTAATCCCGTAGGTACCCCTCAACACCAACTCGTCAAAAATACCCAGATTACCGATAAACTCCTCTTTATTGGCATTCCAACGTGCCCCCACTGACCAGAACGGCGCGTAACGATTATTCTCACCAAACTCGGAAGAAGCATTGATACTCATACTATAATCGACAGCATACCGTTGTTTATACGAATAATTCAATGTCATCATAAAATCCAGTCCCCGGGACACGCTCTCGCTACCACCCGTCGTCTGGTATTCCGTTCCCATGTACACTTCACTCAATTTATCATTGGGAAAACCTTTCATGGTGATAGAAGTTACTTTGTTGGTATTCTCCTTTATACTGTAACGGGCGAAAGCCGAGAACAAATGGTCTTCCCCGAAATTCTTATTATAAGAAGCCTGTAAACTCAACCGGTAACTACTTCCCTCCGACTTCGACCAATAATAAGACCCCTTCTCCGCGGGATCTGTTACCGCGTAAAAATCATTATGCTGTGCCGATTTGAAAGTTTCCACTGTTCCGTCTTTCCGCGTCAACGTGAAGTCCAGACTCAAACGCAAAGCATCTATCGGTAAATATTCCACCTTCAACGCTTCCCGCAACGTGAAACTACGGCTATCGTCTTTCGAATCAAATTGTGCATTCCAGAGAGGATTCAAAGTCGGGGTTTTATAATCGGCTATATACGTGTCCCCTACCCGATGATCATCCAGCACCTGCTTGATATTCCCGTTATCGTCCGTCTTGCGGTAATAAGGATTGATTTTTGCATAATCTTGAAAACTCCCGTAAGGTGAGGTACGAGCCCCATCAGAATAATCTACCGACAAAGAATTATTAATCAATAATTTACCAAAACGGTAATTCAAATCAATCTTTCCGGTCTTCGTGTTCAGGTCCGATTTTTTCATAACACCCGGCGACCATTTGGCTCCCAGATAAATTTTATAACGCAAAGACTTATCTCCACCTTCCGCCGTCAAACCGTGACGATGAGCGAAAGCTGTCTGTACCGGTTCTGATAACCAATAAGTATTCACCCCTCTCAACACATCCTGCTGGATTCTATTGTAATATGCCTGCAACGCCACATCATTTTTATTGCTGTAGAACCCGGACAATTCCTCCGCCCGTAACTTTTCTTCCGCGTTCATCAAATCGTACACGCTCAAATCCGGCCATTGCAGTTCGTAATTACCATTATAAGTAAACCGTAATTTCCCGGGTTCCGGGGCTTTGGTTTCCACCACAACCACCCCGTTAGCCGCTTCCGAACCGTAAATCACCGTCGCTGCCGCATCTTTCAATAGCGTGATTGATTCCACCTGTTCCGGATCAAGGTCCATAATCGTCGTGGCATCCACCCCGATCACCCCGTCCAAAACAAACAACGGCTGGTTCGGGCGGGAATTTACATCACCGCGCAACACCACGACATCATTACTTTCATAATTACCGATACTCGCCTGCCCGCGCATCTGAAAATCGGGAATAGCGTTCGGGTTCGAACCTGCCAGATTACTGGTATTCATTTTAAACCCCGGGTCCAACATTCCCAAGGCCTTCAACACGTTTCCCGAAGTCATGCGCTTCAGTTCTTCGCCCGTCACTCTCGTAGAAGACCCCGTAAAACCTTCTTTCTTACGAGTAAAAATACCGGTTACTACCACTTCTTCCATTGTTTCCACGGCTTCTTTCATCATCACGTTAATCGTTTCCTGTCCCGTGAATTTCACTTCCATCGTCTCCATACCGATAAAAGAAAATACCAGTACAATATCCCCTCCTTTAGCGAAAGCCAGTTTATAGGCACCATCAATATCCGTGGCTGTACCAAGACTCGTGCCCTTGACCACAACCGTCACTCCCGGCAATAACTCCCCTCGCGTGTCTTTTACCACTCCCGAAACGGTCACCTCCTGTAGCTTTGCTTTCTCCACTTTCTTTTTTATCAATATAGATCCCATCTCGAAGCGGTATTCAAAAGGAGTACCCGCGAATAGTTTGATCAAAACGGAATCCACCGTCACGTTTTGCAGGTCTAAAGTAACCTTCGACATCGAAGACAATTGATCCGGATCGTAAACGAAATTCAATTTCGTCTGTTCCTTGATTTGCCGGAATACAACCGAAACGTCCACTTGTTTTACTTTAATCGTAACTCTCTGCTGCTGTGCCATTCCCAAAAAAGGCAAACACAGAAACACGACCAGCAGGATTACCCAATTCCCTCGTGAAAGCTCTGACCTTTTTCGTTCAAAAAAATCAGAAAAAACAAATCGAATCTTGTTTTTTTTCATACATTTGTAAATTAACGATTTGAACTAACGGATGCTACAACATCCTTTACAAAACCGTAAGCTGTTGACGCACCTTACGGTTTTTATTTATCTCTAACTCTTATTTTATATTTCCAGCCGCTTGCACCGTAACCGTGTTACCCTTCACTTCAAAACGCAATGTGGCAGGTCCCTCTATCAAACGAAGTACCTGCTCTATATCATCATAACGGTCGATCACTCCCGTAAATCGTTTTTGTTTCACGCTTTCATTCGTGTAAAATACCTTCACGTCATACCAGCGACTCAGCCGCTCCATAATCTCCTCAATCGTTTCACGCTCAAAAACAAACTCACCGTTTCTCCACGCGATATAAGCATACGGATCCACATCCTTCACCTGCACCGTTCCGCTCTGTTCCTCAAATTCCGCCATTTGATTCGGTTTCAGTATCACCTCCTTGCCCGTCGAATTTACCCGGATACCCACTTTACCATTCACCAGTGTTGTTTGTATCACACCCTTTTGATAAGTATTCACGTTAAACTCCGTTCCGTATACTTTCACGTTCATATTGTCAGTCGACACGATAAAAGGATGTCCTTCATCATGAGTAACTTCAAAATAAGCCTCTCCCGTCAAGAAAACCTTTCTCTCTTCCCCGTTAAAAGTAACCGGGTAACGAAGTTCCGTCTTGGAATTTAACCAGACTTTCGTACCATCAGCTAACGTCAACCGGTAATATCCCCCCACAGGAATCCGCAAGATATTAAAAACAGGCTCAATCTTTTCATCTTTTTCCTGCACTCTCGCGTTAGCGTAATTCAACCCGTTCAAAGAATCATTTAGAATACCCGTTTCCTGCATCCCTTCAATTAATGCACCTTGTCGCGTCAGAACCACCCGTTCACCCGTTCCTAAAATCAGTTCGGCTTTTACACCCGGCACCGCTCTTTCCACTCGTGCAATTAATCTCTCTTCATCCAAATTGCGCCATTCATCTACCATCCGCCCGATGAAAAGAGCAGCAATCAACACGATTGAAGCCGCCACGGACCAACGCAATGTCATCCTCCGGCTTCTCCGGTCAGCCACGGATTGTTTCAAACGAGTCAACTCCTCCATTTCCAAATGCCCGAACTCTTCAACTGCCAACCTCTCCCTCACGGTAGCCAACTCATCCAGCAACCGCACGTGTTCCTTATCTTTCATCCACAATTCAACGGCAGTATCATCCAATTCTTCCCGATTCGTCAATATCTGTCCGGCAAACTCTATATCTTCATCACAATATCTCATGATTATTTAAATTTTACAATAACACAACAACACCCGTGAAATGGGTGACAAACAGCTACAATTATTTTATATTTTTCTTTCATTCCGACCAACCGACTATAACAATCTGTTATTCATCAAAATACCCAATACTTCTCAATTCACTTCTTTCAGAAATACAACTTTTTCGGAATCAAATCCCCAAAAATCACAACTTTTTCGGAATCAATTCCAAAAATTCTTCAACTTTTTCGGAATGGCACAAAAAAGAGTGCTCCTTAAAGCACTCTCGATTTTGAACATTTGATGTTCTCAACTCATTTCTTATACTTCTCCAATGATTATTTTAAAGTGAACATCAGCAACACCACATCTTCCCGCAACTCGTTTCTCAAGAATTTCAATCCGCGGGATATATGAGTTTTCAAGGAATTTACACTGATCTCCATCTCGTCCGCCACGTCTTTATATTTCCGTCCCTCGACAAAACACTTCATCAATACTTCCCGCTGCTTCTCCGGCAATTCCGCCAATTTTTCATTCAACCGGTTTAGTCGTTCCTCGTAAACTCCCAGTTCTTCACCTGCATTCTCCAACAAATCCGAAACCTCCCTCTCGTTCATTGCCACCACCCGTAAATGCTTCAGATAATTCAACGCGTAATTCCGGGCTAAAGTAAATAAATACGATTTCATGGAGTAGGAAACATCCAGACGCTTCTTGTTTCTCAACAGGGCAAAAAATACATCATGAACGATATCTTTCGCCACCTCCTCGTCATTCACGTAGCTACATACAAATCGCATCAAATCTTGGAAATAAGATTTGAATAAATCTTCAAAAGTGCTATCATTAAAATCAATATTCCCCATGTTTGTATGTCTCAGTAACAATCACACGTCACCACAAAAGTAAACTTTTTTCGGATACGACAAACAAACATTTTTATATTTCACGCGAACAACCGCTATTCCTCGACATTCTCCATCACGATAGAATCACGGATTTCCCCGCTCACCAGCAATAACGACAATTCCGAAACCTTTGCCTGATATATAGCCGACAATTTCCGGTCTACGGCATCAATATAACTACGTTGAAATTCCCGGAACTCGATTCCCGAGAGAGAACCGATCTTGTATTTTTCCAAAGCCGCATCCAGATTTGCAGCCGCGACATCAGCACTCTCGTTTTCGAAATTCACCATTAACAAGTTATTCTCGTACGTGTTATACAACAACGCCAAATCCCCGAGCATCTCTTTTTCTGCCTCTTGGTATGAAAGCTCGGTATTCTCCAACTCGATCTTCGCGTTTTTAATCTTCGTACGATTCTGTAAACGACTAAAAATAGGTACGTTCAGCGAGAAGCCCCAGTAAAATCCGTTCGTCCTGTTTAACGTGGTCGCGGAAGACGGTGTATCCGTTTTATTATAGTTATACCCGGAAGTAAAATCCAACGTGGGGAACAACACAGCCCGGGTATTTTTCAAATCCAAAGCCGAGATTTTCTGATCCTTTTTTGCCAGCAACAAAGTCGTGTTACTTTGTAACGTCCTTTGTTCCAATACACCTAAAGACAAAAGAGGTCCCAATAAAATCGTATCCCGCACGTATTCCACCAACTGCAAGTCAGTATTCATCAACTTGTTCAACGTGATGTAGGCTCCTTTTAACGCTTCTTTCTGTTTCACGTAAACAGAACTGTCCGCGTTTAAATCTATCTTTGCCTGTTGGGCTTCCAAACCGGAACGATTACCCACCTCGTAGCGGGTCTGTGCTTCCTCGTAGCGTTCGTTAGAAACCTCCAACGAACGAAAAGCCGCTTTCAACTTATGCTGTTGCACCAGCACGTTATAATAGGCAGCGCTTACATTCACGATCAGATTCTCCACCGCCTGCTGAACGGCAAGTTCTCCCATCGCCAGCAACTCTTTCTGCTTCTCGTGCGTGGTAAACATCTCCAACCCGTCGAACAAACGCCAGTTCAGTGCAACCCCGGCAGAATAATTATCCGTCTTTATATCGGACATCTTATTCACCTCTCCCGCACTATTTTCCGTTTTGGAATCATTACGCATTTGTGTCTGTTTTGCATTCGCATCCACGGTAGGTAAAAAAGTAGAGTAATTCAAATCATTCTTTGCCATACGGGCTTCATTCCGGATAATCTTAATAGAATAATTCGACTCCAACGCCTGCGCTATACATTCCGGCAAAGTCTTTCGCTCTTGGGCGAAACAATTGAAAATTGAAAATTGAAAATTGAAAATGAGCAATAAAAATATTGCCTTCAATGCAATTCTCTTATATTGTAACCCACATTTTATCATATCAACTTGTTTTATTCCTTTCAAAAAACTCATGAATATATCCATTTTCAATTTTCAATTTCTTCTATGATCCGCACTTTCTTTGCTGACAAATACGTGTAAATAGCCGGAATCACAAAAAGAGTCAATAACGTGGAACAGACCATACCGCCCACCACGGCTATACCCATTGCGACACGGCTTTCTGCCCCGGCTCCCGTCGCCATTGCCATCGGCAAAATACCTAATATCGTGGATAAACTGGTCATCAGAATCGGGCGCAAACGTGCCACGGCAGAATCCTCGATTGCTTCCCTCATGGATAAGCCTGCCGCCTTACGTTGATTCGCAAATTCCACGATCAGAATACCGTTTTTAGATACCAATCCGACTAACATGATAATACCGATCTGGCTGAAAATATTCATCGTCTGCCCGAAGTACCACAAGGTCACCATTGCTCCGATCAAAGCCAAAGGCACGGTAAACATGATAATCAACGGATCCCGGAAACTTTCGAACTGTGCCGCCAATACCAGATAAATAAATACCAATGCCAACATGAAAGCAAACATCAGACTGGAAGAACTTTCCACGAAATCTTTCGAAGTACCGGACAAAGTAGTCTTAAAATCGTCATTCAGCACCCGGTCAGCAATCCGGTCCATCTCCTCCAATCCTTGTGAAAGCGTTACCCCTTTCGCCAATCCTGCCGATACGGTTGCCGACACGAAACGATCGTAACGATACAACTGCGGCGGCATCGAACTCTCGCTAATAGAAATCAAGTTATCCAGATGCACCAACTCTTTATTGGCATTTCTCACGTATATACCTTGCAGGTCACTCGGTTTATTCCGGTCTTTACGTTCCAACTGGCTCAATATCTGGTACTGCTTCCCGTCCATAATATAATACCCGACACGTTGCTCGCTCATCGTCAACTGCAACGTTTGAGCGATATCCTGCACGGAAACCCCCATGGCTGCCGCCTTATCGCGGTCAATGTTCACGGTCAACTCCGGTTTCGTGAATTTCAAGTTCAAATCGGAAGCCGAGAACATCGGACTTTTATTCACCTCATCCATAAACACGGGCAGCATCTCTTTCAGATCTTCCAGATTCTTCGCCTGAATCACGTATTCCACGGGCAATCCACCGCGACGTCCTCCGAACGTCTGTTGTTGTGAAACCAAAGTACGAGCCCCTGTAAATTGTCTTACCTTCAAAGCAAGTTCATCGGCAATCTCCTGTTGTGTACGTTTCCTGTCATCCGCATCAACCAACCACAACTGCAAGCTCGCCCGATTCGTCTGTCCGCCCCCGATAAACTCGATGACTTTCTCCTGCTCCGGCACAAAATCCTCAACAAAAGTTGAAATCTCATCCGCGTACCGGCTCATGTATTCGTATGTCGCACCCTCCGGCGCCACCGAATTCAAGCGAATATTGGAACGGTCTTCCAAAGGAGCCATCTCTGACGGTATCAACAACCAAAGAAAATAAATAGCCACCCCGGAAGCGCAAAGGATAATAATGGATACATAACGCACTTTCAAGAACATCTGCAACCAACGCCTGTACATATCGGTCATCCCCACGAAGAAAGGTTCCGTTTTCCGGTAAAACCAATTCTTGGCAGCATCCCGGGTCAATAATTTAGTGGAAATCATCGGGGTAAACGTCAACGCCACGAATGACGACACGCAAACCGCCCCGGCAATAACAATACTAAACTCACGGAACAACCGTCCTGTCGTCCCTTCCAAAAATACAATTGGGAAGAACACCGCCACCAGCACCACCGTGGTAGCGATTACGGCAAAGAAAATCTCGTTAGCCCCCTTGAATCCCGCTTGCAAAGGCGACATTCCCTGCTCTATCTTCGTAAAAATATTCTCCATCACCACGATAGCATCGTCCACCACCAACCCGATCGACAGCACGACGGCAAGCAAGGTCAGAATATTGATCGTGAAACCGGCAATATACATGATAAAGAAAGAGGCTATCAATGATATCGGGATTGCCAGCACGGGAATCAATGTCGTCCGCCAGCTCCTCAGGAACAAGAATATAATCAATACCACCATGATAAACGCCTCGAATATGGTATCCTGCACCTCGTTGATAGAACTACGGATAAATACCGTGTTATCGAAAGCGATTGTCGCGTCAATATCATCTGGCAAATCCTTCTCCAAATCCTTCATCACCACGTATGCCCTATCTGCGATATCGATATAGTTTGCACCCGGCTGCGGTATCAAGGCACACATCACCATCGGAATCCCGTTACGCTTGGCTATACTTCGGGTATTCTCGGCATCAACTTCCGCGACACCGATATCGCTAAACCGGATAATCTGTGCACCATTACGGGCTATCACCAGATTATTGAAATCATCTATCGACATCAAACGCCCCAACGTCCTAATCGTCAATTCCGTGTTATCCCCCTCGATACGACCGGAAGGCAACTCGATATTTTCTTTTTCCACGGCACTCTGCACGTCCATCGGCGTCAGCCCGTAAGCTGCCAGTAACGCCGGGTCCATCCGCAAGCGCACCGAATAACGCTTCTCTCCCCAAATATCCACGCTACTAACCCCGGGAATCGTCTGCAACCGTTCCTTGTAATAACGTTCGGCATAACCGCTCAAGTCAATCAGAGAACGTTGTCCACTTCGCAAAGAAATAGCAAATATAGGTTGGGCATCCGCATCCGCCTTGTAAACGGTAGGCGGGTCTATATCTTTCGGCAAACGCCGCAAAGAACCGGAAACCTTATCACGCACGTCATTAGCGGCAGTTTCCAAATCCACGTCCAACTCAAATTCTATCGTAATTCGACTCTGCCCGTCACGGCTGGTACTACTTAGCGAACGGATTCCTTGAATACCGTTAATCGCCGACTCCAACGGCTCGGTAATCTGCGTTTCGATCACGTCGGCATTCGCCCCCACGAAAGACGTGGAAACCGAAATCACCGGGGGATCAACACTCGGGTAATCGCGTACTCCCAAATACAACAACCCGATTGAACCGACAATCACCAAAAGCAGGTTCAACACGGTAGCCAACACGGGACGTTTTATACATGTCGAAGATAAACTCATCTAATTTTAGATTTTAAATTTTAGATTTTAGATTCCTACCGCACAAGACCGACGCTTAGGATTTCACCTCCATAAGCCCCGCGCCTTTTCATTTTCAATTTTCAACTTTCAATTATTAAGGCTTACATTCACCGCCATCCCTTCACGCAACTGCATCAATCCGCCGGTCAACACGGTATCCCCGATTTGGATTCCTGCCGTTACCTCAACAAATTTATTATCGCGGCTTTCCGTCTGCACGGCGACACTGGTTGCTTTACCGTTTTTCAGTACCCACAAACGCTTACCGTTCATTTCGGGCACCACGGCTTCCGTGGGAATCAAAATAAATTTCAATCCTTCCGCCGTGTTCCATTGTCCCTTCACGAACATTCCCGCCATCAGGTTATCCGTGTTTCGATAACGGGCACGCAATATAGCTGCATGCTTATCATTGATCTGCGGGTCTACGGCATACACTTCCGCGCTAATATCATGCTCCAATCCCGCCACTTCAAAATCAATCTTCCTGCCCACGATAGGAACTCCCACGATATATTTCTCGGGTATCACAAATTCTACTTTCAGAAAAGAATTATCCACGATTGTAGATACTTTCGTGCTGGGTTGCAGGTAACTCCCCACGCTCACGTATCGAAAACCCATTTGCCCGTCAAAGGGAGCCCGAATCTCGGTACGGATAATCTTCACCTTCAGAAGTTCGATATCCGCCAGATTCATATTATACTCCGTTTCCAACTGCTGAAATTCTTCCACGCTTATCGACTCCCGCTTCAACAACACCCGCAAACGCTCCAACTTCGCTTCCTGCAATTTCTTTTGAAACTCCAACCGCTCCAACTGAGCCTTCAAATCGGAATCGTCCACCTTCACCAACAAATCCCCCTTCTTTACACGAGCCCCCTCCTTAAACGCGATCTCAACAATTTTCCCGGCAGTCTCCGAAACCAACTCCACCTCCTCGTTAGCCACCAACGATCCCGTCACCGGAATACCGGTTGAAGAAGTTGCAAGAGAGGCCACAATACCGGTTACCGGTAGCGCTCCCCTCGATGCGGCACGGGGTGATGCAGCCGTTTTCGGGCTATCGTCAGCACTATCACTTGAAAAAAAATCCAAACGAGGAATCAATATAATACCCACAACAACAATCGGTATACCTATCTGTAAAACTCTTTTTAATCCTTTGTTCATAATTAAAAACATTACATACAATTACCTTAGTGTTCGCTTACTTCACAGGCATTCACGACACTATTGTTAAGACATCAAATATCTTCAAAAGTTTATTGGCAAACCGTTAAGACTTTGTTAAAATACCAAGGATTTTAAATTTAATTTCAGAACCAATGCCTCCACTTGAACACCACGAACCCGAACACGGAAAAAAGAATGGATATCACGATCACGATCAAAAAACCATACGGGTTTTCCTCCAGTGAATTGGGCACGTTCATCCCGTACAAACTGGCTATCAACGTCGGCAACATCAAGATAATAGAGATAGAAGTCAATCGTTTCATCACTATATTCAAATTATTGGATATCACCGAAGCGTAAGCATCCATCGTCCCGCTCAATATATCGCTGTATATTCGAGCGGAATCCTGTGCCTGCCGCAACTCGATCTCCACGTCTTCCACCAGATCCTCGTCAAAAAATTGCCGCTGTACCTTCAACGTCTTCATCTTGATCAGCAAATTATCATTTCCTCGCAACGAAGTGATAAAAAAGACCAAAGACTTTTCGATCTTCAACAATCGCTGCAACTCCTCGTTACGAATGGACTTCTCCAGTTCCACCTCCGCCATGTGCATCTGCGCATTGATTTGCTTCAAGTATTTCAAATACCAAACCGAAGAAGACAGGAAAAGGCGGAACACCAAGTCCCAGTTATTCTCGATCTCCAGATTCTTCCGGATCACATAATTGATAAAATCCGGTATCATTGCCGTCTGGTGATAACACACGGTCACGAACACATCCCCCTTCACGATAATACCCAGAGGCACCGTGATAAAAGGAATACTGTTATCTACCGATTTGAAAGGAATACGCATAATCATCAGCGTCCATCCCTCTTCCACTTCCAGACGGGAACGCTCGTCAACGTCCTCGATGTCATCAATAAAAGCCTCGGGAACACCCTTTTCGTCGATTAAATATCGAATATCTTCTTGAGTTGGTGAAACAACATTAATCCAGCAATTGGGTTCCCATATTTTTTTCTCAACGAACCCTACTTTACCCATTAGGAAAGTTCTCATAATAATTCCTCCTTCAATTTATGAATAGAGGCTTTATTCGGAACCCCTACTCAGATTAATACCGTTGATGATAGTCGTCCATATCTTGTTCTATGAATTTTGCCACAAAAGTAATCTTTTATTTTTAAGATAGTTGCTTTACAACTGGTTTTATTTTTTCAGATCAATAAACACGGGAAGATGATCGCTATACCCACCGATATACTTTGGCCCCCTGTAAGTCGGTTTCGGACGTTTTCCAAAACTTCCCTTTTCTTCCTCCATCAAAAAATCGGAAGCCACTATTTCCATTCGCCCGGAAGAACGCAAACCATGCTTTCCGTCCAACAAAGTCCCGGAAACAATCACGTGATCCAGCGTCTGCCACTCTCCCTTGAAACGATAACTTCCCCGAGTCTTTCCCAACAAATAATAACCGGTATTATAAAGATCGCGGGAGTTTATTTCTTGTCCCTCCGGATTTTTCGTTCCCAACGCCTGTTGTGCACGAGTATTTGCCCGTCCGTTCATATCCCCCATAATCACGATCATCGCTTCCGGCTGACACGATTGTATTGAATCAACTTTCTCCCTTACAACAGAAGCCGCTTTCACCCGTTTCCATTCACTTTTAGCCTCCCCGCCCCGCATGGAAGGAAAGTGACAGACAAAAAAATGCAACGTATCGACTTCCCTCAATACCCCTTTGCAATAAAGGATATCCCGGGTGGTTTCCCCTTTCCTCAATTCCACTGGGAAAAATTGACTTCTCAATTCCCGAAACACCGTTGTATTATACAAAAGAGCCGCATCAATCCCTCTCGCGTCAGGCGAATCCTCGTGTACAATCCCGTAATTCCCGTCAGCCAATCCGGTTTTTCGAATCAGGTCAAATAAAACCTGTCGATTCTCCACTTCCGCGAGACCGATAATCGTCGGCAATCTTTCGCTCGCAAGCAGCGCCCTTGACACATTCAATATTTTCCGGTAATAACGTTCTTTCGTCCAATACATTTTTCCCCTCGGGGTAAAATCTCCGTCCGCTCTCAAAGAATCTTTACGAGTATCAAACAGATTCTCAACATTATAAAACACCACTCGACAAGAATCCGTCTGTCCTGACACCCTTCCGTGAAGCAGGCAAAAGAGAAGAACGAAACATCCGATAGTCCTTCTCATCAACATATTACAATAAAATAATCCTTTTTTCCAGCAAATGAATAATTTTACTTTTCAACGCATTCGCGTTAATCGGCTTGGCGGCATAAGCATCGAAACCACTCGCCATGATTTTCTCTTCATCCGAGGCATAAGCATACGCCGTAACGGCAATAACGGGTACG
Organism: Butyricimonas sp. DFI.6.44; assembly: GCF_022132345.1. Lineage (NCBI taxonomy): Bacteria > Pseudomonadati > Bacteroidota > Bacteroidia > Bacteroidales > Odoribacteraceae > Butyricimonas > Butyricimonas sp. DFI.6.44. The sequence goes on along the minus strand of NZ_JAKNJD010000004.1, from coordinate 174,526 downwards.
GTTGAAGATATTTTACGTATCTTTTGAACCGCCTCGTATCCGTTCAATTCCGGCATATTAATATCCATCAACACCAGATGCGGGCGATGTTCCTCGAACAAATTCACCGCTTCTATCCCGTTCCACGCGTGTAGCAGCTTATAATCTTTCTTCAGAATAGACTCGAAAAGCATGTAATTACTCGGGTTGTCCTCGGCAATCAGAATTTTCAATTTGTCCTTTTCCACCGCCTCCTGTATGATAAACTCGTCTTTTTTGTTCTCCTCGTGATGCAATTTCACGGGATTATAAGGTACTGTAAACCAAAATGTAGAGCCATTACCGATTTCCGACTCTACCCCTATTTTTCCACCCATTCGTTCCACGATAGTTTTACAAATTGGCAATCCTAACCCCGTTCCTTGGGCGAAAGAATTTAATTTCACAAAACGTTCAAAGATAGCCTCTTTCTTATCGGCACTAATTCCGCAACCGGTATCCGTCACGTAAAAATACAAGGTATTCTTTTCCAGCAAATGATACCCGAAGCGAATACTTCCCTTTTCCGTGAATTTCGTCGCGTTATTAATCAAATTCGCTATAACTTGAGTCAATCGGTTCTTCTCCATATGGATACAACATTCCGGCAATCCTTCCTCGAAAACAATTTCCACCGCGGAAGTTGTCAATCGCAACGCGGAGGTTTGCTCCAGTTCATGCAACAAAGCGTTCAAATCAAAATCCGAATAAACAAACTCCATCGAACCGGATTCGATTTTCGAGAGATCGAGAATATCATTAATCAACTGCAAGAGCAACTTGTTATTATTCTCGATGATATTCACGTACTCCTGCTTTTCACGCTCCTCTTCCGCGGAAGCCAATATATTGGAAAAACCGACAATAGCATTCAACGGCGTTCTGATCTCGTGGCTCATATTCGCGAGGAAAGCCGACTTCAGACGATTGGATTCTTCGGCATGTTCCTTCGCCTCCCGTAAATCCAGTTCCATCTTCTTACGTCCCGTGATAACCAAAGAAGAACCGACCAATGATAAAGCCTTTCCGTTCTTATCCTTTTTCTCCACGGCAGCCTGCGCTTCCACCCACTCGAATGAATAATGGTGATTATTCCTGTCCAGAACCCGGTACTCCTCTTTTATCTTTTCCACCTTTCCCTCGATCAAGGCAGAATAAGCCGCACGTACACGTTCCCTGTCATCCTTGTGAATCTTGGAGAAGTATTGATCTTGAGGTACAGACAAAGTATCTTCACTTCCTTGGTAATGTTGCAACTCTATCGGACGATTCACATCACACAACATAGTCCCGTCCTCCAAATTCCAACGCCACGGGATAATATTGGCAACATCTAAAGCCATTGCCAACTTATAATTCACGGACTCCAACAGCGCTCTCGTGTTCCGTAAATCGGTAATATCCACGCAAAAAACATCGATCATCCCGACTTGTTCCGAAGCGACAAGCAACACCTCGAAATATTTCTCGATAGCCTTGTGATAATACTCTATCGTGAAAGACTTCTTTTCGGCAAGCATCGTCTTGTACAAGACAAGATACTCTTTATAATTACTATTCAGAATCTCACTCCCTCTCTTGCCAACAATATTCTCACCACCTTTAAAATACTTGCAAAACATGGGATTAATAACTTGCACGACATAATCCTCCAGTTCCCCCCGACTATTGTATATCAATTTATGCTTCGTATACGCGATAGGCATATTATTAAATAATGCCTCGTATTTTTTCAAAAAAGACAATTCCTTCTCGTGCAAAGACCGTTCCTTCCTCATCAAACGTATCCTCTCCCACATCAAATAAAGAGAAAACAATAAAACGGCAACAACAAATATCATGTACCGGTTCTTGGACCAGAAACTCTCCGGAACAAAAAAGTAATGCGCGTTATCAGGATATATCGACGTGGGAATACCGGCTTTCTGCAATACATTATAACACAAATAATTATCCGGTTCAACTTGTTGCCAAGCAACATCCTTGGGACTCTTTCCCGCCATGATCTCCCGTAATGTCCGGGCGACCGTATGCCCGAACTCTTGTCCCGAATAAAAATATCCTCCCGCCAGCTCTCCATCCTCAATCCCTATATCTTCCAATATAAACACGGGATGATGATCGAAAGTACTTATCGTCTTATGATTATTACATGAAATATATTTATTACCGACCATACCCTCGCGTTGAAACCAAGAGAAATACAGTAACCCAACCTTATTTATATCAAAAGAAGATATTGAATCCAACATATCATCCATAGTCATCTCCCCTTCCGTGAAATAACTTACTTGAAGATCCGGAAAATACTTCTGACAAACTTCCCGCATCTCGTATCTTACCTGCGCACTAACATAACGATGATCGGAAATAAGGACTACCTTTTCCATTCCGGGAAGCAACAATTTCATTTCATCAATCGTGCCCCTCACGTGAATGGGGCATTCGACAACCGTGGCATTATATCCTTTTATCAGTTCCCGAAAAGATTTCATCTCTCCCGGAACAATCTCTTCTTTCCCCAACACGGAAGTCCACGACGTCACATAATCTTCCTGCACGCAAAAGATTATCGGAACATCTTTCCACACTCCGCGAAAAGCATCTTCAAACAAGCACCACGCGGGAGACCCGAGTACCACAATACAACGAGGCAATGGAATCGAATGTTTTTCTATTATCAAACGTTTCCTTTGCCGCGCGATGGAATCCTCCTCGACCAAAAGCATATTGAGGGACTCGACAAGAATATCCTCCTCGATCGAAGGATCTTTCCGAAGGCTGTCAATCACGTAATTCGACCACACGGTAACATCCGTGTACGAATTAATAACCAAGACATTATCCCGATCACGAGCCCACAAGGCCGAAAACTCAAACAAAACAAAAATGAATAAAAAACCGATCCGTAAAATATTCTTTAAGCACATGCCACATTTACCTTTATAAACGAGTACAAAGGTACAAATATAGCTTAAACTAACAACCGGAAAATGAATTAATTTCCCTACCTTGCCCGCACTTCGCAAATCACGGAATCGGCAATCACTAAATCACCGAATATTTCCCCAGTTCCTCCCAATACTCCAACGCCCGCCTCGTGTGGGGAATCACGATAGTTCCCCCGACAAGATTGGCTACCGAGAATATCTCGAACAACTCCTCCGTGGTCACCCCGAGTTGATGACACTTTTCCAGATGATACTTGATACAATCGTCACAACGCAAGACCATGGAAGTTGCCAATCCCAACATCTCTTTCACCTTGGCGGACAAAGCGCCATCCATATATGTATTCGTATCCAAATTATAGATACGTTTGATTACCTTATTATCAGCGGCAAGAATCTTTTCGTTCATTTTAGCCCGGTACGCCCGGAACTGTTCAACCATTTCACTCATAACTCTTTCAATAAATTCCGATCAACTTCAAAATATCATTTATATTCGCGAATAGCAACAAGAATATCAAAAAGAACATTCCCGCTATCTGGGCATTCTCCATAAACTTCTCGTTCGGCTTGCGACGGGTAATCACCTCGTACAACAGGAATACCACGTGCCCCCCGTCCAAAGCCGGTATAGGCAACAGGTTCATCACACCCAGAATCAATGACAGGAAAGCCGTCAAATCCCAGAACGCGTGCCAATCCCATACACTCGGGAAGACATTCCCGATAGACACGAAACCACCCAAAGATTTGAACGCCTCCGCGTTTTCAAACAACTTGAACTGCTTCAAATAAGATTTTACCTTATCCACTCCCATGTTGATACCCGCGGGCACGGACTCCAAGAATGAATATTTTTTCACGGCAAATTCGAAATCGGCTATAATCCTCGGCTGTATCCCCATGAGCTTGGAGTCGCCCATATCGAGATAGAGAGTTAATGTATCCTGCCCTCGCAACACTCTCACGTTCATCACGCTATCCCGATGATTCATCACCAGTGACTGGAACTCGTCATAATAAGTAAATCCCCGTCCGTCCACCTCGATAATCGTGTCAGTCGCCAACATCCCGGCATTCCTTGCCGGTGCGTCTTGAGCGAAAGCCACAATCTCACCGTTATACTTGTAACGAGGTGCCAACAAAGCCTTCTGGTCAAAACCATTGGAGGAATAAGCCAGTATCTTCTTGACCAGAGTAGGAGGTATTTCAAGGCTCACAACCCGTTCATCCCGTAGCACTTGCATAGTCTTCGGCTCATCCAGCAAAAGATGAAGCATGATATCACTGAAACGCTCCACTTTTTTGTTATCGAAAGACAAAACGATATCCCCGTTACGCACCCCCGCGTCCAACATAATGCTGTCACACACGACACCGTATTTCACGTTTTCCGCCGGCAGATACTCCTCGCCCCAAGTATAAAGCACCATGATATATATAAAGAATGCCAGCAGGAAATTCACCAACACCCCGCCAATCATGATTAGCAACCTTTGCCATGCCGGTTTGGAACGAAATTCATAAGGTTTTGGCGGCTCTTTCATCTGCTCCAAATCCATCGACTCGTCAATCATCCCGGAGATCTTCACGTATCCCCCCAAAGGCAACCACCCCATCCCGTACTCGGTTTCCCCCTTTTTAAAACGGAAAATCGAAAACCACGGGTTGAAGAAAATAAAAAACTTCTCCACCCGTACCTTGAAAAGTTTTGCCATAAAGAAATGTCCCATCTCGTGCAACATCACGAGAATCGACAAACTCAACAAAAACTGTAATATCTTCACTAATACATCCATGTTCTGATTTTAGATTTATTGATTTTAGATTTTAGATTCCGACCACACAATCCCTCCCGCCCGTGAAGTGATTTAATGATTCCCGATCCTGTGATTACTTCATTTTCAATTTTGCATTTTCAATTTTCAATTGCTCTGCTATTCTCCGTCCCTCCCGGTCGGTCGCTATATAATCCTCCAACGTCGGCTGTCCGATGAAACTGACTTTATCCAGCGTTTTCTCTATCACGTCGGACATCGCCGTGAAGGAGATTTCCCCTTGCAGGAAGGCAGCCACCATCACCTCGTTCGCGGCATTCAACACGCAGGGTGCATTACCGCCGCGGTTCATCGCCTCGTAAGCAAGTCCCAAATTGCGGAATGTCTTTATATCCGGTTTCTCGAACGTCAAGTTAGAACACACGCTAAAATCCAGACGGGGAATATCGGAATGTACCCGTTCCGGGTAAGTCAACGCATATTGTATAGGCAAACGCATATCAGGCACACCCAGTTGGGCTTTCACGTTCCCGTCTTGAAACTGTACCATCGAATGTACCACGGATTGGGGATGCACCAGCACTTCAATCCGCGAAGGCTCCACCCCGAACAACCACTTCGCCTCGATAGCCTCGAATCCCTTGTTCATCATCGAAGCGGAATCAATGGTCACCTTGGCGCCCATGTGCCAATTCGGGTGCTTCAGAGCTTGAGCGGCAGTTACCGTCCTTAAATACTCGTGATCTTTCCCCCGGAAAGGTCCCCCGGAAGCTGTCAACAATATCTTCTCTATCGGGTTATTATGCTCTCCCACCAAACACTGGAAAATTGCCGAATGTTCCGAATCCACGGGCAATATCGCCACCTTGTACTCCTCGACCAGACGATTGATCAAATCCCCGGCGACAACCAGCGTCTCTTTATTTGCCAACGCGATCGTCTTTCCCGCTTTTATCGCGTTGATCGTCGGGAGCAAACCGCTATACCCGACCATTGCCGTTACCACCACGTCAATAGTAGACGTTCGCACGACTTGAGCGATAGCGTCACTTCCCCCGTACACTTTTATATCTTCATCCCGCAACAAATCCCGCAATTCCCCCAACTTCTCCTCGTTCCCGATCACCACCATATTAGGTTTAAATTGTTTCGCCTGCCGCGCCAACAACTCCACCTGATTATTTGCCGTGAGAACTTCCACGCAAAACCGTTCCGGGTTAGCCTCGATTACCTGTAATGTCTGTGTTCCGATAGACCCGGTCGATCCTAATATTGCTATATTTTTCATTAATTTCTAATCGTAAAAACTCCAATCACTTAAATTTAATAAATGTCTCCGGGTTCAATGCTTTCCCCCCTTGCCACAATTCAAAATGCAAATGCGGTCCCGTTGTTTCCTCTCCCGTGTTTCCCACCACGGCAATAGCCTCTCCCGCTCGTACAAAATCACCCTGCTTCTTCAACAACACCGAATTATGCTTGTATATTGAAACCAGATTCCCTTGATGCTGCACTTGAATAACATATCCCGTCTTGATCGTCCAGTCGGTAAAGATCACCACACCATCCAGCACGGACAACACGTTAGAATTTTGCTTCGCAACCAAATCGACACCGTAATGACGGGTTCCCTCGTCAAAATGATTCGTCACGATACCGTCCAACGGTGAAAAGAAATGATAGAAATCATCATCCGAAAAACTGACTTGTCCCAACGCCAAATTATACCGCTCCTCTCTCTCCATCACCTCCCGGAAACCCGCTTCTTCTTGCGACACGCCCAACATCGTCGTGTCATAATTAATTTTTACGTTCTCGCTTGAAGCCATGTAATGAGTCGTATCCAACACCTCGTCCCTCAAAATCATCTGGATGGAACGCAGGAAACGATCTTTCTTCTCCACCTCGTTCAATAAAGAATCTACCCGTAAGGCATTCTGGGTAAGCTGCCTTCTCAACTGTTGACTCGGGTAACCGGGAATAAATTCTCTCAAATTCGTGAAAGCGATTAACATGATTGTCAAAATAATCAACACCACCGCCAACGAGCTTAAAGCCGTCAGCACCTGCAAGGGGGATAGACGAAGATGCATCACCTCCTCGTAGGTAGACTCATTAAAAATGGTCAACTTGTAGCGATTCTTTAATTTATTCCAGTATTTCCGTTTCTTACTCTTCATCCGAATATTTTTAGCCTCCAAAAATAGTACAAAAATCCAATTTTCCCATCCCGAAGGTTTAGAAAGTTTATAAAGTACCCGCCTTTCGTCCGCATAGCCCACAAATTGCCACACCCGCATCACGAGTCAACTCCGTTTTTCCCTCTAAAACAACCCTAATCATACTGAAAACCTATAACAAACGTAAATATATAATGAACTTATCTTACACGTCATTTATAAAATAATCTACACAAATTCAACCCAAGCAAGGTCAAAAATCTATCGTCATAGGAGTTTCATGGAAGTATGATAGAAGTATAATAGAAGTATTACCCAACCAACACCCTCAAAAATAGATATAGCAACCTTCCCCGTCCCCTATCTTCTCACTAAAAACCTATTGATTTCCCCCCTCGTTTACAATTTTGACGGGTACTGGTAGATACGCAAATGAAAATAAGGCATCACGGCAAGCAAATGATCGAAAATATCAGATTGCACTTTCTCGTAAGCCACCCACTCCTGAATACGTGAAAAACAATAAATTTCCAACGGGATTCCCGTGGCAGACGGTTGCAATTGCCTCACCATATACGTCATATCCATATTCAGATTCGGGTTTGCTTCCAGTTTCCGAACGGCATATTGACGGAAAATCCCCAAATTCGTCAGTCGCCTCTCGTCCAACACATCCCCTTTCCCCTTGTTCTGTTCTGTCAGCACGGGAAGTATATCCTCGATATATCCCTTCAGAACGTCAGATTTTCTCAACATGGCGATCTCCTCATCCGACAGGAAATGCACCGAATTCATATCTATATTAATAGAGCGCATAATCCGCCGTCCCGCCGATTCCTGCATTCCCCGCCAGTTCGTGAAAGAATTGGAAACCAACTGGTAAGTAGGCACTGTCGTGATCGTCATATCCCAATTTTGCACCTTCACCGTGTACAAATTGATTTCCAGCACCGTCCCGTTCGCGTTATTACTCGGCATCACGATCCAGTCCCCGATACGCACCATCTGATTGGACAACAACTGCACACCCGCGACAAACCCCAGAATCGCGTCTTTGAAAACCAACATCAATACCGCCGCGAAAGCACCCAATCCGACCAACAGATTACGGGGCGACTCCCCGATAAACACGCTCACGATCGTGATAACGACCGCCGACACCACGAATATTTTGATTACCTGCACGAACACCTTGATAGGTCTGTCGCGCGCTACCGGGTAGGACTCGTAAATCCGGTTAATGGCATCCAGTACCGTGACAATCACGTATCCCGCCACCACTAGAATCCACGCCACGATAAAACGGTGGAAAAGCTCAATATGCTCCCACTTCCCGTAAACAATCTTAAAGGCAAAATCAATAAACAGCGGGGGTATCAAGTTAAAAATTCTCTGGAAAACATGTTCATCCAAAAACACGTCATCCCACTTGGTCTTGGTACGCTTGACCACTTTGGCAAGCAACCTCATCACTCCTTTACGGAGAAAAAGAGTGAATAAAAAAGCGATCAGACAAATAACCGCGATCTGCAACATCACCTCCACGAGTGAAGCCGTTTCGGGATCTTTAATTCCTAAATTGAGCCAAGAAAACCACTTACTTATATTTATCTTCCAAATCATACTATTCCTCTCCTTTTTATATGCCCTATACGAGAATTGAACAGGAAAAAGTTAAGAATTACAGATTTTTCTGATTCCAAAACACCTGATAAGTTAAAATCATATTAACATATAATCTTTCCGACTACCCCGTAAAGCCTTCATTTTTCTCTATTTTTACAATTCCGCCATAAATTAACGTTAAAGATTTTAAGCGACAGGATAAATTTGCTTACACTTTACTATATTTGCAGACACAAACATTAAAACATTAAAATAATTCGTATGACAAAAAGACTATTAACCGTGTGTGCTTTATTGGCGCTGCTCAGCTCTAGCTTGTTCGCCCAATATGACATGAAAGCACCACTTCCCAAAGACCCGAATGTCAGAACGGGAAAATTAGCTAACGGCTTGACTTACTACATTCGCCACAACGCGGAACCCAAGGACAGAGCAAGTTTCTACATCATCCAGAACGTGGGAGCAATCCTCGAAAACGATGACCAGAACGGATTGGCTCACTTCTTGGAGCACATGGCATTCAACGGTACCAAACACTTCCCCGGAAGAAAAGGTATCACCAATATGTTGGAAAAACACGGGGTTGAATTCGGTAGAAACGTGAACGCCTACACCGCACAAGACGAAACCGTGTACAATATCAGTGATGTTCCCACCACGAACGAAGGACTTTTAGACACTTGTCTGCTCGTGCTTCACGATTGGTCGCACTACCTTCTGCTCGTTGACGAAGAAATCGACGGTGAAAGAGGCGTTATTTCCGAAGAGTGGAGAACCAGAAGAGATGCGGGATTCCGCATGAGAGCTGTAACCATGCCGGTTCTTTTGAACGATTCCAAGTACGCGAAAAGAGATGTAATCGGTGATTTGGACATCATCAAAAACTTCAAATACCAGACTCTCCGCGATTACTATCACAAATGGTACCGTCCCGATTTGCAAGCGATTGCAGTTGTCGGAGATTTCGACGCTGAAAAAATGGAGCAAAAGGTAAAGGAATTATTCTCCAAGATCCCGACTCCGGTAAATCCTGCCGTGAGAGAAACTTTCGAAGTCCTTCCCCACGACGGAATCAAGTTCGTGTGCGCCACGGATAAGGAAGTAACTAATTCTTCCATCGCCGTTTACATCAAATACCCGGCTCCCACGAAAGAAGAAAAAGGACTGAACGAAGCCTTGAAGAAAGGACTTGTTCAATCATTCTACAACACGATGTTGGCTCAACGCATCAACGAATTACTCCAAAAAGGTAATCCTCCCTTCATCAACGGAAGCGCAGGCTTCGCCGGTGGTATCGTGAGAGGCGTCAACGCTTATTACTTCGGGGCAACAGCAAAACCGAACGAGGAAGCTGAAGCATTGGAAGCCATCTACCGTGAAAATGAAAGAGTAAAAAGATTCGGCTTCACGCAAGGAGAACTCGAAAGAGCAAAAACAAACATGTTGGTAGGTTTGGAATCGGCTAACAAGCAAAAAGACAAAACCACTTCCGAAGACTATATCGATGAAATAAAAGAAAACTTCCTTGAAGGAGATCCTATCGTTGACTTCGATTACTATTACGAGTTCGCGAAAGCGGTTATCCCGACAATCACCGTTGACGAAGTTTCCGCATTGGCAAAACAATATATCGTTCCGACCAACATGGTAATCATCGTGCAAGGACCGGCAGAAGGTGTGAAACACATCACGGAAGCAGAGGCTCTCGCCACGTTGAAAAAAGTTGAAGATTCTCAACTTGAACCCTATCAGGACGAATCCGCCGAAGCCAAACTGATCAACAAAGAGTTGAAAGGCTCAAAAATCATCGCTACCAAGAAATTACCGCAATTCGAAGCAGAAGAGTGGACACTGGAAAACGGTGCGAAAGTTGTATTCCGCAAAGCAGATTTCGAGAAAGACCAAGTAGCCGTGGCTTCTTACAGCAAGGGGGGGACCTCTCTATACGGTGTTGACAAATTAGCTTCCGCGCAAGTTGTCGCTGATTTCGTTGGAGCTTACGGATTAGGCGACTACGATGCTATTACCTTGAAAAAATTGTTGACAGGTAAACAAGCAAACGTCGGTATCGGTATCGGCGGATTGTCAGAATCTGTCGGTGGTGGTTCAACTCCCGGGGATTTCGAAACCTTGATGCAATTGATTTATTTGAAATTCGAGGAACCTCGTTTCGATAAAGAAGTTCACAATGCAATCATGCAACGTAACTATGCGGCTATCGCGAACATGAACAACAACCCGAAAAAAATCATGCAGGACTCTATTAACATGATCATGAGCAATTACAGCCCGAGAACCCTTTTGTTTGGGAAAGAATTCTTGGATAAGATCAGTATAGAGCAAATCGAGGAAATTTATCGTGACCGTATCAAAGATATCAGCGACTTCACGTTCTTTATCGTGGGTAACATTGACGCTGAAACCGTGAAACCGTTGGTTGAAAAATACTTGGGTTCCGTGCAGTCCTTCAACCGCAAAGAGAAGTGGGTTGACAACAAGGTAAGAGGCCCGAAAGGAAAAACCGTGAAGGTGATCGAACTTCCGTTGCAAGACCCAAAAGCTACCGTTATCACGAGCTTCTCTAAAGATATGAAAACCAGTATTCACGACAATATCTGCCAAAACATCTTGAAAGGAGTACTCGATCAAAGATACCTGACAAATATCCGTGAAAAAGAAGGCGGTACCTATGGAGTAAGCGTTCAAGCCGGATCATCCAGAGAACCGTACGAAAGTTATAGCATGAGCATGATGTTCGATTGCGACCCGGATAAGGCTGACCACTTGAAATCATTAATCTATGCCGAAATCGACTTGTTAATGAAAGAAGCTCCTACACAGGAAGAGATCAGCAAGGTTATCACGACCATGAAGAAAAACCGTGAACAATCCAAACCTCACAATAACTATTGGATGAGTGCTATCCAAACTTACTACCTCCGCGGTATCGATATTACCGACCCGAAAAACTTCGATAATATCATCGACAAGATCACCCCGAAGGATGTACAGAAATTCACCAAGAAATTATTCAAGGGTGCCGACGTGGTTGACATGATGTTCATACCGGAAGCAAAATAATTATTATTTGATATAAAAAAAGACCGCTCAAAAGCGGTCTTTTTTTTAAAACCCTCTATATTCATCTACCATACTCAAAATCAAAGCACCGTAGCGCTCCACTATCTTTTTCCCGATTCCCGGAACGGCAAGTAATTCTTTCGTGTTTGTCGGTAGCAGATTACTGATACCCAGCAAAGCTTTTTGCTGTAACACCGTGTACACGGGCAGTTTCAAACGTTCGGCTTCTTTATTCCGCCATGTCCGAAGCGTGGTATATAATTTCGGGTGCAATATGTCGGAGGACACTTCCGCCTTTACCGTACCCGCTTTCTTTGCCTTGATTTTCACTTTCGGGGCATCAATCAAGGCTTTTGCCTTCGCCCGTAAATAAGCGGTCACGGAGAAACCATTCCCTATCGTCTTCAAAGTCTCCATTTTCAAGGTTATTTCAGCCCGGAAACGTTCCATGGCTTGTTCGACGGACTTCCTTACTTCCTTGTTGTCAATTTCCGGTATCGCTTCCTCCAGAAAGTCCCCGAAAATTGTCTTCGTGTGTTCACGAAAATAAGCCGCACCTTTACGTACCCGTTCCGCGATCACCGGATTGTTCTCGTAAACCCCGTTTTCCGGCATCAAGCCCTCCAACTGGTTTTGAAATCGCTCCGATACCATCAACAGCTCCTCCGCGCAACGGGCTCCCGCCACGCGGTAACGCTCCACCCATTCGGGATACAAGCGACGCAATTGCTCGTCCAGTATCCGGTACAAATAATGCAACCGCCAACGTATAGACTCGTAATCAAATTGTTCCAGCAACAACTCCCGGAAGTACGATTGCCGTGCCTGATGCAGCTCCTCCGTGCCGGGTTCATGTTGCTCCACCTCACTCACGAACTGATCGATAGCATTATCATTGATCAGTGAACGGGGCGTCACGGGAGAACTCAACACCAATCCCTCGAAAGTCTTGCAACGGCTCAACGCCACGTACACTTGCCCGTGAGCGAAAGCTGCGTTCGCGTCCACGATTGCCCGCTCAAACGTCAATCCCTGACTTTTGTGTATCGTGATCGCCCACGCCGTCTTCAACGGGTACTGGCTGAACCGCCCTTCCACCATCTCGACGATCTCCTTCGTTTCTTCGTCCAACGTGTATTTCGTGTTCGTCCACTCCTCCCGGTTTACCAGAATCCGCATTCCGTCCTCTTTCCCCACGACTTCGATCGTGTTATTATTAATCGCCGTGATCTTGCCTATTTTCCCGTTATAATAACGTTTCTCCGGGGAGGAATCATTCTTCACGAACATCACCTGTGCCCCTTTCTTCAACACGAGTAATTCATCCGTGGGGTACGAGTACGCCGGGAAATTATCTTTTATCTCCGCCCTGAACGTGTAGGCTTGGGTATTCAATGCCGCCATTTTCAGATCATTAATCCGCTGCGCTTGATGATTATGCGTGGTCAGCGTGATATACCCGTCCTCATCCGAAGGGGTAAATCCCGGTATACATCGTTGATTCAAAGTATTCAACACGGAGGCATCAATCTGTTTTTCCCTTATCCGGTTCAACAGTTCCAAAAAGATACCATCCTGCTGACGGTACACCTGCTTCAGCTCTATCGGCACGTAACGGGTTGCCGCCAACGCCTTGCTATGGAAAAAATAAGCCGACTCGTAATGTTGTTTCAACAACATCCATTCGTCATCCTTCACCACGGGAGCCAACTGTTGCAAGTCCCCGATCAACAACAACTGCACCCCGCCGAAAGCCTCGTTACGGTTCCGGTAACGACGCAACACGTCGTCCACCGCGTCCAGCAAATCCGCCCTCACCATACTCACCTCGTCGATCACCAGCAAGTCGATCGTCTTGATAATATTTATTTTTTCCCGACTGAACTTATTCGTGAAACGAGCCTTCCCGTCATGCGTTATCACATCCGTGACACCCGGTATATACGGCCCGAAAGGCAACTGGAAAAACGAGTGAATGGTCACTCCACCCGCGTTAATCGCCGCCACACCCGTCGGAGCCACCACGATCATCCGCTTCGGGGAACGCTCTTTCAAGTTCCTCAGAAACGTGGTCTTTCCCGTTCCCGCCTTTCCCGTCAGGAACACGTTCACCCCGGTATATTCCAAGAAATTAAACGCCAACTCTAATTGTGGATTACTTTCCATGAATCAACACTTTTCGTGAATTATTACATATTCAGGTCATTACAGACGCCCTACTATGCAAAGATATGGAAAATCTACACATTTTATTAGGATTATTCATATTATATATCTATTTTCGTGGAAATTTACATGAAATACCATCTATGAAGATTTATCATTTCTTTATGGCAAGAAATTACAGGGTGAGAGGCTAACGAAGTCCGGGACTTGTTTTTTCCGGCTATCTTGAGAAACTTTCCATTCACGGGAAAGATTCTATTTTCGCATTTATTATTTAAAAAAGAAACGACACATCCCGGGGTGAGATGCGTTAAACGTTTAAAATTCATACAAAACAACCATGAATAATTGGAAAAAAGTATTCGCTATTATATGGACAGGACAGTTTTTCTCCATTCTGACCAGTTCACTTGTTAATTTCGCTATCATATTATGGCTGACATTCGAAACCAAGTCGGCTGAAACACTGGCATTTGCCACGATATCGGCCTTACTCCCGCAAGCCGTGTTAGGTCTATTCTCCGGTATCCTCATCGATCGCTGGAGCCGGAAATGGATTATGATACTATCGGATAGTTTTATTGCCTTCTGCACCTTCATTCTTGCCGTACTGTTTTACTTCGGGCAGGCAGAGGTATGGGCAATATACACGTTACTGGCATTACGTTCTGTCGGATCGGCCTTCCACATGCCCTCCATGCAAGCGTCCATCCCCTTGTTGGCACCGGAATCCCAGCTTTTACGCGTCGCGGGAATCAACCAGATCATACAATCCGTCTGCAACATCGCGGGGCCCGCTTTAGGGGCATTAGCCATCACGATGCTCGATATGACTTACGTTCTTATGCTTGACGTGGCAGGTGCGTTACTCGCTTGTACCTCGTTATTGTTTGTCACCATCCCCAACCCGAAACCCGGTGAAACGAAAACGAAATTGAACCTATGGCAAGATTTACGGGAGGCGCAAAGGGAAGTCACGAGCCATAAAGGAATGACACTCCTTTTCCTGCTTTCCATACTGGCAACTCTTTTTATCATGCCTATCAGCGTATTGTTCCCGTTGATGACTCTCAATCATTTCTCCGGAAGTGCTTACCAGATGAGTCTGGTAGAGGCAATATGGAGCGTCGGTTCCCTCGCGGGCGGACTCGTGTTAAGCCTCCGTCAATACAAGGTCAATAAAATAGTGCTGATTAATTCAATGTATATCCTGCTAGGTATATCATTCCTGTTCTCCGGGCTTTTACCGCCCACGGCGTTCGTGTGGTTCGTGATACTGACAGCCATAGAGGGCGTATCAGGCTCCGTGTACTACGCCTCGTTCATGACCGTGGTACAAACAAAGGTCAATCCCGCCGTCCTCGGTCGTGTATTTTCCATATTCATGAGCATCAGCATGTTCCCCTCCATGATCGGGCTAATGGGAACCGGATTTATCGCCGACAATATCGGCATCTCGAACACCTTCGCCATCGGCGGACTCGTTGTCTGTGCCATCGGTATTATCTCCTTCTTTATCCCCTCCCTGTTCGCGGTCGGACGATTAACTATCGAAGGAAAGACTCGAAATATTTGAGCAAGCAAAGAGGGGCTTCCGCAATGGAAACCCCTCTTCTCTCTTATTATTAATCAAATCTTATTTGTTGGCACGAGCTTTATACTCTTTCAAACCGTCTTGCAAAAACTTCACGAATGCATCCCGGTCTTTGTTATGACCTCTGGCTGGTTGCAATACATGTGGTTTCAGCTCTTTGTCACTTCCATGACGGCTATCCAGCAATATATAGTTCGGTTGAGCGTTGGATTCAAACATTTTGATCTGGAAATCAGTGTTTTTCTTTCCAAGCGTGTTTTTCTTCTTACCGTCATAGTCGGAAACATATACTTCCTCTGCCGGTAATTTGGTCTTATCGTCCACGTAGAGAGCCACAACAACATAGTCGTTTTTCAACATCTCCATCACACGAGGATCAGACCATACACTCTGCTCCATCTCTCGGCAATTCACGCAACCGTGACCCGTGAAATCGATAAACAAGGGCTTATCTTGCGCCTGTGCGGCTTTCAGAGCCTGATTGTAATCGAAATATCCATCCAATCCATGAGGCAAGTGCAAGAAGTCGGAATATTTCACCGGCTCATCGGAAACACCGTTGGAAGATTGATTCCCCACCCGGACACCACTTTTCATGATCTCCTTGGCGTTATCGCGAACGATACGGTTAATATCGAAGTCTATCGTTTCTTGTGGCGGGAAGTATCCGGCAAGAGCTTTTAACGGCGCACCAAACATACCCGGTATCAAATAGATCACGAATGACATCGTGATAATAATCATTACCAAACGAGGAACACCTATATGAGTCAATTCACTATCGTGAGCGAATTTGATTTTACCCATCAAGTACAATGCCTGCAAAGTGAATACAGCAACCCAGATAGCGATGTAAACCTCACGGTCTAGCAATCCCCAGTGATAAGTCTGGTCGGCTACCATCAAGAATTTAAGACCTAAAGCGATCTCTATAAATCCTAATACCACTTTCACGGCGTTCAACCAACCTCCGGACTTCGGAAGATTGCTCAATTTCGAGGGGAAAAACGAAAAGAACCCGAAAGGCAAAGCCACGGCGATAGAGAATCCTAACATACCGATAATCGGACGTAACACGGATCCGCGAGCTGCCTCGACCAACACGGTTCCCACGATCGGTGCGGTACAAGAGAATGATACCAGTACCAGCGTGAATGCCATGAAGAAAGCACCTACATATCCGCCCTTATCCGCTTGTTTATCTGATTTGTTCACCAACCAAGCCGGCAACACGATTTCGAACGCCCCGAAGAAGGAAGCGGCAAAAACCATGAATATGATAAAGAAGCAAATATTAGGCAGCCAGTTCGTGCTCAACCAGTTGATAAATCCCGGTCCTAACAGGAAAGAGATAATCAATCCCAACGCCGTGTAAATACCGACGATGGATAAAGCGAAGAATATAGCTTTAGCTTTTGCCTTAGCCTTATTGGCATCCCCGTGCATAAAGAATGATACCGTCATCGGGATCATCGGGAACACGCAAGGCATCACGACAGCAAGCAAACCACTACCGAATGCTACCCAGAAGAATATCCACAGGTTATCGTCCTGCTCTGCATCCTTCTCCGCGGAAGCCTCAGCAACAGTAGCTTTAGCACCACCTTTGTCCTCTAACTTAATGGTAAAATCTTTTGAACCCGGCACGCAAGCACCCTCTTGGCAAGCCTGAAATTCAACACTACCGGTCACGGCAGTTACTCCCGGATCGGTAACCTTGATCTTTTGCTTTACGGTATACGTGTCCGTGAAATACAGCACATCTACCTTAAAGACATCATCGTGTTTTTTGTGCGGTTCACTCTCTACCGGAGCCCCAACCAATTCTACACCTTTACCAACTTCCTCGATCGAGATTGATGTTGGCATAGGTCCTCCTTCCGGGGTATTGATTGAATAAACCGTCCACCCGGGTTGGATTGTTGCTTTAAAGGTCAAAGTGTACTCGTTATCCCCGGTTTTCTCCTGCGAGAACGTCCAACTGGTCGGGTCGGAGATCTGGGCAAAAGCCGAGAAGGCACCCATGAACAACGTAAAGATCAACGTCAATAGTCTTTTTTTCATAAAAAATTATTTAATAAAACATCAAATTGCATGCTTCTCGAAATCGTATGCATTATCACACAGCGGACACAAAAGTACCATTAATTTGCAGTAGCGCAAATCCATGGTACTATTTTAACATCGATTTAATACGAGAAAACAAAATTGTAAGTAAAACTACCTATTCTGATTCTATTTCTCTATTAAAACGATTAAAAAACTTATACTCGTAAATATAAAAAGAAGGCACCCCGACCACTTTCAAATGTATACGATGCTTAAAAGCCCACTTCCTGCGCAGTGACCAGAAACCTTTTTTAAGATACGCCTCGATAAACGGATGTACCTTCAACACCAGATATTTAATTTTCTTCTCTTCCACGAGGTATTCCAGTTGGTCTTCAATCTTGTCGATCACCAGAATAGCGGCATCCGCTTTCCCGCTCCCGTGACAAACGGGGCAAGTTTCCGTCGTCGTCACGGTCATTTCCGGACGCACCCGCTGGCGGGTAATCTGCATCAATCCGAATTTACTTAAAGGAAGTATGGTGTGTTTAGCACGGTCGAGTTCCATCGCCGAGCGCATTTTCTCGAACAATTTTTGGCGGTTCTCCGCACTCTGCATATCTATAAAGTCGATCACGATAATCCCTCCCATGTCACGCAGTTGCAATTGGCGGGCAACCTCGTCGGCAGCAGCCAAATTCACTTCCAACGCGTTGGATTCCTGATCATCTCCCAGCTTCACGCGGTTCCCGCTGTTCACGTCGATCACGTGGAAAGCCTCGGTATGCTCGATAATAAGATAAGCACCGTTCTTGAACGAAACGGTACGTCCCAGCGAAGACTTGATCTGTTTATCTACCCCAAAATGGTCGAAAATCGGCACATCGGTAGATATATATTTCACGATATCTTCTTTCTCCGGGGCTATTGTACTGATATAGCGTTTAATTTCTTTACTCACGGCTAAATCATTGACATATATATTCTCGAACGAGGGATTCAAAATATCCCGGAGAATGACACTGGTCCGGTCTATCTCCCCCAGTATCAATTTGGGAGGTTCGATATCCCGAATATGCTTGAAAGCCATTTCAAAACGCTCCACAAGCTCTGTTAATTCACTGTCAAACAACTCCGCGTTCTTCCCCTCGGCGACAGTTCTGACGATCACCCCGTAATTCTTGGGGCGTATACTTTCAATCAGTCGTTTCAAACGCTTCCGTTCCTCGACCGACTTAATTTTTTGTGACACCGATACCTTTTCAGAGAAAGGCATCAACACAAGGTGACGACCGGCGATACTTAACTCAGACGTCAAACGCGGTCCTTTCGTAGATATAGGTTCTTTCGCCACCTGCACGGCAACGTATTGTCCCACGGAAAGCACTTCCCCGATTTTCCCATTCTTGTTGATTTCCGGCTCCAGCTTCAATTTAGCGACAGGCATCCCTTTCCGGGCGATACACTGTTTGATATAACTGTCTAAAGAATAAAACTGGGGACTGAGATCAAGGTAATGTAAAAAGGCGTCTTTCTCGTAGCCCACATTAACGAAAGCAGCATTCAACCCGGGCATAATCTTCTTAACTTTCCCGTAGTAGATATCCCCTACTGCAAACTTTACGCTAGTCTTCTCCGTCGTCAACTCTACCAATCGCTTGTCTTTTAACAAAGCGATCACAATTTCTTCCGCTTTTACATCTATGACTAACTCAGTATTCACTACCCGATAATTAATCTATTAATCAAAATAAACCTAAAGGCACTGTAGCCCTTAGGTTTATATTTTCTACTCACAAACGATGACTATTTCTTCTTATGTCTATTCTTTCTAAGTCTCTTCTTCCGTTTGTGAGTGGCCATCTTATGTCTTTTTCTCTTTTTTCCGCTTGGCATAATTTCACTCCTTTCTTTATTTTACTTGATCTTTAACCTGATTCACGAAACTCTTCGAAGGCTTGAACGAAGGTATATTGTGAGCCGGGATCTTGATTGTTACATTTTTGGAAATGTTACGAGCGGTTTTCTCTGCTCTCTGTTTCACGACGAAGCTACCAAAACCTCTTAAATACACATTCTTTCCATCAATTACAGAACCTTTAATCGCTTCCATGAAAGCTTCAACAGTCGTTTGTACTGCAACTTTTTCAATACCAGTGGTTCTGGAAATTTCATTCACAATGTCCGCCTTTGTCATTTTCTTTAAGTATTTAATATTCAATAATATATTTCATTTATCCTAGATTTCAGTCTGCAAATATATATCTTTTCCACAAACAATGAAACAAACTTCGCCATTTTTGTCAATATTTTTTGATGTCTATGTTATTCAAGCAAAGGATAAACCCTATAATCGTACCCGTAATAAAACAATTTTCTCATCTTTTTTCCTATATTTGTACCCGATAACAGCTAACTCGTCGTTTTTATAGTATAATTTACAATTTAATTAAAAGAAGTATGAGAAAATCTATTGTATGCGTGTTCATGATGCTTTGTGCATTACATTTATTCTCTTCCTGCAACGACGGGATTGTCAGAACATGGAAACTTAGTCAAATCAAAACGGAAGAAGTCCCGGGAGGGAAACCGAAGTTCGTGTCCGGACCTCTATTCATGACATGGGAAGCATCCAACGATGCCGTGCTGGGCTTCTTCAAGGTTACAGGAATCCCCACGATGGTCGTTCCCATGGGAAGCAGCAAGCTGGCTCAACAATTAAAAGACATCACGTTCCAGAAAGACGGTAATGTTGTTGTAACCTACGCGGTTTCAAGCCAAGAGGGGACAGAACCTCAATGGGAAAAATCCAAACCGGGAATGGTTACATACAAGGTAAAAGGCGAGCAAATCCTCTTTTTCCCGAATGTTGACAATCTTCTAGCTTCCTTGCCGGCAGACAGCTTGAGAAACAACGCCACGCTGAACGAGGCCGTTGAAATGGTAAAGAACGGCATCCCGGTAAACTACAAGCTGGAAGGCAACACGGCGAAATTATTTATCGACAAACCTTTCATTGAAAAAATATTCCCCCTCATTCTCGCCGGACTCGATAACGTTGATCCCGCCACGATGGGAAACATGGGCGGAATGATCAAAGGATTGCTTCAAGGCATCCCCTCCGTTTTGCAAAAAACCACGAAACTGGAAATAGGGTTGAACCTGGAAAAATAATTTGACTTAATAGACTTTAGGAGCCGAAGGTTCGACATTATGGGCATTCAGACCTGACGGACGAGAGGGTGTGTTTTGACACCCTCCCCTCATTACTCGGAAAGATTAAACTTTCTCAGTTTATTATATAGAGTGGATTTACCGATACCCAATAATTTCGCCGCATTTCTTTTGTGACCGCCGGTTTGTTTCAGTACCTGCAGGATGTGTTCTTTCTCCTTGGTTTCCTCTTCTTGCACGGAAACGGTTGTTTCCGTCTGTTCCTTTTCGCAGCTCAGGCTCTCTTTTTGTTCCTGTAATCTCTTTTCCTGTTCGAGCAGACGATCGTGAGCCGCTATCGCCTCGGGATGATTACGGCGTACAAAACCACCCACGCTCTTGTATTGCAGTCCCAGCCGCCGGGCAATAGACTTTAGCGTTTCGGTTGTCGTTTCATACAAGCGCACCGCCTCGTTATATTTCTCCGCACTACGTGCCAAGACCGACCTGCCGTTCGATAACTTCGTCCTGCCAAGAGTAGCGGCAAGCCCCGGTTCGTGCTCGTGCAGATACTTCCTGAATACATCGGGATTCAACCCGAACTCTTTCGCCACTTCCGCCATGGGGCTCCCGGTTGCCTTCAACCGTTCGATTGCCCCGGCGTACTTTGCGGCTGTTGATTTCAGGTAACATTTTGTCCCGGTAGGACGGGTTCCCTCTCCACGCCCGTCAACATCGTGACGTTCCTCCATCAACTCCTTGTTCCACAACCGCAAATGATGGCGCAATCCCATGACCGTGACTCCTGTTGCCGCGCAAATCTCCTCCTGCGTCATGGCGGTAGTCCGGTACAGCCGTATCGCCTCACGATACTTTTTCTCGCTTTCAGGCATGGGCTCGTGCTTCCTGCCGTTCCCTGTCAATTCTCCCCGGATCTTATTCGTTTTTGCACGCTCGCGTTTGTTCGCCCGTGCCCGAATCAAGTCCTTATAATAATACAGCAAATGTTCCCGTAGTCCCGAGGACGAGAGTCCATACAAGTCAGCGGTCTGCCTGATGGTATCCTCCGTGATTCGCAGGTGCTCCACGGCTTCGGCATATTGCTCCTTGCACCACGATTTCACACCCCGATGCAAGTTGTCGTTCACCCCTAAACGATGCCGTTCCTTTTCGCGTCGTTCCAGTATTTCGGGATAGTGGTTCCGTAACTGGTTACCAAGGGCGGAAGGGTTCAGTTCGAACAAGCGAGCTATCTGCGACACGTTGAACTCGATATACGCCACATCATCGCACGCCCGAATAGCATCCTTGTATTTGGCGTGGGCAGCAGCGGTTTGCCCGCTCTTCTTCCGCAACCGGACCTTGGCTACCTCCCCGGGAGAAATCTCAATGCCGTGGCGGGCAAACATCAGCTCCCGGTGGTTGCGCCATAGGTATGCTCTAAACGCCGTTACCGGCGTGTTGGTTTGCTCACAGATTTCTTTCACCGTCATGTCGGTAGTGCGATATAGTTCCAGCGCTGCTCCGTAACGCACAATACCATAGTCGGTGGTTGTCACATACTTCTCCGCCATCCTGCTGTTCTTTCTTATTACTTCAATGTTTTGGATGGACGCACGGCCATACCGTCGGTAGCATAAAAGCTATTCCAAGGTCGAATATGTGGGCGAACAGCAAACGAGCCATCGCTCTTATATATTCCTCGTGAAAACTCCAAGTGGTATGCATTATATACCCCTATCCAGGAATACGCTTGCGCATGCCATATCTCACCTTTACCATATTCAAATAAATTAGCGTTGTCGTCCCAATCTCTATAGCCGTTTGTAGGGAATCCTAAGGATATCAATTTCGTTTTATTGGTATAAAATTCAAATATTCCGTTACGATAATTTTCGTATTCCGTATCCTTCTCTCCATCCTCATTTTCCTTCGGCATCATATTATCTTCAGTAGCGGCATACATACTATTGGTTATATTATCGTATATACTCTCACCTGTATTGGTAAAGCCTGAAAATGTATAGATAGAACTTACATGATAACCTGCCGGACACGGATCATAGACTGTCTTGACTACATCATCGTTATCGTCCCAACAGCTGTTGTCCCATAGATTAAAAAATATTTTTTCATTATCAGCCGGCTCATATTTTTCCGCTCCAACTGCTTTGCGTGGGCCATTCTGCCATTTGTCAGGATTCTGAATAAGGGCAGCCGTTGCCCGGTATGTAGGCACTCTGGTATTATCGGTACCGGTGTACATCATTGCCGGAGCAGAATTTTGCGTATTGCCCCCTGCGTCATACCAGGTTTTGATTGTCTTATTTGCATTTCCACCGGCTACGAAAGGGTCCTTACGCCCCCATTGGAAGTAAGGATTATTACCCACGGGTAGTGCAATGTGAGGTTCCTGTATGATTTTCACAGTCTTCGAGACACCTTCTTGTCCATCACCGCTGATAAGCTGGGTGAATCTCACCTCACATTCATGTCTGTCGTAATACCGGACCGGGATGCCTCCGGAACACCATCCGAGATTGACAGGCATGATTTCAAAGTTCCGATTGCCGTGTATATTGGCATTGGTAAGTGTTATTTTCCTTGAAAGGTCAACCGCAGTAACCCATATGTGCCAGCTCCAAATTATTATGCCGGACGGATCCTTAAGTGCTATAACGGCATTACCTTCCTTTATGCCATTACCGACTGTGAATCGGATGCCACCATGAGTATAAGCCGTTTTGTCGTATTGGATGCCTGTAATCAGATTATTTTCATCCTGCCATACCAACGATGCCGACAATCCAGTAGGTGCATTATTGGCGCTACCGTAAATGTCATCCAAAATGTAAGGACTTCCAATGGAGGCATCTTTATAATTCTTGAATATTTTAAGGAATTGCTCACCTGTACCCCACGCTTTATAGGTGTAGGCATCGGAATTAGTCCTGCCGTCGGTAATTGCATTGCCGTAGACCAATGGAAATTGGTAAGTCCCTTTAGAATCCACGACATAACAGTTGGCTGTGTTCATACTCTCCGAGCCTCCTTTTGTCGAGAGGTCATAGATTCCGCTTTTGGCAGGGATCTTTTGAAGTGTATCGTTGATATTTACCTGTTTATAGCGGTTCTTATACTTAATCTTCAACGTGTACGTCCCATTCTTATCATCCGTTGTCTCGAATTCGTCAAGCCAGTCAGGGCGAGTTGTAGTAAATTGTGTACTGCCAGCATCCCTGTACTCGATTTTGTATTCCTGCGGTTCATGTCTCTCCCATGAATCATTCACGTACCTAAAACTTGTTACAATAATGGCATTGTCATCTTTGAATGTGTTACCCTGATTATAAATTCCCTCTTCATAAACCGGCTCAAAATACTTACCTCGGTAATCGACTGTTTCAGGCTGAGTTACCCAAAGACGGGTCACATAGTCGATGCGCCAGTCGGGCTCATCAGCGAATCCATTGAAATGTAGCGTCAATTTGTAATGGCAATTGCGCTTGGCGTTATAATCCTTTATAACGTCCTGTCCAAGCATGAAACGATAGGTTATGTTGCAGATGCCCGGGCGCTCTGGATTTGTCGATTCATAGTAGGCATCCACCTCGATATATGTGGCGTATGGCTTCTCCTTGTATGGATACATTTCATCAAGAACACCATCATTGTTGTCATCAAATTGCTGTTTATTGGGGCCTTCTCCCTGCATATTCTCGTAAAAGAAAAGCGAATTAGGGTTATTCTCAGAGTGAGCGTTAGGATCCATCACCCATGAGATTGTTCCGTCTTCACCCGTTTTCTGTACTCTCGGGTAGCAAGGTGCGTCTTTTGTGATGAGCGCGGGATAGCTCGCATCATAACTCGCGGATTCGCTGTACACTACCTCTTCTCCTGTTGGAATAAGATTCTCGTCACTCTTGACGGTGTTATCGTTACCGAGACTACATGAATTAGGTATATTTTTTATGCGCAGCGCTTTGAGATAAATCGAAACACCCTCTTTCAGGCCCGAACCGTCAAATGCCACTGTCACTTTGGAAGCGGCACGACGGACCCACGCTTGTAATTTCTCACTCTGCTTGTTAATAGTCAATACAGGTGCTTCGTTACTCTGGGCATCCGAGAAGAAATGACCGAACATCTGGTTATTGGCACCTATATCTTTTTCGTTCCATATTAAAGAAATATTTTTTAATCCCTTTATCGTTTTAATAGCGTCATTATATCCGGATAAGTCCCCCATGTTGGCTACCGCATAGATATAATACTTCCCGTAAGGTACAGTCAAACGGAAGGTGGCACGCGGTGTTTCGGATTCTGCCAATGGCAACGTCTTGTCTTCCCCACCGATTGATTCCGTTCTATTCTCGGTTGTCCTGTTAATATTTGTAATAGTATAATTCTCAACCGGATATTTATTTACCAAATTTCCCTCTTCATTATATAGCAACACGCACAGGCTCTTGATTGCCTTTATGGTATCCCCCGCAGAACGCGAGTTCCCATTCAGAGTAGGAATAAGAGGTTTAAACTT
Source organism: Butyricimonas sp. DFI.6.44 (assembly GCF_022132345.1). Classification (NCBI taxonomy): domain Bacteria; kingdom Pseudomonadati; phylum Bacteroidota; class Bacteroidia; order Bacteroidales; family Odoribacteraceae; genus Butyricimonas; species Butyricimonas sp. DFI.6.44. The sequence continues at coordinate 149,390 of NZ_JAKNJD010000004.1, read as the reverse complement.
CACTGTTCCACTGATCACGCATTCTCCTTCGCCTACTCTTTCATCATCAATATACAAATCGTCCTTGCAAGAAAACGTGCCGATAAACAGCAGGCACAAGAGGGTATATATGGTTATCTTACATTTCATATCTGTTGCGATTTCTCGAATTCGTTCGTTTTTTCTTTAGGGTCGTCCAACCCGAATTTCGGATCCAGTACTACACCCCAGTACGGTTCCACGTCTACTTGCCACTCGAGGGGGGTAAACACGATATTTACCTTCACGTGCGTGTTACGGAAGAGCGAACCGAGGCGTGGCAATGTGGAAGTATAAGAAGTATAAATTGCTATCGTTTCGTTTCCATCCAATAATTCTTCTTCCGTGCGAATGGTCACTTTGTATTCCTGTAGCTTCAAATCGTTATCTCCGCTTTTCACGCTCTTGCTCTCCGGCAAGTAAATAGCGGCGGAAGCTACCTCGGGAAACATCTCGCCAGTCTTTGCCAGTAGCACCAGCGAGGAGGAGAGCAACCCGTGAGAAACATGCGTCGTTCCCATCGGCACCTCATAGTCCGTCAGCCACTCGTAATGGTCCGTTTCCGTTTTTTTCGTTTCTTTTACCATCCAATCTATCCAATTCTTGTCCGTGGCGTTGGATGCCCCTTCGTCGAAGGGTAATTCTTTATAATTGTTCACGCTTGTACTATCGACCACCCAACAGTGCCCCCCGGCATTCTTGTTCACGTGAGGCATCAGGTACATTTGGTCGGTTATCAGGTTCTCGACCTCAATGCCGGTCACGGAAATCTTTCTCCGCGAACGGTTTTCAAAATTGAACGAGAATTTGGTGGCAGCCCGCACCACGTACAGCGTGTATCCTAATACGTATTCATCGTTTGTGATATTTTCCTTGTCCGGTACCGTGATATCGTACACGGCGGTCATGGGTATGCCGTCATCGCCGGGCTTGTAATCGGGCTTGAAGACATACGCCTCCACCGGCACTTTGCCGGATTCATTCGGGAGAAATGCCTGGTTGGTGAAATCAAACGGCTTTCCACCCGTGTCCTTCAAGTTCCCGTGGTTGGCAATCAGGTAAATTCTCTTCTGGCGACCGGCTTCCACCTTGAAGGTGTGCCCGTCTGTCAACGGAATTCCGGTTGAAGCTCCTTTTACCAGGCGGTTGTGTTCCACCTCCCACTTGCCGTCATCCCCCGGTTCTTTCGACACAATCACGATCAGCAACTGCCTGATCTTCTCGTCAGCGCCCTCTTCACCCTCACCCGCGCGGGAAAAACCTCCTGCCACGTCAGTGTGGAAAGTGAGGAACACGCTGTTATCCTTTTCTTCTCCCTCTTCGCGAGACAGTTTAAAGGATTCCTTGTTGCACGAGGTGAATCCCAGCAAGCTGCAAAGCAGGAAAACTATGCTGATGATATGTCGATGCTTCAGTTTCATAAAAAAAACAGTTTTCTCTTTCTTGTATCACATTTTTCCGTCCATCACCATTCCACGTCATTGATACGTACCACCCAATCGTTTACCACGATGCGTGTGTTCAACCAAATATCGTTACTCCTCAAGAAGAAAAACAACGTCCAACGGCTTTCGCGGTCCAGGTATTCCTGGTCGCCCATCTTGTAACGCTCGCCGCGGAGCAACAACAGGTAGCGCTTCAGCGGGAAGTCTATCACCGTCTTCCCGGTCTCGTGTTTTTTCACCAGAAGGCGCGGGTTGTTCTTCATCATCAACCGCGAGGTACTCAGTTCAGCGTACGCCACTTCCACGGGTTGGGGCACCACCTCGTCGGGACCCACGATAGCGACTCCCGTCTGTGCCTGTCCCTTCGCCCAGGGAATGTAGGTTACGTTTTCCCCCTCGGGGAACAAAACGGCATCGTGTATCAGGTCATTATCATACCCGAACAGGATGTTGTCGTCGATAATCTCGAAGTCAAAGTCGTCAGCGTTGACCGTTCCTCCGTTCTCTTGTTGCAGCACGACGCGTATGCTGTTGGTGTTCTTCCTCATCTCCACCGTTCCCTCGTTGTAAAGGTCGGCGGTCCCGAGGGTAAGTTCTCCCCAGAACATATCGTGCAGCTTGCGCCGATCGGGCACGGTGAGGCAATCGGCATCCAGCATGACTTTCAGGTCAGTCCGCTTGCTGCCCACCACGGGAGTCTCCACCGACGAGAAAGAACTCTGTTCGCACGCCATTCCCCCGTATGCCGCGAAATGATAATTTCCCTCCTCGAGGTCCAGCACCATCCGGTAATTCTCGTCCTGTAGTTCCGCCCCGGTCACCACCCGCGTGTCCACGAGGTTGTCGTCCTCGTCATAGATATAGAGTGTCAGACAGTCCACCTGCTTGTGGAATGCATTGGCATACTCCATGTTGTACTCGTAGACGAAGCGTAACGATACGCCGTGCGGGCACGGGTCAAGGTCTTCATTGATGAGTTTGCACGACGAAAAAGCAAGTCCCATGGATGCGACACTTAATGCCGCACCCACGAGTCTTGATATAATATTTCGTTTGCTACTTCGCATGGGTATCCTCTTAGAATTCAATATTATTCACGCGAACTACCCAAGGCAACACCTCGACAGAGAGTTTAAAATAGATCTTACCTTCTTCGTCCGGTTTATCAGGATCTTCCGGGTCAGGATCATTCTCCGAGATGCGAGGATGCCCCAGCTGGTTAATTTGAGTAACAGCCAATTTATACACGTTATTGCGTACTACACCAAATTCCATGGGACCCATAGAAGTTGCATTACCGTTATCGTTATGACGATTCCAATAGTAGTAATAACAGTAATAGCCTTTATTTATTACTTTATCTCCTTCACCTTTTTCACCGCTGGACTGATAAAGGGTAAACTCGACACCCTCACTCGTTGCGATTTTTTTGAATTCCACACGAGGGTCTTTATCTTTATTTTCCTCTGAAAGCCCAGAATCGTCTACATTCTCAGCATCCTGCCATTTTGCCCACCAGAAATCGGGACTATTCACGTCTGTACTATAAACAGGTTGCACATAATCTTCGCCTTCTTTCTCCGCCACGGGTTCTTTATCCCCTTCTTTTATCGTACCAAATACAGCCTTATAGAACGCCGGATATGACTCTTTATTCTTGATGGCAACAGCACGTACTTCTTTCCAAGTTAGATACAAATTGCCACTATGAGCGTATAAAATCGGGTCTTTATCGGGATTTCCCATAAGTACATCATCTACATTATTTATAACCTTATACAATTCCCCATATTTTTCAGTACCACGTAATGCTTCCGGAACAATCATTTTACCTTTAAACACAATACCTGTAGAAATACCATGTTTTTGACTAGAAGCAGTAGTTGGAATGGTATTTTCGGTTGCATAACGCCAGATTTTATACCCCTCTTTATTCTCTGCATCCCAATTCTCATCTTTATCGTCTAAACCTTTAAGCACCTCTGGAATATCTGACGAGTACCATTGCTCACGTGCATTCTCATTAATAGTCCACTCGCTACCTTTTGTATCACCCAAACAGAAATTAAAATGCTCAGCAAACATTGTATTAGAAAGCGTATTCAAGTCTGGTGTTACTTTAAAATCAGCATCAGTATCTACAACATAGTTACTCCCGGTTTCAACACCACCGATTGTAACATCATCAGCAGTATTTTTTCCATCACCAGAAACGCGACGAAGATAATAGAACTCCTTACTCATGTTTACCAAAGCCATTTTCGTTAATTTTATCTGAATAAGAATTTGGTCCGCATCAGCATCATCTTTATATTTCACCACATCATATGTGCTATTTTTTGTAGGACTTCCATCTTTAAAATCGAAACGAGCCACGGCACGTTCCACGTCGATGGCTCCTGCTCCTCCATCATTATCAATCGCATCGTCAATTCCCTGATAATTCTTTCCGGTTAAATCAAATGCTTTTTCTACCGTATTATGGCTATCCCATCCTGACAATGTTTTGGGTATTCCTTTCTCGATATCATTCAATTTGGCAGTAGCCATCAAAAAGCCTTGCTTGTGCTCTGAACCACCCCAAACAGCTCCCCCATCTTGTACAGGGGAAGAAGGATATGTTCCATCCGCCTTCTCTATAACTTGTCCCTGTCCATCAATCCAAGTAGCACCATAGGTCAAGCCCTTAAGTGTAGTTTGTAACTGTAGTGTGGGATTACAGAACACGTACACGTTAATTCGATCTTTGCCTTCACTTAATGTGTTATTTTCACCATTAGCGGCATAATAATCAGACAATTTCGATTTTTCAATAGATTGAACGGTATTGATTTTGCCATTACTTGGGCTGGCAAATCCGTTTTGTGTACCGCAGGCAATAAATTTATTATCTTTATCAGCCAATACTAGCACAACAGTATTCACTACATTTTCATAATCCTGACCTATTTCCGTACCACTCGAACTCGTTCCATAATCATCCTTTTTACCAGTATCAGTAATACTTCTCCCCCCTATTCCTCCTGCCACGGGCAATTGCACCGTCACGTTCATGTAAACGGCGTCTTTTGAGCCATTCTGATCCCCCTCCGGGTCGTCGCCTGTCAGGGCATCATGACTACAACCGACAAACGCCAAAGCAAGTGCGGTTGCAAAAAACTGAAATAATTTTCTTTTTTTCATAATATGGTTATTTAAAATTTATTTGATTATTCTTCGTATTTAATTATTCAGTGAATCTTCTTTCCTTCAATTCTTTCAAAGTAGCGGCAGCCTTCTCAAGTCCCATCTCCCGGGCTTTTTCCAGGAATGTCACCGCTCTCTTGTAATCCTTCTCGCGTATAGCGAGAGCACCCCTCGCGTAGACGGCTTCCGCCGAATCGCCCGCCTTCTCGAGATAACGGTGGGCTGCCTCGTGGTCACCGTGGCGCATGGCGGCATTCGCGGCGTTCAGGTTGGCAACCGCATCGTCCGGGAACATCCGCACCGCCGTTTCAAACACGTCGGTAAACTCCGGCGAGCCCGGTTCGTACATCCTCGCCACGAGGTAGAACTCGTTCAGACTCAAGTTCTGTGGTCGTTCCGCCAATATACGTTTGATCTCTTCCACGTCGCTGTAGCGGCGTATATTGTAATCAATGCGGTAATCCGTGTGACGCAATGCCGGGTAACAATACTGCAACAGAAAACGATATTCTTCCGGGTAGGTGCGTTTGATTTTTGCCTCCTTCGCATCCGGATCCATGTCACTGTCAATCATCCCGAGAATCTCCGCGCGATGATTGATATTGGAATTCTCCACGTACCGCCGCAATCCTTCCCAATCCTCCGGCTCGTGTTCCGTAATTATAATGTCATCGGCAAAATCATACAATTTCCGAATATGCTCCTTGAGCGACCGGGTACGCCCTATCGCCAAGTCCCGGTTGTGCGCGTACGGACTTTCGGGCGAAGCGTACCCCTTGAGCCACACCGACACGATGGTCACATCCTTGTCCCCCCGCACCGAATCGATGCTTGCCTCGATCTTGCCCAACTCCTCCGTGTTGCGACGGTAGTCGGGATAAATCTCCGTTTTGTCTACCGGGAAGTCGATAAATGCCGAACCCGACAGCGAACGGCTTTTCATCATTTCGGCTTCCGGGCGCACGAACACCAGTTCCGGGAAAAAGGCCTCGTCGTGTCTTCCCAGCGGACCGTCGTATTCCGCCACGATCTCATGGCAACATCCCCAGTCGCCACGATGCAGCTTGAGCGTCGCCCCGTCCATCCACTCCTCGTACAGGACGGAGCGGTTGTAATCAATACCATCCGGCTTCCCGGATGCCCGAAACACCATTTCACTCTCACCCGAAATCATGCTCACGCCATTTCTCACGTAATAATAATACCGCCTGCGCCCGTAAATTCCCACCGATGGCAGGTCGAGCGAATCCGTCCCGTTGACCAAACGAGGCGTGAGCAACACGGCACGATTCGATTCCACCTCGAGTCCAGTCAAGTCCATCTCCATCTCCACCGAGAGGTATTTGCCGTTCCGTTCCATCTTGAAACGGCTAACGGAAACACCAGGCGTGATATTTTTCACCTCCTGCGCCACAGCCCCCGGCAAACATCCCAACCCCAGCAGGGTTGCCACTATGAATATCATCCTTTTCATCTTTATCGCACTTTAAAACAAGTAAACTAAATTGATCGCCACTTTAGTGGGACCCACGTAATGATGCGACTTGTCCCTCGCTATTTTTTCCCCGCACACGGCGCACGGGAACTTGTCATAGCGAGTGTAGGAATAGCCGAAACCAAACTCTGCTTCCAGGTTCCAATGCCGCCCCAGTATCCAGGCATAACCGTAAGCTACCCCCAACCCGGCAAACCAGCCTTGATAGCGAACTCCCTGCAACTTCCGCGCATCGGTGCCCAGGAAATGAAGACGCCCATTGAATCCTCCCATGTTATACTGCCCACCGTGCACGTGAGCTCCAAGAAAATGACCGGCGAAACGGTCGCAGAACCAGTACCGCACCTCGGGCTGCAAGAGCCAGTGCCTCCATCTCCTGTCATGTGACAATGTCCAGGCATTGAATTGCCCCGTGACGTCAACAGTCCAACGCGGTGCCACCCCCACCTCCACGCCTAGGTTGGGAGAGAAGATAACATCCGAAACCAGATTGGTCTTAACCGCCACCTTCTGAGCCTTGACGCCCGAGAACAGCGCCAGCAGGACCACCGTGATAATTAATTTAAGTTTCATGTCCATTATCTGTTACAATACATTTGTTTTATCATTCCCTTCACAAGGGACTCACACCTGTTTCCCGCACGAGAAGTAGCCACATGTAAACGATATAGTGGAGTATTTTCTTCTCCTCGCTCATGGCAAAACTGTTACAATAAACATATCTCATATCCAAAAAAGATCGTTTATTAACATGGCAAAAAGGAGTACTCGTAAGTATTTACTAAAAAAACTAAATATCTAGTTGCGAGGAATAAAAATTATTATTTGAAAGATTTGCGATAAATAAAAATGCTGTATCTTTGTAACGCAATAAACGATCGTTTATTGATATGAACGAAAATTATCTTAAGTATTCTATCCATAAAATTGTAATCGCTTAATTCTGAGAAATAAAAAAATGCACGAGGAGGATTTGCGGTAAATAAAAATACTGTATATTTATATCACAATAAACGATCAATAAATAAAATTATAAAACCGGAAAATCGCCAACATTTTCCCCTATTCCCGAAACTTATTAAGCACAAAAAACTATCCAAGGGCAGGTGATACGCACCGGACCTACCGGCAATGAAATATCGCTGGACTGAATCTCGTGTATTACCCGAGCCTCACCCGAACCGTTTCCCTGCCCACACTTAGCCTTTCCCCACCTCCATAAACACAGTAGAATTAAATCATAAACACACCATCAACGGTGATTTACGTTCATGCTACGTCCATGCTTCGAAGATGCTACGTCCATGGTGGCGAGCATCGGTAACGCAAGCATTAACAAAGGGGTAAGCAAGACACAAGAGATAATTTACAAAATATATTTTTGTTTCTCCGAAAATATTCCGTAATTTGTGACGAATTTTAACCCATACTTATTGATATATGGTAAACAAAGTCATTCTAATCGGAAATGTCGGGGGAGATCCCGAAGTAAGATACCTTGACGGAGGTGTCGCCGTGGCTCGTTTCAGCCTTGCCACATCGGAGGTGTACAATAACAAAAACGGGGAACGCGTGACGCAAACCGAATGGCACAATATCGTTCTTTGGCGTAGACTTGCCCAAACCGCAGAACAATACGTGAAAAAAGGCATGATGCTATACATCGAGGGACGCATCAGAACCCGTTCATGGGACGACCAGAACGGCGTGAAGCGTTACACGACGGAAATCTACGGTGACAACTTCCAGATGTTATCCCGCAAGCAAGACGGTAACGACCGTTCGCAAGACACCCCCATGCCACCGGCACCGGATTTGAGCGCGGGAAGTGACGATAGTGACGATCTACCGTTTTAGTTTTTACGCCTATTCTTTCGGCGATTTAAGTTTAACCAATTATTCTAATTTTGGACGCAGATTATATTCCCCTCGCGGGACAGGTTTTCACGGGTGCCTTCACCCTTATTGATTTAGTTTTTTGCATCTTATTATTGTTCTTATTATTGTGCTCCGCGCTGGTTTCCGGGTCGGAAGTGGCGTTCTTTTCGCTCTCCCCCTCGCAATTAAAATATCTGGAAGACAAGGGCTACCACAAAGCACTCAAATTGCACGAGAAAGCGGACAGACTGCTCGCGACGATATTAATATCCAACAATTTCGTCAACGTGGCTATCGTGGTGATTTCCACCTATCTGGTCAATTCCTTGTTTGACTTCTCGGCATACCCGGTACTTGGTTTCGTCATTCAAGTCATCGTGGTCACTTTTGTGATTTTGCTGGTCGGGGAAATCATCCCGAAACTATACGCCAACCGTTCGCACCTCAACATGGTCATTTTCATGGCGGGCCCGCTGACATTCCTGTCCCACGTGTTCCGTCCCCTATCCACCTTGTTGATAGGTTCGACCTCGATTATCCGGAAACGCATGGATAAAAAAGACGGAATCTCTATCGACCAGCTTTCCAAGGCTCTCGAGTTAACACAAGATACTTCAATCAACGAGGAAAAGGACATTCTCGAGGGAATTGTCCGTTTCGGCAATATTGACGCGATAGATATCATCTGTCCCCGCATCAACGTGATTGCCATCGACTCGCAATCCACGTACAGGCAAGTGAAAGAAATCATATCGGAACACGGCTACTCCCGTATGCCTGTTTACGAGGAAAATCTGGATAATATCATCGGTATCCTCTACGTCAAAGATTTATTGCAACACTTGGATGAAACCGACGAGTTCAAATGGCAGACGTTGATACGTCCGGCATACTTCGTGCCCGAAACCAAAAAAATCAACGATTTGCTGGAAGAATTCCAAGTAAAGAAAGTCCATCTGGCTATCGTCGTGGATGAATACGGCGGTACTTCCGGTATTGTTTCCATGGAAGACATCATCGAAGAGATTGTCGGCGATATCAACGACGAGTACGACGAGCAAGAGATTGTCTATACCCGGGACAAAAACGGGGCTTACGTGTTCGAGGCTTCGACCCTCTTGAACGACTTCTACAAAATCACGGATATTGATGAAGACACGTTCCGGGAAGTGGAAGGCGATGCGGACACGCTCGCCGGATTGATACTTGAATTGAAAGGCGAATTACCTCAAAAAAATGAAATAATCACTTACAAGGAACATCAATTCAAAGTCCTTGAGGTTGACAACCGCCGCATCAAGAAAATACAATATTCTAGTTTATAAGGTTCATAAAGTTTATAAAGTTCATAAGGTAACCAAGCACCAGCGGGGACTAAAAACTTTATGAACCTTATAACTTTACAAACTTTATAAACTTCCTTCACTGCATCGATTTCCCGTGCGCCGTGTACGGGGTACGTATGCCCAATATTTTACACAGCGTGGGTAAAAGATCGGACATCATGGCATCTTCTTTTATCCCCGGTTTCACGCCCGCCCCGTACAGGTATAGCGGCACGATAGAACGTTTGCTGTGACGGAAATAAGTATCCTCCATTTCCTTCAACTCGGAAACCCACGTCGGGTGAATACAGAAAAGTACGTCACCGCTACGTTTATGCGAGAAAGAATTTTGCACCAACCGGTTCATACCATCGGGGAAAGAGGTATGAATCAATGAATAAGCGGTCATCACTTTCGCCACGCCCTCGAACTCGATCATGAAATCGGCCACCTTGTCCTGTACCTCCTTCACTTCCAGCTTTCGTTCTTCTATCAGCCCCCGGTTCAAGTAAATTTGTCCCTGATCGTAATCGGCTATCCAATCACCGGGACCGTATATTAATGCCAGATAAGATTTCAGTAACGCCACCGCCCGGAAAATACTGAAATAATCGGAATTGACTTTTATCTTCCGCAAATCCTCCGGCATCAATTCCCGCGTTTCCGAAAAAGTCATGAATACCGTGTAGTTTCCTTTCCCGACCTTGGCATCCAACTTTCTCAACAGTTCGGCAACATCCATATCCAAACGAATCAACATATCTTTCTCTTCCTCCGAATCAATGGCAAAATCACGATACATGTAATCCAGACAGGAGAAATTCACCGCCAGAAGATCGGGATCGTTATCCTCCCCCAAACGTTCCGCGTCAATCAACTTTTCCGCCAAGACTCGCACAAGAGTATTCCCGTAAGGGGTGGCCTTCAATACCCGGTAAGTATTGTATTCCCTTTTCGCCCGGGCTATATCGTAATAGAAATGATTGCGCAACCGGATACGTGCCGCCGATTTATCCTCATCGGAAAGCATCATCCATCCCTTGTTCACGAAATGGTCGCTCTCCACCCACGTGTTATAAGCCCTTAACCAATCGGGTAACACCGGTTGATAATAAGTAGACGATACCCACTTCCCGGTCTTCTCGCTAAACCAGATAGCCATATCCGCACTAGACCCGCCGCTCAACACGGCTTCATCGCCATTCATAGCCACACTGTACACCCGGGACATCGGATTATTCATCTTCATCGCGCTTCCCAGACTCATCGTCTGCAAATAATCCGGAGCCAGACTTTTGACACTATCCGCTTGCTGCTCACCGATTTCCGTATAACGATCTGAATTTGTTGCAAATTGCCGTTTCCGACGCAAACGATCATACCACGCTCTCGACACGATACCATGTTCCGCAGGAAGCATCCCCGTGTATATCGAAGCATGGTCCACCCCCGTCTGCGTGTACATGTAATTGTAATTGGCATTTACCCGCAAGCCCTGTTGTACCAATCGTTTCAACCCGTTTTCGGACAACTTGTCACCGTACATATCCAACCATTCCGGGTAAAAATGGCTTACCACGATTCCCACGACCAATTTCGGTTTATTTCCCTCGGCAAACACGTTTTGCACGGCTAGAAACGCTAAACCGAGCAAAATCAATTTTCTCACGACTAATATTCTCATAATATTCAGAAGTTTCAGATTCTCAGTATTCGTGCAAAAATAATCAGAATATGATAATTTACAACCTAAAATTCTTTCAATTCTTAATTGTTTCGTATCTTTACGCCAAGAAACTATAAACAACCACATCCATTATGACTGAGAAGAAGTGTCTATTAACGGACAAATTGAGGAATTACGTTTATCGTCACGGAACGGAACTCTCGGACGACAAACTAAAAGAAATGGGAACTTCCCTGGAAGAGATCAACGAGAACTTCTCGGGAATGGAGGATATAGCTAACAGCATTTTCGAACAGGAGCGCGTAGCGTTCGAGAAGATATTTGAAGAATACGATTTTGACGGTTGGAACGCGATAGATATTTTATTACTGGTAGGAAATGAAATTCACGATCGTTTCTTTAACGTGTCACCGTCCGTTTCGTTCAAGTTGGCCGAGACATTCCCGGGTATTTTTGAAAGCCATAAACAACGGCGTTCCGATTTTATTTACGAGAAGATAAAAATAAATATAGAGAAGGGGATGCAACAGGGAATGTACAAAGATGATGTATCCAGCGAAATGGTCGCTCGCATGTATATCGCCAAACTCAACGACATTCACAACCGGGAGATATATCCCCCGGAAGTATTTGACTTCGGAACGATTTTCAATAACCTGATCGATGGCGTGATCCGCACGATCACGAACGAGGAGGGGTGGCAATATTACAAGCAAAGAAAACAGCTGTACAGCGTGTTGAGTTTTAACAGGTAAAATAAAAAAACATGAGCGTAAAATATCAAATAGACGATATAGATCGGAAAATCTTGTCCCACTTGGCGGAGAATGCAAGGGTTCCTTTTCTCGAGATAGCACGGGAGTGCGGTATATCCGGGGCAGCGATACACCAGCGGGTGAAAAAAATGGAAGACGCGGGGATTATTGAAGGCTCTCGTTTTATAGTGAAACCCGATGCCCTCGGGTTTGGTGTGTGCGCTTTCATCGGGGTAGTCCTCGATCACGCCCACACGTACAAAACCGTCGTGAAAGAAATAGAAAGTATCCCGGAAGTCATGGAATGCCACTTCATCACGGGAGGATTCACCTTCCTGTTGAAATTAAGATGCAATGACCACCAGCACCTGATGGATATTTTAATCAACACCCTTCAAAACATCCCGGGCATAGCCAAAACGGAAACTTTTATTTCATTGGATGAACTGATTGACCGGCAAATCATGTTAACCGCGAGCGAACAATAGTTCGCCTGCGGCGAGTCGCAGGCAACTCCATCAAACCTTTCCGCCATCCTTTTTATGGGACAATTTCGGGGCGATTACTTTCAACACTCCCGGGTGGACTTTCACGGTAACGGGTGGATCCAACGTGTAAGGATCTCCGTCAATATGGGCTTTTGCCAAATCCCCTTCAATAAACGCCTCCGTGCATTGAATCTCGCTGAAATAAGGCAAGCGGGCAATCTTTGAATTCATGAAACAGTACAGGAAACGGGGAATCTGGTAATACTTGGGACGCTTCAATATACATATATCCACCAACCCGTCACGCAAGGAAGCCTTCGGGGCGATAGAAGCGTTATTGCCGTACTGCGAACTATTCGCCACGCTCAACACGAAGCACTCCTCCTCCCACGTCTTGCCGTTCACGTGAAAACGATAACGTTTACCGGGATAACGGAACCACATCCGCACGATTGAATAAATATACGAGAATATTCCCCTTATTTTCATGGTACTGAAGAAATGAGCCACCTCGGCATCAAACCCGAAGCCGCTCACGTTCAGAGAATAGAGCCCGTTAATCTCTACCACGTCTATATTCGTCGTTTCGCTCTTCAATATCTGTTTCAGCGCTTTTGTCATCATCTGGGAGAAACCCAAGTGGCGGGCAAACCCGTTACCGCTTCCAAGGGAAATTACCCCGAAAGCGATGCCCGTCCCCATGAGTGCCGTACCGATCTCGTTCACCGTTCCGTCACCGCCTGCCGCCACGATATGCGTGTAATTCTGACTTTTCGCCTGCTCCACGATCTCTTTCGCATGCCCGGCATACTCCGTGAATCGAATATTATACTCGATATGCTTGTAGGCGGCAATATGCCGGATACGGTATGGAATCTCCCACCCCAAGCCAAATCCCGAAATCGGGTTCACGATAAACAATATTCGATATTTATTCATCTTTTCAATTTATGATTTAAGATTTATGATTTAAGATTTAAAACACGAACAACTAGCACGCAATCATAAATCCAAAATCATAAATCGTAAATTACTTCGTTTTTCTTCCAATCCCGTAATACTCATACCCAAATTCCTGCATTTGTTCCGGGTTGTAGATGTTTCTTCCGTCAAAGATAATCTTGTGTTTCAAGGCTTTCTCGATAAAGGTAAACTTCGGTATCTTGAATTCTGCCCATTCCGTCACGACAATCAAGGCGTCAGCACCCTCCAAGGCATCGTACATATTATCTGCATACTCTATCCGGTTGCCGATCCGCCGCTTGCACTCTTCGACCGCAACAGGATCGAAGGCCCGTACCACGGCACCCGCTTCCAGCAATTTCTCTATCAACACCAGCGAGGGGGCTTCCCGCATATCATCCGTTCCGGGTTTAAAAGCGAGTCCCCACATGGCGAAACGCCTTCCCTTCAGCTCTTTTCCAAAACGCAAGGTTATTTTCCGGAACAACACGCTCTTCTGGTTCTCGTTCACACGTTCCACGGCCTTCAATAATTCAAGACTATGCCCGTGGTCGTCACCCGTGCGAATCAACGCCTTCACGTCTTTCGGGAAACAAGAACCGCCGTAACCGCAACCGGCATTCAGGAATTTCTTCCCGATACGGGTATCGCTACCGATTCCTTTCTTCACGGACTCCACGTCCGCACCCACGATTTCGCACAGGTTAGCGATATCATTCATAAAAGAAATACGGGTTGCCAACATCGAATTGGCTGCATATTTCGTCATCTCCGCCGACAGGATATCCATAAAAAGAATAGGCGTATTGTTCAATATGAAGGCGTGATACAAACGCTCCATAACGTGTTTGGCTCTATCGCTTTCCACCCCTATCACGACCCTGTCCGGGGAAATGAAATCATTCACGGCGTCCCCCTCTTTCAGGAACTCGGGATTGGAAGCCACATCAAACGGGATATCCGCCCCCCGTTTCTCCAAAGCCGCCTTAATCGTGGCTTTCACTTTATAATTCGTTCCGACAGGCACGGTAGATTTAGTCACCACCACGATATAATCGTTGATAATCTCCCCTACCTCCCGGGCAACATCCAACACGTAATGCAAATCGGCACTCCCGTCCTCGTCGGGCGGCGTACCCACGGCAATAAACACGGCATCCGCATCCTTCAACCCCTCCCGTAATGAAGTGGTGAAAAAAAGACGCCCGTCTTCCCGATTCCGGACGACTAACTCCGCCAGTCCCGGCTCGTATATCGGCATACCCCCGTCGTTCAATAAATCAATTTTCGTACTATTCACATCGACGCAAGTAACAGTCACTCCCGTTTCTGCCAAACATGTCCCGGACACAAGTCCCACGTAACCGGTTCCAACAACAGCTATTCTCATATATTTTTTTCTTTATTTGCCTTGTTTTACTTGTTCGCAAAAATATGAATTAAAAATGAACAACACCGCTTTTTTTGTGCTATATTTGTAAATACAATACATAAGATTCAAATATTTGGTAAACATGAAAAAGGTTATTTTTCTCATTTCTATTTTGCTCCTGACAATCAATTTCTTCTCGTGTAAAGAGAAAACGAAGGAACAAAGTAAACTGGAGTACAGCAAATACATTTCAGGCTTCACGCAAGGAATGATAAAATCCACCGACCCTATCTATATCCGGTTGGAAGGAAAAACGATGAAAACAGGCGACGACGTTCTCGTGCAACCGGAAAAATTAATGAAAATCAGCCCGAAAGTGGAGGGAAGTGTCACTATCCGGGACGGTAATACCATAGAATTTACCCCGACGACTCCAATGAAGAACGGGCAGACCTACGAGATTTCGCTGGCATTGGACAAAATATGCAACGTGCCGTCCGACCTGTCGACTTTCCGCTTCAACGTGAAAGTGCTGCCCCTCGTTTACGCTTTCCAAGAAGGCAGCCTCAGTGTCGACCCCAAAGACAATGACAAGTTCTCGTATCGAGCCTCCATCACCAATTCGGACGCCGTTACCCCCAACGAGGTGGAGCAACTCGTGAAAGCAAAAATCAACGGACAAACCCAGACACTCGAATGGGAACACACCCCTTATATTCATTATTTCACGATAGCCGGCATCACCCGCGCAAACGACAGCCAATCCCTTGAATTGAGTTTCGACAAAAAAATAAAGAACGGTAACGACCTAATCGTTGAAATACCCGGCAATAAAGTATTCTCCGTGCTGGAGGTAAAAGCGAGCGAAGAAAATTCCCGCACGATTGACATCACGATGTCCGACAACGTGGACATCAGTCAGGACTTTCAAGGGCTAATCACGATCGACGGGGTCGGCACCTTGAATTTCAACACGCGAGGCAACATCATCCGGGTATATTCCAACGAACGGGACAAGATGCAAGGCGTGGTTCAAGTTAATATATTCAAGGGAATCAAAAATACCACGGGCGAAAAACTCCAATCGGATGCCACTTTCAACGTGAGTTTCCAGTCTGCCAAGCCCGCCGTGACATTCATCGGCGAAGGCACTTTCACCCCGGCAGAAGGCAACGTGCTTATTCCTTTCTCCGCGGTCGCCTTGAAAGCCGTGCAATTACGGGTAATAAAAGTATTCAACCAGAATATGAACTTCTATCTTCAGGAAGGAAATTATAACTACAGCAGTGACTACCAGCTACGCCGCGTGGGACGCACCATTCTCGACAAGAAAATCTCGCTGGAGAAACCGGGAGTACCACAAGACAACAACAAGTGGCAGGACTATACAATCAATCTGGCCGACCATATCCAACTGGAAAAAGGCGTGATTTACCGGGTACAACTCCGATTCCAAAAGTCGTACACCACCCTCGATTGCGCCAAGGAAGCCCAAGACGCTATCTCTGAAGAAAACTGGGATGAAACGTCTTCCGAGTATGACTATTATGACGATGACGACTATTATTACAGCTATCCCTCCGATTACTCGTGGGAAGAGCGGGACAATCCCTGTTCCAATTCCTACTATTACGTGAGTGACCGGTTCCCGAAAAAGAATCTCATCGTAACATCTCTGGGTGTCATTGCCAAAGCGGGTTCCGACGGCAAATACGTGGTTGCCGTGAATGATTTGCTCACGGCGGCACCCGTGGAAAATTGCAGGATATTCTTTTATAACTTCCAGAACCAAAAAATAGACTCTACCGTCACCAATTCGGCAGGAATAGCGACATTACGGGTTCCCGGCAAACCTTTCGTTATCGTGGCGACCAAGGGCAATGATAAAACCTATTTGAAAGTCAACGACGCCTCGTCCCTCTCGCTCAGTAATTTCGACGTGAGCGGTGAAGTCGTGCAGCAAGGACTCAAGGGTTTCATCTATGGCGAACGGGGCGTATGGCGTCCGGGAAATGACATTCATCTCTCTTTCATGCTGGAAGACAAGGAGAACGTGATTCCCGTCGGACATCCCATTATAGCGGAACTCTATGACCCGAACGGTAACGTGACTCAAACCCGCAAAGCGGGACGCGATGAACACGGTTTGTATTGTTTCACGTTCAGCACCGACGAGCAGGCCGTGACCGGATACTGGCAGGCTGTTGTACGTGTCGGGGGTGTTTCTTTCAGAAAAACCGTCCGTATCGAGAGCATCAAACCGAATCGTTTGAATATCATCGCCAACTTGCCGGGCAACGTGCTAGGGGAAGGCGTGACGAAAAACACGATACCCGTTCAAACCCGATGGATGCACGGGGCGAAAACCAGTAACTTGAAAGTTACCACCGAACTACGGCTCTCGAAAGGCAATACCACCTTCCCCGGGTACAACGGGTATAACTTCGACGACCGTTCCCGTTATTTCAACACGACAACCGAAACATTCTTCGACGGCACAACGGACTCTGACGGCAACTTTAACCTGTCGGCAAACAACATCACCTCGGAGAACGCACCCGGTATGCTCAACGCCCTGCTCACGACGCGGGTGTTCGAACCGGGCGGTGACTTCAGTATCGTCACTTCCGGGTTCAAATACTCCCCCTACAAGGAATACGTGGGTATCAAACTACCGGAATCGGACGATAATTGGTACAAGGCAGGCAAACCGATGACTATCAGCGGTGCCGTACTTACCCCCGAGGGCAAACCAGTCAACAACAGAGATATCGAGGTGGAAGTCTACACCTTGGAATGGCGTTGGTGGTGGGATTCTGAGAACGACTATATCGGTTCATACGTCAACCGCTCATACCGCCGCCCCGTGTTCAACAAAACGGTCAAGAGCCAGAACGGCAAATTCAACGTGGACGTGACCTGCGACCAGTGGGGACGTTACTACGTGATCGCACGGGATAAAGAATCCGGTCATTCCACCGGTTCCACGTTCTACATCAGTTCTTGGCGCAACGACATGAATATCCCCGGCATGGCAACCCTGCTCACGCTCACCAGCGACAAAAAATCCTACCGTGCCGGAGAAAAAATCAAGATTACATTCCCCTCCTCGGCAGGTAGCGTGGCTCTCGTGAGCGTCGAGAACGGGAAGACCGTGAAAGACATTTTCCGGGTTCCGACAACAGAGGGGACGACTTCTTTCGAGATTCCCGCCACGAGCGAGATGTGTCCTAATATCTATGTCAACGTGTCACTCATACAACCTCATAAAAACCGGAACAACGACAAACCGATACGCCTGTACGGGGTTTTGAATATTGACATCGACGACCCGGAATTACGACTCACTCCAAAAATCGACATGCCGGAAGAACTCCGCCCATCACAGAATTTCACCGTCACGGTAAGTGAAAACGATGGCAAACCGATGACCTACTCTATCGCTATTGTCGATGAAGGACTGTTAGCCATTACCTCGTTCAAAACGCCGAACCCCTTCCCCGCTTTCTACGCCCGGGAAGCCCTCGGCGTGAAAACATGGGACTTCTACGACGACGTGGTAGGAGCCTTTGGCGGACGCTTGGAAAAAGCCTTTGCCGTCGGTGGTGATGAAGCCCTCGACCCGGAAGAAACCCGCAAGAGCGACCGTTTTACCCCCGTGGTGATATTCAAAGGTCCTTTCACCATCAAGAAAGGAGAGAAGAAAACCCATTCATTCAACATGCCCGAGTATATCGGCGAAGTCCGTACCATGGTCGTTGCCGAAGATAACGGTCGCTACGGTTCGGCATCCCGTAACACGAAAGTCAACAAACCGCTGATGCTCAACGTCACCATGCCCCGTTTGTTCACACCGGGCGACATCATCGAAATTCCGGTCACGGTATTTGCCATGAAAGACAATATCAAAGATGTCACCGTGAACCTCAAGACGGACGACAAGATAGAAGTTATCGCCCCGGCAAGCCAAGAAATCAAATTCTCCGGCACGGGTGAACAGATCGTGTTCTTGAAAGCGAAGATTAAAGAAAATACCGGTAAATCCACGCTTACCTTCACCGCTCAAAGCGGATCGGAGAAAGCTCATTTCAGTTGTGATGTAGACATCCGAATCCCGAACCCGAGAATTACCCGCGTGGATGCCCGCGAAGTAGCAAGCGGCGAGTCAATCACCTTCAACAACACGATGGAAGGGCTGGAACCGACCTCGTTCCTTGAAATCACTTCTATCCCGCCCCTTAATCTGGAGGAACGCATCCAATACCTGATCCGTTACCCACACGGGTGCGGCGAGCAAATCACTTCTGCCGTATTCCCGCAACTGATGCTTGACAGGCTGATGGATCTCAGCGAAGCACAAAAAGTAACCGTGGAACTGCACGTGAAAGACGTTATCAATCGCCTGAGGAACTACCAGTTAAGCAACGGGGGATTCAGCTACTGGACAAACTCCAACTATGTATCCGACTGGGTATCCACCTATATCACCGACTTCTTGACGCAGGCAGAGAAACTCGGTTACCGCATCCCGGCATCCATGAAGGCTTCGGCTCTTGATTACCTGTCGAAACAAGCGAATAGCTGGCGCCGGGACGATTATTATTCCGAGTTGGAACAATCCTACCGTCTTTACGTACTGGCACTGGCAGGTAAACCCAACATGGCGGCCATGAACCGGATGAAAGAGGATAATTACAACAACCCGATTGCCCGTTGGCAATTGGCGGGAGCCTACGCCCTCGGCAAACACGACAAAATTGCCCAATCGCTGGTAGCCAACCTTCCGGCAGAAGCCAAACTCTATCGCCAACTGGGCAGGTGTTACGGCTCCGATCTACGGGATAACGCAATTATCATGCAAAGTATGGTAGACATGAACATGAAAGACGACGCCTACAAACTGTTGCAGAAAATGGCTCGCAAATTTGCTTCCAACGAATGGCTGAGCACGCAGGAAAGTGCCTTCGGGCTTTGCGCTATCGGCAACTACGCGGGACGCTACTTCAAGGACGGCAACGGCATTGATGTGCAAATCGGAAAAGAGAACTTCAAAACCACGAAGACCGTACTGCAAAAAGAACTGGCTGTCAAAGACAACCGTTCGGAAGTGACCTTGAAAAATAACACTTCCGGCACACTCCACGTGCGCACGATTAATAGCTCAACCCCATTGGGTGTGATCACCGAAAGCGAAATGTCCGGGCTGAAAATGACCGTCAACTACTATCGTAACGGCGTGCTCAACAACCGGACGGATTATCGCCAAGGCGAAGACATCGTGGCTGAAATCACGATACAAAACACAGGAAACATCGGGTTATACGAGGAACTGGCACTTACTTTCATGTTCCCCTCCGGCTTCGAATTTCTGAACGAACGCCTTACCACGAACGAGAACCCGTTCAAGGGAGCCGACAACGCGGACATCCGCGACGATCGGGTGTATCTCTACTTCTCGCTCCAGCAAGGCGACTCGAAAACCTTCAAGCTACGCTTTAACGCGGCTTACCCCGGTAATTACCTGCTTCCGGCAGTCACTTGCGCGGCGATGTACGATAACTCCATCACGGCAACCCTACCGGGTAACAAAATCACGATCACCCGGGGAGAATAACTCTCTCCCCGGCACATAATGAGGGCGTGTCAAAACACGCCCTCTCGTCCATAAAGTCGAAAAGTCCACAAGGTCAAATATGCGCCTCATCATACTGAATAACAATATAATATTGCATCACATACTTTATAAACCTTAGGAGCCGAAGGCTCGACTTTATGAACTTTATAGACTGGAGGTGTGTCAAAACACACCTCCATATACCCGTTAATTTAATATATTTTTAAGACAGAGATTCATGTTTATTATTTAGAAATAATCTACATTTGCAAAGCAAAGCAAAAAGGTATGCGTAGTAAAAACGTAAATAAATTCATTCATTTATTCTTGTTAGCTCTATTTTTGAGCTATTACGGGAGTATCACGTTTTTCTCGCATTATCACGTGGTCAACGGGGTAACAATCGTACACTCGCACTTTTTCCACGGTGATACCGGCTCGGACGGCGGTGCAAATCACACCCACTCGGCAAAAGAGCTTACCTTAATCGCCCATTTGAGCAATTTCATCACACTGGTCAGCGTTGCCCTTGTCGTTAGTGTTCCTCACCTGAGCCACAAAATACATTACTATATTCATAAACAGGAGGAAGAACCTGATAAACAAACATTCACCTTAAGCCCCCTTCGGGCTCCCCCCTTTACAGTGTAAATAGTTTGTTCTGCCGAAACAACAGTTCCGGTAAGAATCTCGTGTAATAAAGCAATACCCCTGCTATTTCACGAGGCTTTCACCTATTAATGATATTTCTATTTTGAAACAAGACGCGAGGTCGTGTCAATACCATACGGACACGCTCGTGAAAAATATTGGTTATGAAAAACTTACTTACACTTATTATATTCCTTCTTCTCGGTCTTTTCTGTCGTGCAGACGAGAAAGGAAGCGTCAAAAAAACGACAGACGCAAATGTCAACGGACACATTATCCATAAAGAAACGGGCGAACACCTGCCGTTCCTCACGATATTACTGAAAGGTACGAACATCGGAACCGCTACCGACGAGAGCGGACACTATTTCATGAAAAACCTCCCCTTGGGAAAATACACCCTGCGCGTGCAAGGAGTAGGCTATAAAACCGTAGAAAAAGAAATCGAGATCGTGAAAGGCAAAACGCAAGAGATCAATTTCGTCATCGAGGATGACGTCGTGATGCTTGAAGGAGCCGTGGTCACCGCCAACCGGAACGAAACCGACCGCCGGGAAGCCCCCGTTATCGTCAATGTCCTGTCACCCAAAATATTCGAAAACACCAACTCGGTATGCCTGTCGCAAGGATTGAATTTCCAACCGGGACTACGAGTGGAAAACAACTGCCAGAACTGCGGTTTCCAACAAGTACGTATCAACGGGCTGGACGGACCTTACTCTCAAATACTGATTGACAGTCGTCCCATGTGCAGTTCCCTTGCCGGAGTTTACGGTTTGGAACAAATCCCCGCTAACATGATCGACCGGGTAGAAGTTCTTCGGGGTGGCGGCTCGGCATTGTTCGGAGCCAACGCTATCGCCGGGACAATCAACATCATCACCAAAGAACCCTTACACAACTATTTTCAAGTAGGACATACCCTCTCCGCTATCGACGGCGAGAGTTTCGATAACGTGACCTCTTTCAACGGGGCTATCGTCAACGAGCAACGGAATGCCGGAATCCACCTGTTCGGGATGGTGCGCGACCGCCAGCCTTATGACCATGACGGTGACGGGTTCTCCGAGCTAGGGGAGATCAACAGTACCACGCTGGGCTTCCGTACCTATTACAAGCCCACGCATTTCAGCAAGTTATCCATGGAATACCACCATATCAAAGAATTTCGCCGGGGAGGTGACAACCTTCACCGTCCCCCTCACGAGGCTGACGTGGCAGAGCAAGCAGACCACAACATACACGGCGGCGGGCTGAACTACACCCTTTCATCCAAGGATTACAAACACCGTTTTAACGCCTACACCTCGTTACAAAACATCGCACGGGAATCCTATTACGGTGCCGGTCGCGACACGAACGCCTACGGACAGACCAAGGACTTCACCGTCGTGGGCGGGGCACAATATTCCTATGACTTCGACAAATTCCTGTTCATGCCCTCCATGTTGACCGCCGGGGTAGAATTCTCGCACAATAAACTGAATGACAAAATGCTCGGCTACAACCGGGAAATCAATCAGGAAGTAAACGTTTACAGCGTCTACCTGCAAAATGAATGGAAAACGGCACGCTTCAGCTTCCTGCTGGGCGGGCGTTTGGATAAAAACAGTCATGTAGACGATCCCATATTCAGCCCCCGGTTGAATATCCGCTACAACCCTATCACCGATCTCAGTTTCCGGGCAAGTTACTCGGAAGGATTCCGGGCTCCACAGACCTACGACGAAGACCTGCACGTAGCAGCCGTGGGCGGAGAAGTAACTCTTATTCAAGTCGCGGAAGACCTGAAAACAGAAAAATCACGCAGTTACAGTGCGTCCGTTGATTACTACACCACGCTGGGAGCCGTGCAAATCAATCTGCTCGTGGAAGGCTTCTACACCCGCTTGAAAAATCCTTTCGTGTTGGAAGAGGTCGACACCGGTGATGAAGAAAATAAAATACTGGAACGCCGCAACGGTTCGGATGCCAAAGTAAAAGGAATCAACATAGAGGGAAGAATTGCCCCGCATAAATCCACTCAACTACAATTCGGCGCGACTTTCCAAAGCAGTAAATACGCCGCTCCCGTGGCATGGAGCAATGACCCCGATGTTGCCCCCTGCCGGAAGCTGCTCCGCTCCCCGGATCAATACGGGTATGTCACGCTGAACTTACTCCCGTTCAAGAACTTTTCCACCGCCCTGTCGGGAACCTACACGGGTCCCATGTACGTGGGACACTTCGCCGGTTACATCGAGAAAGACGTGCTGAAGAAAACCAAGTCCTTCTTCGACGGTACCGTAAAACTGGCTTATGACATCAAAATCGGTAGCGGCTACACGGTACAAATCAACGGTGGCGTGCAAAACGTGTTCGACAGCTACCAGAATGACTTCGACAAAGGTGAGTTCCGTGATTCCGGTTACATCTACGGTCCCGGTCTTCCGAGAACCTATTTTGCTGGAATCAAATTCGGTATATTCTAACAAGAAACATCAAGATTACCTTCCTTAAATATCCCGTGGAGTCCGTTCTGAACTCCGCGGGATTCTCATTTTATACCAAAAGGTATAATACCGTTTAGTAGAAAATATTTTATACCAAAAGGTATAAAATATTTTTACCAATAATTGGAAATATCTCGAATAAATCATACATTTGTTGAAAACAAAGAAGATATGGATTCACCTTTTCAATACGGGAAATTAGCCATGGGCGCAACCTTCGTGAATAGAGTTCACGAAAAACAAATACTCAAAAATAACTTGTACTCGGGTATTAACACGATGTTGATTTCTCCTCGTCGTTGGGGCAAATCATCACTCGTCAAAGAAGCCATGCATGAACTCATGGCAGAGCGCCACGATGTAAAAGTATGCTTTTTAGACGTATTCACGATAAGAAGCGAGGCGGAATTTTACCAGACTTTCGCACAAGCTGTAATTAAAGCCACCAGTAATAATTGGGAAACTTGGATTACCCATACGAAAGAATTCTTGAAAGCTCTTTCTCCCCAAATTACCATCGGGACAGATCCGATGACCGATTTTTCAATAGGTTTTGAAATTCATCAAATTAAAGAAAATGAACATGAACTTTTGAATTTACCGGAGAAAATTGCCGTTGCAAAAGGAATGAAAATTATTGTTTGCATAGACGAATTTCAAAATCTGGCAGGATTAAAAGACTATGAACATTTGGAAGGCAAAATGCGTAGCACATGGCAGCACCACCAGCATGTCAGCTATTGCCTTTACGGGAGTAAACGCCACATGATGATAGAGATATTTAACTCATCCTCAAAACCTTTTTACAGGTTCGGACAAATCATGTTTCTGGGAAAAATAGACAAGCAGGAATGGGTGTCATTTATCGTCAGCGCCTTCAAACACACGGGCAAAAACATCACGGAAGAACTCGCGGGAATTATCGTGGAGAAAGTAAGTTCTCACTCGTGGTATGTACAACAATTATCTCATTTTGTCTGGAGCATTACAAAAGAAACGGTAACACTTGAAATCATAAACAAAGCTTTCCAACAAATCGTAGATACCAATCTTCCCCTATACGTTGCAGAATGCGAAGCCTTATCTATTTCACAGCTCAATATCCTGATCGCTATCGCGAATAATGAACAAACGCTTACAGGGGCAAAGGTTATGACTAAATACAAACTGGGAACGCCACAGAACGTGACGAAAAATAAAGTGATACTGCAACAAAAAGATATTCTGGATAATACACCTCAAGGCTTTCTCTTTCTTGATCCTGTTTTCGAATATTGGTTCAAGAAGGAATACATTAAATAAAAAAGACTGACCGGACGGTCAGTCTTCATTTCCCTTAGAGTTTTATTACTTGAATCAGATGTCTTTAATTAACTTCTCCGACAACATCTTCGCTGCTCACCAGTTTGCGTTCGTTATTGCTCTGGTTCAGTCCGCTGTCTGCTTCTTCCTCATTACTGCCGGAAAGCGTGTAAGTTCCGCTATCTTCACGGGTAACAGTTTCGATTGAACCATTCTTGTATTCTGTCCAGAGTAATTTAACAGGTACGGATTGTTTTCCTTCCGGCACGATAGAAGTCAGGTCGAAAGATACCATTCCACGACTCCACACGTGATTTGCACGATCCCCGTCCTTAGGAGCTTCCCCGTAAGCATTATGGCGTAAAGTCACGTATACCGTGTCATTATGCGCCACCACATCATCTTCTACCAGATTGATAAAATGCTTGGTTGAAGAACCGGATTTCACGGGTATTCTGAACTCCACGTTCAGATACTTACCACCGAACCATGCTTCGGACACGTTAATCGGATCGTTACCGATACTATCCTGTCGCACTTCCTCGTTTTCCTTGATGAAAGAAAGTTTCACCGGATCCTTTGTCAACACGTCGGTAATACGATACAAACGAATATAATAATTCATTCTACCTTCCAACCCGGTTTCATCTCTCTCGCTCCCCAGAATCGAGTAGTTGGCGAATACCCGCAATCCTTCCTCGGCATCCGAAGAATTTATCCCGTATCCCTCGGTCACGATCAAACGACTTCCGTCATCCCGACGGATAGCATACTTGGAACGAGTACCGTTATCTATCTTCTCGAGGTTACCGTAACTGATCCACGAACTTCCACCTCCCACGTAATAATACTCGTCATCGTCATCACACGCCGCGAATACGGCAATAAATAATGACAACATTAATGCAATTTTCCATGTTCTCTTTTTCATAGCTGTTTTTTTAACGTTTATATATTAGATGCCAACAAAGCTCATCCGTTGCGTCAAACGCTTGAATTATTGTATTTTTTAATTTTCGTTTGTCTAAATTTATTATTTTCGAGGACAAACAAAAAGAACTATATTTGTGATGAATTTTTGAAACCATGAAATATATATTCATCATATACACGAGCATTTTGTTCATCTTTTTGCCCATCCACGGCTTCACGCAAGAAACAGGAACACCGGGAAAAGGAGAAGGCATACTCCAATTTCTGAAACGCTTCGAACGCACGAAGCCGGAACATTACACGCAATTCATGGAACTCAACAAGAGTAAGCTGGACAAAAATAACGGCCTGCGGTTAGGCGTGAAATACACTTTACCGCCGATGAACCGGGAAGGTAATGAACCTTTATTCGGGGAGAAACTGGCGAAATATACGATAGAGTCCGACGAACTCAAGGGTGCCTGCTTTTATCTGGTTTCCGGTCATGGCGGTCCCGATCCCGGGGCTATCGGGGTGTTACAGGGACACCAACTGCACGAGGACGAATACGCTTACGACATCATGCTCCGGTTGGCACGCACCTTGATGTCGAAAGGAGCCAAAGTTCACATCATCATCCAAGACACCGCGGACGGTATCCGGGATGATAAATTCCTTAACACCGGCGATAGGGAAACCTGCATGGGCGATCCCATTCCCTTGAATCAAGTACAACGCCTCAAACAACGTTGTGACAAAATCAACACGCTATTCCGCAAAGACAAGGAAGCCTATCGACGGGCTATCTTTATCCACCTTGACAGCCGGAGCGAGAGCAAACAGATTGACGTTTTCTTTTACCATCACGAGGGTAGCGCCAAGGGCAAACATCTCGCCAACACGCTACAAGACGTGTTTAACAAGAAATACGACAAACATCAACCTAACAGGGGATTCTCCGGAACGGTAAACACCCGTGACCTATACGTCATTAAACAAACGCTCCCCGTGGCCGTTTTCCTAGAATTGGGTAACATCCAAAACAGCCGTGACCAACAACGTTTCCTGCTAAACGACAACCGCCAAGCTTTAGCTAATTGGATTTGCGAAGGCTTGACACAGGACTTCCGCCACTATTCAAAATAAGGCAGAAAGACGCTCCAAACAGAGTGAAGAATTATTTTTCTTTCACCATTAATCCCAACGCCTTACCCCATTTGGTAGCGATAGATATCGAGCCGTCTTTCGGTAACATTTTTCTCAACCCGACAAGACATTTATCCAAGTAACGATACGATTCTTTAAACGTGTTGCTCCAACCCGCCTGCACCAGAATATCTTTTGTCACGTAGCAATTCTTGTTCTCACACAACACTTTCATCACCTTCATTTCCAACGGACTGAATAATATCACTTCCCCGTCCACGACAAGTTCACGGTTCACAAGGTCAAGATACACCCCGTCGCTAATATCTATCGTTTTCTCGCTACGCTCACGAAATCCGATTTGTCTTAAAGCAGCTTCTATACGAGCTTTAAATTCAGCTTCATCCATATCCTTGCGGATATAATCATTTGCCCCGCTCTTAAATCCGGCTACCGCGGCGGATGAACTGCCAATACTACTGATAAACAAAATAGGAATGACAGAATCATCTTTCCGAATCACTCTAGCGACCTCCAAACCTGTCATTTTCGGCATCATCACGTCGAGCAACGCCAAGTCCGGTTTCTTCTGACGATAAACCTCAAGCGCATCCTCCCCGTCGGTAACGTGGTAAACCGTGTGCCCATTCTTTTTCAAGTAAGTTATGAAATCCTCGTAATACTCCGCCGAATCCTCAGCGTACAAAATCTTAGCCATTTTCCCGTTTGTAAAATATTAATCGTTTTCGTCTGTTACCAAAGGCACCATGACCGTGAACGTGGTTCCGACGCCCTCGGTACTGTCCACCCGAATCACACCGCCATGAGCCTCTATTACCTGTTTCACGTAACTCAACCCGATTCCGAAACCGTGTACATCGGCAGAACGACCGCGAGCAACCCTGAAATAACGCTCGAAAATCTTCTCCCTCAGTTTCTCCGGAATACCAAATCCGTGGTCTTTTACCGATATAATCAGCATATTCCCCTCGTCCTTGCACGATATCTCGACTTTCGGCGAACCACCCGAATACTTGATAGCGTTCTCGATCAAGTTACTGATGGCGTTCGGAAAGTGAATCGGATCGGCTTCAATCACGTTCCTACTCAATTGATAATCCACTTTGATCGAAACATTTCTTTTCTCGAACACGGAATTGAACTGTCGAACAAGTTCATCAATTGAATCCTGCAAAGATAACTTTTCCCACGTAACCTTGAACCCTTGTTTCCATGCATTTAATAATTTAAACACGAAATTATTCAAATGCAGCACTCTATCAAACCCTCCATTCAATGCTTCCAATTGCCTTTCATTCAAATTATCAACCCCCTCCTGTTTTAGCGCAAGGAGCTTTTTCTTAATTATCGACAGCGGGAACTTCAATTCATGCACCATACTGCTCATAAATTCCTCTCGGACTTTTGCCACGTTTCGTTGGAAAGAAATTGTCTTCACTTGATAAATAGAGCATATAACCAAGAATATCATTATAAGAAATGAACTAATAAGAATACTTGTCATCTGGGCAAAAAATGTTTTATAGGGCGTATCAAAATAAACTATCAAACCATGATGACTTTTTATTCCTAATTCAATAATGTTAGAAACAATACGTTTATTTACCCTTGAAGCACCATTTTCTGTTGTAGCGACAATCTGTCCTCCACTCATATCAACTAATTCAAGAATATAATTATCTGTAATTCCATTACGTTCAAAATAAACATGACAAATACTATCCAACATTATTATATTTTCAGCAGATTGCTGATTAATAAAATCATAACAAACCTTTCTAAGAACTCCCAAATAACCACTCTCTTTATCAAAATTAACAACAGTTGTATCTCCTCCATAAACAAAGGTTACCAACTCTTGATTTAAATCAAAACTAACTCGAGGATAGTTCTGTCGTATTGTTTTATTTCGTACTAAATGTTCCTCGAATCCTGTTTCTACCGCCATTGCCAAAACATTGTTGACAGTATTCAAATACTCTGTTTTCTTATATTCAATTACTCGATTTAACCAAAATCCTTGCAAAATCAATAAGCAAGCTATAGCAAATATCGAAACGCCCCACGCTATATGGATTCTTTTATTCATAAACATTAAATTTTATAAGACCATCAAAAACACTGAAATTCTTACCTTATTATATATGTTTCCCTCGCACTGCAATTTTAAGAATAAATTAAGAAAAATAGGAACAAATGAGGAACAATTTATCTCAAATTTTCCCTATATTTTTGTAACACATCAAAACGCTCAATATAATGAAAAAAATTATTATTAGTATATTGTTTGTATCAGTAGTCCTCGGACTAACATTAGTGAATGTTACTCTAAGGAATGATGCCACGAATATAGATATAAAATTAAAAAATATCGAGGCATTTGGAGAAAATGAAGGTGGGGATGAAAACCCATGCATTGTTATAGGGTCACTTTGTATGTATTACGATAAAGATCAAAATCCTGTATTTTACCCGGGACTTGCCCTCGATGTAAAATAACATGAACATGAAAAAGGCATTATTTATACTATTAGCCGTTGCTTTCGCCTACAGTTGTTCTGATGAAGTTCGGACTGTGCCGAAAGAGCAGAATCCTTTGTTTAGCATGAGTCGTGCTGTCTCACTAGACAGGTTGGATACAAAAATCAATCTACAAAAGCTGGGCATTATAAACCCGACAAAAGTAATCAAGAAAGATTCTATACTTATCGTGCTTGACCGGGAAGGGTTGAACAAGATTTCCATATACAAACAAGACGGAACATTGTTGGGAAATTACCTCCCGACAGGCTTAGGCGGTAACCAAGGTTTGTACATCTTAACGATGCATCTTGACGAGAAAGGAATCTTGTCAGCCTATGACTTCGGGAACAACCGAATGGTCGAGTTCGACATGAATCAACTAGGACAAGCCGGATTCGGTCCTACCTTTACCCCCGTGCCCACGGACAAGAAACACTTGTGCGCAGCCAAATGGGGTTCCACCATCGTGGCAACGGGTATGTTCGACCAGCGTTACGCTTTACTGGAAAACGGGCAAGAAAATTTCTTCCTTCCCTACCCGAATTATCGGAACGCCGACAATTCCCAGAAAAGCATCTTATTTGCAAGTAATATCATAAAGATAAAACCTGATGGAACGAAATTTGTCTGTGCGAATATGCAAAGCGGTATCATAGATTTATGCTCTCTCATACCTTGCAACACCATCACTCGCATCACCGAGCAAAATCTCTATTCTCCAAAAGCCACGGTCAAGAGTACCAGGAGAAAGCCCGTCGCGTATTCCACAGACAATCTCTTCGGGTTTGTTGATATTGAAGTATCTGATGAATACATATTTGCCCTCTATTCTGGGAGAAGTTACAATAAATACAAAGAGAAGATAGGCTATGGTGAACGGATTGTAGTGTTCGACTGGGAGGGCAATCACGTTCACACCTATTTACTAGGGAATCCGTTCACCTCTATTTCCTTTTGTAAAGAAGAAAACGCCATTTATGGCTTGACAAACCATCCGAATTCAGTGTTGATTAAATATGCATTGGATTAATTTCCGTGTGAGAGTTTTGTACCTTGGGATGTTCATCCTCCTCGGGGGATGCCATTCCAAGGATTACAAAGCCCGAAAAGTAATTGAAGAATGGTACGGGAAAACAATCACGTTTCCCACCTCCCCGGTGGCTAAAATCCTCGGGAGAGATACAACCGTCACGCTCACGGAACTATTGGATAAAGAATACAGCGTTCTTACTTTTTTTGATTCTACCGGGTGCACGGAATGTAACATGAAATTACATGACTGGCACTTACGCGTGAAAGATATAGCCGGACAACAAGATAAAGTGAATTTTATCTTTATCGTCCACGCCAAGAATTTCGAGGCCGTATCGGCATTTGCCGTGAAGAACAAATTCAATCACTTGATATTTTACGACACGGACAATGCCCTGTGGAAGGCGAATCCGAACCTGCCGCACGACCCCGAATTTCAAACATTCCTACTCGACCGGGAACAAAAGGTCGTGTTAATCGGTAGCCCGGCGAGAAACAACTCGCTGTGGAAACTGTACAAACAACAAATTAGTATAAAAAATTAAATGACACAATGGATTAACAACACAGTGAATTTCCTGTCCTTCATGAGCTTCCTTCTATTGATTGCCACGATGCTGGTTATCGATTCGGAAAGCATGAACGGGATCGTTGTTGCCAAACGTTTTTGGTTCTACACTTTCATGTGTATAACCGGAGTCATTTCAATCATTCTGGCTTTTTACAGGAAATCGACCACGAGAGTCGATGAAACCAAAACTATCATAATAGGGATTTTGACTGTAGTGATTATTGGCATATCCCGTAACTCCAATCAGGAAATGATGAACGCGGAAGTATTTCTGCTAATAGTCATTTCCTATTTTTTCTTCGATATCTATCTTTCTTACAATAAAAAATCGATCAAGACATTTCAATTCGTTCTGATCGCACTCGCTTTATTTGAAGTCATTTGGGGATACTGCCAATTGTACGCTTATATCCCGGAAATGCAAACAAAATTTCAATTATCCGGGTCCTTCGACACCCGATACGCTTATGCCGTATACTTGGCCTCGATTACCCCGATTGCGCTTTACTGGACAATCACACTATATCAAAGATTAAGTGCCAAATTCTCGACACCGTCTTATACCGAACAAGCAAAGCCGGAAATCATCGACGAGATCATGTTGTTCGTGCTATCAGCCCTCTCCTTGTTGGGCATACTATCTATCATGCCTTTTACAGGGGAAGCCATCGCGTGGCTCACCGCGGCGTGCGGATGCAGTGTTGTTCTGTATTTCAAATTCAACATGCACGCTTTTATCAAACGCTTACAGACACAAAAACAAAGAATAACCCTCTTGCTCAGCGTGCTGATTATCAGCACCGGTATCGTGGGCGGCTATTACAAATTCCGAAAAGATCCAGTGGACGAAAACCTTCTGGCGTGGAAAATATCCATGAACGTGCTGACGGAAAACCCGTTATTCGGCATTGGTATCGGGAACTTCCAAAAAGCATACGGGGATGCCCAGTCTTACTATTTCGAACACGGCAACCGGACAGAAAGAGAACTGGCATTGGCCAACACGCCGTGTTACCCGGTCAGTGACATTGTCCGTATCACGGCGGAAACCGGATTGCTGGGATTATTACTTATCCTCGGGTTTGTCGCCACGATTCTTATAAAAAGTATCCGAAGTTTAAAACGATACCCGGAGAAGTTAGCTACCCTAGGTGCATTAATTTCGCTCTCTATGGCAGGACTGATGTCCTCCCCAATCAGATCATTACCGTTAGCCATCATCCTGATGCTCTTGCTCGCCTTGTGCGCCCCCCGGGAAGCCCGTCAAGAAAAAGCCGGACTGAGTTTCAAAGTAATTTATCTCGCGTTGGCAGGCTTGGTGCTTTTCACCGCCTTCCCCGAAATGAGAAAATACAACTCCTACCGCGCATGGGCAGAAGGAAAACTATATTACAACATGAAGATATACGCGACTGCGGTTAATATATACGCCCCGCTGGCAAAGAATCTAAGACATCCCGGATTTCTTATCGAATACGGGCAAGCACTCTCCCAAACAGGCCGATACGAAGACAGCATCGCTGTTCTCCGAGAAGTATTACAATCTGTATCCACCCCGGTAATATACAACATCATCGGGAAAAACTATCAGGCCATGGGAGAGTACAAGCTCGCCGAACAGAACTTCCGGAAGGCCCATTACATGACGCCTAGCCTCGTGTATCCCAATTATTTGCTGGCAAATCTTTACCACGAAATGGGATTACATGACAAGACCTTGCAATGCGCCCGACAAGTAATCACTCAAAAACCAAAAAAGGAATCAAAAGAAACACAAGAAATGAAAGCACAAATGGAATCGCTCATCAAGAGTATCCATTAAAAGAGCCATCCTCGGACCGTTCTGGTCCATTTCACACCATAGTACATCTAAATCCATCACTTTGGGGAGACATTCTAAGTCTCCCTTTCTTTTTTGTACCCATAAATCCGTATATTCGCGACATTCTAAATCAATGACACAAACCATGAAATATATATTATCGTTCCTTTTCACCACGATTCTCGGCATCACGCTCCTCTCCGCGCAGGATTACCCGAAGCGCGAATTTCGCGGGGCATGGATACAAACCGTGTTCCAGAGTGAATACGCCAAAATGTCGCCGGACGAGATGAAAGTCGACTTTATCCGCAAGCTGAATTACCTGCAAGAATGCGGAATCAACGCCATTGTCTTTCAAGTACGACCGGAAGCCGACGCGTGGTATCACTCCGAGATTGAACCGTGGAGCCGTTTCTGCACCGGCAAACAAGGTGTAGCGCCGGAACCGTTCTTCGACCCGATGGCATTTCTCATCAAAGAGTGCCACCGACGGAACATGGAATTTCACGCTTGGCTGAATCCCTTCCGGGCATGCACGTCGGGGACTGCCACGTTAGCGGAAACGCACGTTTATCACGAGCATCCCGAATGGTTCGTCACTTACAACAAGCAATTACTTTTCGATCCCGGTATCCCCGCCTGTCGGAAATACATCTGCCGGGTGGTGGAAGATATCGTGAGCCGCTATGACGTGGACGCCATTCACATGGACGACTATTTCTACCCCTATCCCGTGAACGGAATGCCTTTTCCCGACGATAACAGCTTTCGCGCTTACGGGTTGAAGAAAGGATACTCCGAGGACGAACGGGACGACTGGCGACGGGAAAACGTGAATCAATTAATCCGGGAGTTGAAACGCACGATCGTGAAGACAAAGTCGTGGGTACGCTTCGGCATCAGTCCTTTCGGGATATATCGCAACAAACAAAACACGCCAGACGGTAGCGGAAGCAATACCAACGGGTTGCAGAATTATGACAACCTGTACGCGGACGTGACGCTATGGGTCAAGAAAAAATGGATTGACTACAATATCCCCCAAGTGTACTGGGAAATCGGACACCCGGCAGCAGACTACATCACCCTTGCCAAATGGTGGGACAAAAACGCCCACGATATCCACCTTTACTTGGGACAAGACGTGGCACGCACCATGAAAGCCGGCGACCTGACCACCAAAATGGAAACCGCCCGTTCCCTACGCCACGTGAAAGGCAATTGCTTCTGGCCTGCCAACGAGATATTATGGAATAACGAGGGCATCGCCGACAGCCTCCGTGAACATTACCACCGCTACCCGGCATTGATTCCCGCCTACACGCACATGTACAACGGACGGCCAAAGAAAATCGCCAAACCCCGTGCCAAACGCACGGACAAAGGCTACACCGTGAAATGGTTCTCCGTCGGCGACCGTGAAGATCCCCGCAATCCCCAGTATTTCGTGATCTACCGCTTCGCCCCGAAAGAAAGCATCAACCTCAACGATCCCTCCAAAATAGCCGCCATCACGCACTACACGGAATGCTACCTACCGCTTCCCCGAACAAAATACCGTTACGTGATCACCGCCGTCGACCGCTTCCACAACGAGTCAAAAGGGAAAAAGATAAAACTTAAATAATTTTCACATGAAAAACATTATAGATAAGTAGCTGTAAGATATATCAATCCTATCAAAATCTACATTTGTCCCATGATAAAGTATCATTGCAATTGCCCTCCATTTTTGCGACATAAAACAATCAGATCATCCACCGCATCATCTATAGACTGAAGATGCTCCGTTTCGTAGAACTCATCCAAAAAATGAATTCCTTTGAAATGATACAAATACAAAAACGCACTTTTAACCGAAAGCTGAAAGCGTTTGGCAAAAGCACGAATGCAAGCATTCATATAAGGTATTTTATATTTATCATTCATCGTGGATAGATATTAAATAATTTGATACACACAAAAATACAAAAAGTACAGTTCAACCGGACATTTGAACCGTACTTTTTTCTAATTCAGCAACAAATATACTCCCCAAACAGAGCATATTGAAAAATTCGCAAGCATGCACAATTCCGAGAAGCTGCTAATATTTAAATTGTTCACATGCTTGCGATATCAATATTTCTATTTCTTCAACGCCTTTTCCACCACTGCCGACAACTCTTCTTTACTCTCCATGTGTGCCCGCACCACGATTTTCCCTTCCTTGTCCACAATCACGAACATCGGGACAGCGCGCACGTAGAACAAACCTCCCACGCGATAAGTGTCTTTCACCCATTCGTCAATCACCTGCGGCCATGGTAATTGCTCCTCGTCCAATGCTTTCTCCCACGAGGCTCTATTCTTGTCGATGCTCACCCCGACAATCTCCACGCCCTTGTCCTTGTACTCCTTGTAAAACTCCCGCACCCAAGGAAAAGAAGCGCGGCACGGCTTACACCAGCTTGCCCAAAAATCAAGCACCACCACTTTACCCCGGAAATCAGACAAACTCAACAAAGAACCGTCCCGCCGTGCTAACGTGAACTCGGGTGCCGGACGTCCCGGTTCAATCCGTTGCCTCAACTCGATACAATCTCGCACTTCTTTCACCAGCTCACTCTCCCGCACCTTCTCGTCAAACAAGCCGAAAACTTGTTCCAACTGCTCCAATGACATTTCGTTCATCATGAAATTCAAGTTATAAGCAGCCGTTTCCACGGACGGGTTAGCCGCCATAATCTTCAACTGCTCTTCCTTTACCCGTGCCATATACGCGTCAAACTCCTTTCTATACACCCAATAAAACGTTGTATCCTCTAACGTTTCTGGAGCATCGAATACCATTTTTGCCAACTCCGCGTATTTCTTGAACTCCGGCATTGCCTCCACCACGTACCATTGTTTATTAATCTCCTCATTTACATCATTATTTTTAGAACCGGTAACCGTCATTCCCTTGATAACCAATTCCTCTTCCTCGTTTATTCCCACGTTTCTCCAATCCCCCCGCATCTCTATCTTACTGTTCTCCAAAGCCACTCTCATCTGAACCGCCTCCTTCCCCTCCGGAGCCACCGTCACCAAGGCAAATCCCACACACGGCACCTCTCCCTCGAACACGAACTTTCCCCCCTTCATCTTCACCGTGTCACAAATCACCAACCCTCCTTTAGCATGCATCGTCAAAATCGCGTTACCGTTTCCCGCACCTTTAAACACACCTTTCAACACGTACCCCGCTTGGCTGTTACAAGCGAATAGCACACTCATTACCAATAATATCAAACATTTTTTCATCTCTATTCTTTTTTAAATTAATTACTTCCCTATTTCCTTATCCATTAATAATCCATTTACCAACTCCTCCAATTCATACTCCAGATAACCGCATTTGACTATTTTTCCCTCCTGGTCAATCAACACCAAGTGCGGAATACCCGTCACGTCATACAAGTCACTTGCCGTATGCTTTCCACCCGAGAGCTTCTTGTCCCGCACGTGCAACCACGGTAATTTTTCCGCGTCCAGTGCTTTTTCCCACGCCTTCACGTCCTTATCCACGCTGACACCGAGAATTTCCACCCCTTTGTCGTGATACTTCTTGTAAAACTCCTTCAACCAAGGAAAGAGCGCACGACACGGACCGCACCAGCTCGCCCAAAAGTCCACCAACACCACCTTACCGCGTAAATCGGCAAGCGACAGCACCTGCCCGTCACGCTGTGCCAACGAGAACACGGGAGCCATCCGTCCCGGAGACAAACGCTGGCGGGTTTCCAATTCCTCGCGTATTTCGGTCAACATCTCGCTGTTCCGCACCGCCTCGTCAAACAGCCCGAAAACCCGTTCAAACTCTTCCAGTTCCATGCCGCCTATCATGGGTGTCAAATACAACGCTGCCGCTTCCGACGACGGATGTGCCGCCATGATTTCCAGTTGCCTTGTAAACATCAACTCTCGAAAACGATCCTCCAGCACCTGCAACGTATCCGCCTTCCGCATCACCTCGTCCGTCAACTCCGCGTTGTCATCCAACGAAGCGAACCACTTTTCCAACCGTTCATAATCCTTGAACTCCGGCAATTTCCGTAACGAGAAATACACTTCATCCAGAAGATTGCACACCTCCGTGTTCTTACCGCCCGTGACCTTCATATCCCGGATAAAGAAACTCCCCCCGGCATTCCTTTCCAGATTTACCCAGTCGCCTTGCAACTCAATCGGGCTATTTTCCAACACGATAAGCATATCCAACACCTCTTTTCCTTCGGGTGCCACCCGCAAAGAACATGCTGCCACGAAAGGCGTCTTACCTGCGAAACGGAACTTTCCCCCGTTCATCTCGGCTGTGTCCGCTATCACTGATGCACCCGCGTGGTCGGTCACGGAGATCACCGCGTACCCGTTCCCAGCGTTTTTCAAATTTCCCTTTAGCACATACCCGTCCTTGGGTGTGCCGCAAGCCAGAAACAGGCTTGCAAGCACAACAAACATACTTGTTTTCATCCGATAAAATCAATTCATTATTATTTCCAACCTCCATTCTGTTCCCAACCCATGGTCGCCGCTTCAAACGTGTAGAAAGGCAATGCCCAACGCGGGTCATCCGGAGCTATTTCCAATTGCACGCGAGTACTCAAATCAGTCGGGTCTGTCAAAATCTCGCGGCGAACATAGATACCGGCATTTTCCGCCCCGTTCAGACGTTTAACATCATAGAACCGCCAGAAAGCTCCCATCTCGCGCAAACGCTCGTCCAACACCTCCTGCACGCTACCGGTAACCCCTGCCTCAGCAGACACATCGTCCATAAAGCGGGTGCGACGCAACGTCTTCAACGTCTCTGCCGCGGTTCCCTCGTGTCCGCCCCGGGCCTCACACTCCGCCTTAATCAAGTACATCTCCGCCGTCGTCATGCCGATAAGCGAATTACCCGCGAAACGCGAATAACTGTATAGATTCCAAGGTTTCAAATATTGCCAGTTTTCATAACTGATATATTGCTCGAAAGTATTCGTATCCATTTCAACCAAATTCTCACCGGTCATCAAAAGAGGCGTACAAGAGCTATAGAAATGAATCCAGCGGGCATCATTCTCCCGGTCCCAAAGCTCATAAAAAGACTCGGAAATCGGGCAAGTGCCACCCAATCCTTCCCAAGACACGTTGGGCAAATACAACTCCTCGTACTTCGCCACCGCCTCCGTATCCATATCATCCAGTTCAAACATCGAACTCACGACTATTTCATCCATCGGCTCACCTTCTTCATCCAACACGCTAATCCAATTCCACTCTTCCAACTCGTATTCAGGTTCATTCTTAAAATCCACCAGAGTATTATGAGCTTTCAACGCCTCCGTCGCATTCGACAATGCCAGCTCGTAATCTCCCCTGTACAGGGCTACCCGCGCCCGGAATGCCTGCACGGTCGGCACCGTCGGGCGGAAATTATGCGCCTTGTCAAACGTCGTGCGCCCCGCTTTAGTCAACGCCTTTTCCGCCAGCCTCAAATCCTCGTAGATACGTTCCAGCGTGTAGCCCACCGTTTTCCGTCCGGGAACTTCTCCCGCCGTGGCATTATCCCGATAACCGATACCCGGTTTATCGTCTCCCCACAAACAATACTGCGTCAACAGCATAAAGTGGTAATACGCCCTCCCGAAACGAGCTTCGCCTTCCACTTGATCATGGATAGCTTCCGTCGTCTGAATCACCTTATCCAGATACTCCAGCACCGTGTTAAAACGATAAATTCGTTCCCAAACCGGAGTCCAAGTCCACATCATCCACATCGATGTCATCAACGTCTCTCCCTGCCAGCAATATGACTCGTACGTGGTCGGTTCACTTGCCCGCAACCCGTGCACGTAAAACTCCGGTGTCAACTCCACCGCGTCCGTCAACGGAAGAGCTTCCGTCAAGTAAGCACCAGAAGAAGTACCTTCCCCCGTTACATCATCAACCCGTTCAAACAAATAAAGATCGATACTTCCGGTCAGCCCATAGAGCTGGTCCATGTGGTATATGTAAGCGCTGCCCGACTTGTCCGTGGTCTCATCCAGAAAATCACTGCACGAAGCCATTACCAAGGCTCCCAACAAGGCAATGATTGTATATATTTTTCTCATATTCCTTACTGTTTTTATCCATTCATACTCATTTTACCAACTCTTGAAACCGAGTTTCACCCCAAACGTGAAAACAGGCATTGGCTTTAGACTCCCAAGCGGGTAATCAGGATCCATTTTCCCGTTCGCGCTCCAAATCAATCCCAAGTTGCTCGCCTGCGCGTAAACATGGATACGGCTGAACACCCCCTGTTTCGACAACAGGCTTTGCGGCAAGTCATACCCCAGAAACACCTCGTTCAAACGGATATAATCTCCTTTTATAAAATTGTTTCTGAAATACGTGCTAACCTGTATCATGGACGAATATCCATTACCACTCAAGAAATTAGGTTTATTATCATCGTTATAGAGCGGCAATTCGGAATAAGATGCCTGATTGGCATACCCCTTGTCATATACCTCAAAAGCCTTGTCCAGACGTTTAGAATAAGCAGCAAGATTTCTGCTATTGGGCGAGAAACTGTCATTATAACTCGTCATAACATAATAACCGAACTGCCCCGTGAGCATGAAAGAGAGTGTCACCCCTTTCCATGTGAACATATTACTGAAACTCAGCGTGCTTTTCGGTTCCATCGTTCCCAAATAGTAAGCCCAGTTATTATCACCAAGCGTTTGCCCTTCCCGGGGAGTCACAAAATCCATCATGTGAGAAGATTCATCATCCAAAATGGGTTCCCGTGAACCGTCTTTCCCGCCCAGCAACACGTAGCCTTCCGGCGAATACCCCACCGGTTTCAGAACGGTGAAAGAACCGATCGGACGCCCCACGACATAAGAGTTACCAACCGCCAGATAAGGACCCGTGAAACCGAATTTTTTCAATTCGTTGTGGTTGTACGAATAATTCAGTATCCCGCTCCAGCTCAAATCTCCCGTGATAGACAAGTCCGAACCGATTGAAAACTCCACGCCCCGGTTCACAATTTCCGCGTTATTCAACAACATAGACTCCACACCCTGCGAAATCACCGGTACCGTCGTGTTCGCCAACACGTCATAAGAATATTTGTTATAAAACTCCGCGCTACCGCTCAGTTTATGCCCGAAAAACGCCATATCCACACCGATATTCAGCGTCCGCGACTTCTCCCACGTCAGTGTATTGTTGCCGCGTTCCGCTATCGTGTTAAAAGATTCTCCCCCGGAATAAATAAGGCTACCCGGGTGCACTGCCACCGTCGTCACGCTGGACGTCCCCGACTTGCCTGCCGCCACACCCGCGATACCGTACGATGCACGCAACTTCAACTGGTCTATCCAAGAAGCCCGTTCCATGAACCGCTCGTTTGAAATCAACCAACTAGCACCGAACGACCAGAACGGGGAAAACTTATCACGCACGTCTTCCGCTTGAAAATTGGAAGCATCCGTGCGGAAACTGGCAGTCACCGAATAACGGTTGTCATAAGTATAAGCCGCGTTCGCGTACACCGAGAAAAAACGGTCTTCCAATGTCGATAGGCTCCCCAACTTCTCGAAGGGCATATACGAAGATACCCCGAAAATATTGTTTTTCTTCGTCACGTAATCCAGCTCCGTCAACACGGAATTGGTATATTTATTATACCCGTAACGCGTCACTTTCGGGTCTGCCTCCGTCGTGGCGGAAATAACCTCCGTACCCGCCAGCACGTTAAACGCGTGTTTATCTTTCGTCAGACTGTAATCAGCCTGCCCGCGCAAATTATAAGCCTCGTACGTGTGCCCCTCGTTCGAGAACACGCCCCCGGTCGGGAAATAAGAAACATACCGCCCCGTTTCGCCCAACGCAGAATAAGTATTATACAAATCCCTCACGAAAAACGATTCCGGCTCGTAAGACACGTGCTTGTCGTACTTGCGGTGCTCGTACTGTCCCTTGGCACTCACGTTCAGTCCCCAGTCCGTCCGGTACTCGAAACCACCTTGTACCCTGTAATTCATCGTCTTCGAATAGTTATCCGTGTATTCCCTATCGGCAACAGGATTATACGTCCAGTCCACCGGAGTCTTGCCGGCATAATATTCCTCCGACATCAACAGAGGCTCGTACACAGTCCGCGAGGTCGATATATGCGTGAAATTCCCTTCGTCATCCTTCAAACGAGTCCACGGGCTAAGCCATTCCCGCACGCCAACAACACTCGTTCCGTTATTCTCCTCCCGGCTGAACATCGTGTTCACCGCGAACTCGAACGTCAGGTTCCTCGTCAAGCGGGCGTTACTCGCCAGATTCAGCAACACGCGCCGTTTGCCATTCTCTTGCAGGTAACTATCCTCGTCATCATAAGAAGCCGAAAAAGCGTAATCCAACTTATCGGCGGCACCCCGCAACGACACGTTATACTGCTGACGCACCATACGCCGGAAAATATACTCGTTCAAATCATCTTTCCACGTCCCGCTGTTTCCTCGCTCAATAAGCTCCTGTTTTTTAGCATCGTACTCCCCCGCGGTAAGATTCTTCCTATTATCCCGCTCGTACAGCATACTGTATGGAGCCGACATATACCGCCTCCGTGCGGAAGCTCGCATGTAAGGGTCGTTACCTGCAAAATTAATCGGTTTGTACTTGTGCATCAATTCCTCGAAACGAAACTGATTCTCCGCCGACGCCATGTTAAACAAATAATCCAAATCCGCCCGGGAACTCACCGACCAATATGCATCCGCCGAAATTTCCAACTTGCTCTTTGCCTTGCCTTTCTTCGTGGTAATCACGATTACCCCGTTCGCCGCACGCGCCCCGTAAATGGAAGTCGCTGCCGCATCCTTCAACACCGTCACAGACTCCACGTCGTTCGGGTTAATCGACGCAAACGGATCACTTTCAAGCATATAACCACTGATGGGAAACCCGTCCACCACGATCAGCGGATCGTTATCCGCCTTAAAATTTGCATCACCCATACTGACTTGCGATATAGTACCTTGTCCCCGGATAGCGAATCGTACCTGTCCGTCCACCGGTGCGCTCACCACCGTCAATCCCGGTACCAACCCGACCAACGCTTGCGCAAGATTGGACGTCGGTTTCCGCCCCAATGTCTCCGCATCCACGATCGAGTAAGCACCCGTGGCACGCTCCTTGGAAATCGTCTGGTAACCGGTAACCACCACGTCGTCCAAGTTCTCGCTATCCTCCTCCATTGTCACCCGGATAAATTCCTTTTTCTCCACCGCGATCTCCTGCTTCTTCATGCCCACGAACGAGAAAACAAGCACATGCGGCCCTTTCTCCGGCAAACGAATCTGGAAACCACCCGTCGAATCCGCCACGACTCCCGAAGCCGTTCCCTTCAACACGATAGTCGTTCCCGGCAGCGGGATTCCCTGCTTGTCGACCACCACTCCCCTGACAATCCTTTCCTCCACTTCTTTCTGCTGCTGAACAGCCTCCTTCCAAATCACGATTGTCTTCTCCTCGATCGAAAACTTCAACCCCGTGCCTTTCAAGCAAGTTGCCAAAATCTCCTCCACCGTGGCATCTTTAAACACGACATTCCGATTTTCAATACCCCTCAAATCGGCATCACTGTACACGAAACTAAACTCCGTCCGCGATTTAATCTCGTTGATGATCTGTTTCATCGAGGCACTCTCCAACTCCATGCTCATTCGTACCTCCTGAGAATAGGCTCCGGCATGCACTTGCAGCGCGAACAAAACCGATAAAATAAACGTCGCTTTCATCATTAAAATCAACTTCATTAATTTTCTATGCCTATCCATGTAGGCATAACATTTTTTTTCCATAACTTTGTGTTTAAGATTCGACAATATTTCAACACCTGTTTGCAGCAGGATTGAAAAGTTTGACAAGGGGCAGTGTTTGCAGCACCGCTCTTTTGTTTTTATTTCACTACAATTTTATTCTTATTAATCTCAAATTTTACCTTTCCCGTCCGTTCGATAAACTTCAACACGTGAGCGATATCCTCGTGCTTCTTGATATTCACCGAATAAGGAATCCGCTTCAACTCCTCGTTAGCGTAAGTCACGTCGAACGAGTACCAGCGTCCCAATTCATCCAAGATGACAGATAGCGGTTGATTATCAAACACCAATCGCCCGTCCTTCCAACCGACATACAACTCTACATCCACTTCCGCCACCGTCAACCGATCGCTCTCCCGATTGAAATCAGCCTGTTGTCCGGGTATCAACTTCACACGCTGTCCTTCTGCCGACACGTCCACCCGTCCCTGCACCAGCGTGGTCAACACGTTTTCCTCTCCCTCGTATGCCCGTACCCCGAAGGATGTTCCCAACACCAATACCTCCACTCCTCTCGCCTCCACCGTGAAAGGCTTCTGTTCATCACGCACCACGTCGAAGTAAGCCTCTCCCCGCAAATACACTTTCCGCCTCTCGCCCGAGAACTTCACGGGATACCTCAACTCAGACTCGGCATTCAGGTACACCGTTGTCCCGTCCGCCAGCACGAGCGTGTATTCCCCGCCCCGCGGTATCCGCAACAAATGATATTCCTCCGCTCCGCCCGGTTGTCCCCCTTCCGCATCTTCATATCGCAACGTATCGCCTGCATTACTTACCCCGTTCCCCACCGTCCGGTTTGCCCCGTCTGTCAACAAAACCTTGTCACCACCCGGCAAAATAAGTTCAGCCTTTGCCTTCCCCGGAGTTATTTCCGCCACAACAGCCACCTGTGCCTTCTCGCCCTCACGATTCAGGGAAAAATAAACAATTCCCCCGATAACCAACGGTAAAGCAAACATCGCCGCGTACCGAATCCACGACAATCTCCGCGCACGCCGTTCCCCGCGTGTCGTCCGGTTCAAAATCCTCTCCCACGCCCGATTTTCCGCCTCCGGCGATTTCACGAACCGACGGAATCCTTCTTCCAGATTCCGCGTGGACACCAATCGTTGAAACATCTCTTCGTGCTCTTCGTTTGCTTCCCGCCAAGCCCTCAACTCCCGTTCACCCGCGTCATCCAACTCACCCTTCACGTGGTTCAAAATCAATCGTTTTATCCTATCGTCATCCCGTATTTGCATACTTTTGTTCTTTGGTTTTATACTAAAGCACGCAAAGTAGCGTTTGGTGTAATACCAAAACACACTTTTTTTCATACTTTTTTATTTTACGCTAAAAATCAAGCTATTATATAGCTACAATTTCTGAAAAAATTTAGGGGTAATCCTCCAAAAGATATTTATCTTTCTACTACATACAAAGTATTTCAATTGAATAAATTTGTATTCAATTACTAAATAATTCCTATTTATTTCCTATTATAATAGGAGATGAATGGGAGTTGAATAGGAGTTGAATGGGAGATGCTATAAAGCAAGTACAAATCAATATAATGTAAAATATTACTTATTTTATAAAATTAAGGATTAACGCAACTCGTTCTTAGGAAATCCACAACAGGATAGACAACACATTTTTCAAACGCTCTTTCATGTAATGATTGGCGTTATTCTTGTGCTTTTTCACGGTATTAACCGAAATATTCAATTTCCGGGCAATCTCCTCGTGGCTACACCCGTCCAGACTCATTTGGTACACCTCTTTGCAGGCGGGGGACAGTTCGTCGAACACGGAAAGCAAAGCCTGAAATATCTCGGATTCCAGAATCTGATCGAGAAAAGACTCCGAATCATCCCCTTCCCGAATCATCCTTTCGGCATATTTATTTTCCACCTGCCGATGCCGGAGCAAATTCAAGCAATCGTGCCGCACTGCTTTATAGAGATAAGCCTTCA
This sequence comes from Butyricimonas sp. DFI.6.44, assembly GCF_022132345.1. Classification (NCBI taxonomy): domain Bacteria; kingdom Pseudomonadati; phylum Bacteroidota; class Bacteroidia; order Bacteroidales; family Odoribacteraceae; genus Butyricimonas; species Butyricimonas sp. DFI.6.44. The sequence continues at coordinate 104,853 of NZ_JAKNJD010000004.1, read as the reverse complement.
CGGCATTTTCCACCCGAAATTCCATCCTTTTTTCCCACAACGCCACGAAAGCATCCTGCACGACATCCTCGATCACATCCTCGTCTGTCACGTACTTCGCCGCAAAATAACGCAAGGCAACCACGTACCTGTCGTACAGCACACGGAACGCTTTCTCCCCTCCGCGAGCAAATTCTTGAATTATATCTACTTCTCTCGTGTCCAAATTAACGCCATTTTCTTCTACAAAAATACAATAAAAAATGGAATAACTTATTTACCCCGTGATTTACAGAACACGTCCGATACTTTTATAAAATTCCTCTTTCGCTTCAATCTCCAAGAACGGGGAATGCCCACAACGTTCCAACACGTGTAGATCATAATTGACTTTAGCCTCGCGCAAAGGTTCGATTATTCCATCTAACGGGTGCGGGTCCAAGCTGCCATGAATAACGTGTACTTCGGATCGTAGCCGCGGAAGAATCTTCATGAAATATCCCTCCCGCCGGAGTGTTGCCGCCTCCGCCCAAACCCGTGCATACATCTGTCCGTCCGGTTCGTATTCATTCGTGAAATCCGATACATGATAGTTATCACATTGGGCAACGAACTTACCCAATTCTTCCATATCTTTATCCGTGGCGTTTCCCGATAATTCCCGCAGGCATCTTTCAAAACGTTCCCGCTCCCCCGGCGAAAGTCTTTTCAAACGATTATCCATGATTTGAGGTACATACTTTTCCTCGAAAGGGGGACACCCGACCAGCACAAGTTGTTTTACCCGTTCCGGGTATCGCACGGCAAACAAGATAATCAGCCATGCCCCCCATGAATGACCGACAAAAGTCACCGCCCCATCGGTTTCACGGCAAACCTGCTCGTGAAGTTCCTGTATCAACTCCTCGATCGAATAGCGGGTCTGGAATGGTTCCAACACTCCGTTTTGTAAAGATAGTTCTTCAGCCATAGGCTTTAAAGAACCTTTAGCACCCGGTCCGCCATGAACCAAAACAACGGAGTACGGGGCACTCCCGTATCTACGCGTTATATTCATCCCTTTTCTTTTTAGGCAGCTTTTTGACCACTTCTTCCACCGAGTGATTTATCAATTCTTTGATTAGTTTATCGGGCACATCACTTTCCAGATATACCGTTATCCAATATTTTTTATCCGAATAGAAACCAAAGAAAATCCCCTCGTAACGCTCCATCAACTCCACCGATTTAGCCGGATCACATTTCAAGTTCGCCCAGAATCGTCCGTCCTTAGTGCGCAACGGGGCAAAAGTAAACATCTTATCCATGATTTTATAGACCAAGGTGTACTCGTCAAACGGCATACATTCCGTCGCCCCTTTAACAGACAGGCAATAATCTCTGTATTCTTCAATATTCATCGGTAAAGTTTATAATAACACGTTATCCAAAATTTTATCCAAAACGCCCACGTAGTAATAAGGGATATTAAGTAACTTGAATATTTTTCCCGTACTAGACTCTTTCACTTCGTCTACGCTCATTCGATTGCTCCAAACCCTGATTGCCAAGTCGTGCGGAGCATCAGACATAAAAATATGAAGCGAGCGAAGATGAGCACGTTTGTAACAAAACCAAAGCAAATGGAATCAATATTTGTAATGATTCCAAAGCAAAAAATAGGTTTTCATGTAAAGAATCCAAAGCAAACGTTTCCCTACCTCACGTATCCATTCTTGTAAAAATCACAGGCTTCCTCTATTCTAGCGGGTTCGTCGGCTTTCAGCAGTAACAGCAATTCACGGGTAAATTCGATGTACCCGCAGCCATTAGCGGTCACGATATTCCGGTCGCCGACGGCTTGTGCCTCGATGTAACCCGCTTCATTCGTGTACCGTTCTCCGGCATATTGTTTCAGGTAGGGAAGCGTGTTGCTCGTGTGCTTCACGTCATTCAAGAAACCGTGGATACCCATGAAGACGGAAGCGTTGCAAATCGCACCCACGATTTTCCCTCGTTCCAAGGCTCTCCGGACGATAGGTACTACTTGTTCCGCCTCGGGCGAAAACCAACTCGTTCCGCCGACCAGAACCAAAGCCGCGTAATCATCGGGCATGGTTTCAAAACTATAATCGGGTTGCGTGCGGAATCCCCCTATCGAGGGCACGAGTTCCAAAGTCGGGGCGACGGTCTTTACAGTGTATTTCACTTCACTGCCCGGCATAACTCCGGTACTCAACGCGGTTGCGAGGAATGCCCCTTCCCAATCGGCATATCCATCCAGAATAATAAATAAAACTTCTTGCTTCATATTAATTATCATTTTATCCAATAACAAAAGTAACTATTTTTTCAAACAAGGGATGGAAACAATAAACCTTTCTCTTTGTTTTTTGTCTTAGAATCAGATAGATTAAAAGAACGAGCATGGAATTATATATATGGATTCCACGCGATTATAAACAATTAAAGAATAAAACATGAAAACTTTAACCCTAATCATTTCGTCATTATTCCTTTTAATGACAGTAAGCTTGAACGCACAAGAACGAGGTCCACAACATCGAGGCCCGAGAGGTCACATGAACCCCGAAGAAATGGTCAAAAAAATGGTAGAGCAAATAAAAACCGAGCTGAAACTCGACGAGAAACAAGAAAAACAAGTGAAGGAATTGTTCACGGAAAACTTCAAGAAAAGAGGCGAACTCATGAAGAAATACCAAGGACAACGAGATTCCGTGATGTTCTACAACAAGAAAATGGAAGACCAACAAAATTTATCCTTAAAGAAAATATTGACGGAAGAGCAATATAAAATTTACCAAACCAACTTGGAAAAGAGAAGACAAGAAATGGAAAAACGCCGCAAAGAAGGCATGAATCACCGCGGACAACGGGGCGGACAAGATAACCCGGCTGTGAACGGAAAGAAGCATGACTGCAAAGGATGCGGCGGTTGCGAAGAGAATAATTGAGCCTACCTTAAGAATATAAAACAGGAGGGAGTTTAAAATGACTTTTAACTCCCTCCTGTTTAACTGAAAAGCACTAACTTACTTACGATTAAAGTATTCCTCTACGGCTTCGACCAATTTCGGACCGTGCGGATTGCGGGCAATAATCTTCCCGGAACCATCTATCAGCAGCGTGAACGGTATGGCTTGAACCCCGTAATCATTACGGGAAGCGCTTTCCCAACCTTTCAACTCGGAAATTTGAATTCCTATCGGTTTGTGTTTTTCAAGAGAACTTTGCCATTTTTCCCGTTCTTTGTCGAGCGAAATACCGATGATCACCAATCCTTTTTTCCCATATTTTTCATGCAATTCTTTCAACAAAGGCATTTCTTGAATACAGGGCACGCACCACGAACCCCAAAAATCCAACAACACGAGTCCTCCTTTTTTCACTTGTTCCGACAAACGGACTTCTTTCCCCTCGATAGTTCGCGCGACAATCTCACGGAAAGGCCTCCCCACTTCCGTTGCTTTTTGCGAACTAGAAAAATAATTCTGCTTTTCCTGACGTGTCCTTATGAACGTTTCGTACTGTTCCCGAAGTTCCGGATTGATTGTCGGGTAGATTCTCTCGACAAATGCATCACTATAAATATCTTTCGAGCAACAAGTGAAGAAAAAGTAATCACCCGTGCTTGTTCCGGCATACTCGCTGATAAATTCCTCGGCAGCGGGTACCATGATTTCTCTAAAGATAATTCGACTTTGCTCGTTGTAGTAATTATTTATCTCGTTACTGACATTGCCCGCTAATTGCTGCACGCTATCCCGCTCGCGGAATAATATTTGGCTTCTGCGTTGAATTTCCTGTTTTCCTTTCCCGATTGTCGCCATGTAACGGTCATTAGCAAGGGTTCCGGACAAGGTTATCCCTGTCGTGTCATAAAGGACTCTAATATTACCACTCTCGATAATCACCGGCACGGAATATATTCCCGGAATCCTGTTGTCGCGAACGTCCTCGATGGTCAATACAAACACCGCGGGTTCCTGTACCGTTCCCCGAAACCGGAACTCCCCGTTTTTGATTATACCGCTATCTACCGGAATGGATTTATCCGACGAGAAATAATATGTCGCGGGGGATAACAATACCCGACATCCGTCATAGCGAGTCGGCAGACTACCGGTAAGCGTGTAATTATTCCCGTCCCCGCAGGAGCAAAAGAGTCCCGCTACCGCAAGCAGCAGGACTATAAAACTATTTTTGAATACCATCATTTTTCCTCTTTTAGCATTTCAACCACGTAAGAAATTTCATCCATCAAACCGCTGGGGCTTCCACCGTATCCCTCTGCCAGATAACGGATACGACCGTTTTTAAGGATGGCTTTCTGGGGAATGCCCGAAGTCCCGGGGAACATGGATTTATACACCATATCACGAGATTTCTTTCCCTCTCGGTTAGCATCGTAAAGTACTTCCATACCGTGGAAATTATTCTTTTTCCACAGGGCATCTATTTTTTCTTTATTGGGTTCGTCCTGCGTGATGATGAAATAGAATTTCACGCTTGAATCACCGGCATAAAGGTCTACAGCCATTTGCATCCCGTCTAACGCCGCGATACACGGGGCGCACCACAATGCCCAAAAATCGAGAATCACGATATCATTCTTTTTGAAACTTGCAGATTTTACCTTACCGCCGAGATGCGATTCCAAAGCAAACGGCTCAAAAGGTATATCTATCATCTTTGCCCGAAGTTTATTCTTTATTTTTTCCACTTCACTTTTGGGCTTCAACGATGATACCCAAGCCTCAAAAGTCGCCGGTTTCTTTTTTAAACCATTGTAGCACACTCTCAATTTGTCATAGATAACCGGAGTCATCTGTCCTGAACCTGCTGCCCCTTTCATCGCCTCGAAAGCCTCAGCCTGACGTCCTAATTTCTCCAAACTTGCCACATACGCCTCGTTCCCTGCCGGATAAAAGAGATATCGTTGCTCTTCTTCTATCGCATTCATCGTGTTGACGGCTTCCTCGTAACGCCCACTTTTCTCTGCCACCTGCGCGTGAACACTAATATAATAATACAACCACTGACGAGCTAATTCTTCCGCTTGCCGAGGTGAATATTGCAATCCCTGCATATAAGAACCGTCATTCACTTTCCGTATCATCTCGTCAATAAATCTCTTGGAAATGTCGACAAAAGTTTCTGCCGGGATGAGAGTTTTCCGAATCGCGTATTCCACGGTTTTCTTGTAAACAGCATTAAGCATAACCATATCCATTTCCGGCAATATTTCCTCCAATTTCTTGTAGTCGCTTTCCTTATAATATTTTACAGCCAGCTCCCGGTAAAAATTAGAGTACACGAACCCTTTCGAATCGGGATTCTTTCGCCACTCCGCTATCGGGAAATCTTTCCTGAATTGCTCGGCAACGACAAAATATTCATCGGGAGGAACGGTGTTTAAAGTAAAAGAACGGTTAAACCGGGCTAAACCGCCACGGGGAAACATTTCGAGAATAACCTGATCTACACTATCCGCTTTTTCTTTATTCTTTAAATCATAACGATAGGTATGGCTTATTTCCATGTATTCATTCTCTGTCAAATCAGCTTGGCTCTCCATTGTTTTAAGCAAATGTGCTATTCCCCGACTGGCATTTTCCCCGTACATCTTTCTCAAAACGGACTTCATTATACCGAAAAAATGACGTCCGTACTGGGGATAATGTTTCGTTTCCTGATCTACCCAAAACATCAAGGCTTCATCGGTAATTTCCTTGTAGTTCCCCGAGAAATAATTTCCAGTACCTTCACCAAATGAAGGCATACGGAACACTCCCCAAGCAAGATACCTTCCCGGCAGGTAATCCCCGACAACGTCTTTCGGGATAAACATATATCCTTTATCTTCATTATTATCCGTCGTATCCGGTTGTAAAGTAAACGTGGATTGAAATTTAAAGGCAATGAAAGCACAATTATCCGGTACGTCGAATGTACCTTTCCACAATTCTCCGTCTTGTTTCAACTGCACGTCGCTGATCTCCCAACGATAGAAATTATACATATACACTATCCCGACCAAGTCTGTCTTCCCCTCTAGCGGACCGCCTGCCGGAGCATAAACCAATTCTAAAGGCTGACCGGTAATCGGAACCTCCGGATTTAATGTTAATCGAGAGTTCTCTCGCGGGTCTTGAGCGACGTTTTCCTCTTGCCCGAATACTCTGCCAGCAAGGCTACATAACAGCATTACAATAATTACGAACTTACTTTTCATAGTGATTATCTATATTTTATCTATTCTGTGATTGATTAATCGATAATCAATCACAGAATTATTTAATTAGCTTGATTTCCTATCGCGTGAAGATCAATATTAAACTGAGTTTTAAAATATTGCAACACAATCTCATACTTGTTTTTAATCGCATGGGTACGCTTATACGTGCCGGACGCCTGATCCCAATCTTGACTCGAGTCTACCTCATCCGATAACGCCCATGCCTTAAAAGCCTCCTCGCTCATCGTGGTCAAGTATTTCACGTAAAGTCCGAAGTCATAGGCGGCATCCATATCCTTGTAGTATTCAAGGAAACCACAACCGTACTCACCTCCATCCCAAACATTGTTTCTGTATTTATCGTACCATTCTACAAACTCTGCCGGTATTTCAATTTTATTCCGGGAAGCAGCATAACCGATCAAAGACTTGTTCAACTCTCCCACCGTGTTCAATTGTTCCTCCGGAGTCAATTCATCCAATTGCTCGCTCGTGTAACCAAACGCGATATGATTCAGACCGTAAGCGGAAGCATGATTAGTCGTATCATTATAGCTTTTATACTCCCACTGTTGCGTTCCTTCATCCCAAACAGAACCATATTTTTGCTCCACGCTATAAATCCGCGATGCCAATAATATTCGCATCGGTAAAATATTTTTGTAAAAATTCTCACCCCACGGGTTCAGGCACCGATCTTTGATAAAACGGTAAGCTTTCTCCACGTATGCCTCATCCGCGGGAACTGAATAAAAAGGAATGTAACTCGTCACGTTCCAACGGAAGTCACTTTCCTTGTATTTATACAAGAATTGGGTGTTGTATTTCTCGTAGAAAGCCACAAATTCCCTATCATAATCGGAATCTCCTTGTGGAAACTCGTAAAATTCCTGAGGAGCGGACGGAGTCAGCTTATCCTCATCGCAAGCCACAATAACGCCCGCCATCAACAATAACAGAAACAATATATTTTTCATCTCTTTTATGTTTTATCAATTAATAACCTTGTCTATCCGGAGCCAATTCATTCTGAACCAAATTCTTGTTCCTATCCAACACGGCTTGAGGTATAGGCACCGTGTAACTCGGATCTTTCTCGCTCAACGTGTACGTGGTCGTTTTCCCCTCGTCGGCAATCCATTTATGCTGAATCCGCGGCATCCCGTAACGACGTAAATCAAACCAACGGTGTCCCTCGAATATCAATTCCCGACGACGTTCCAATTTGCAAAGTTTCTCCAAATCCTCTGCCGTACTCAATTGATAATCCGAGTAATTCGTAATCCGATTACTCCGCAATTCATTCAAATCGTCCACAGCCAACTGTCCCGCGGACGATTCTCCTGCCTTGTATTTCTGCATATACGCTTCTGCCCGGTTCAAGTACAACTCAGCTGTACGCCATACATAACCCCGCTCCGCAATTCCATGTTTCAACTCTTTGTAAGGATACAAATAACCACTTTCTGTTTTCTTGAAATATTTTCCGTTCCGGCTATCTCCATTATCCGTATAACTATTGACAACATCATCCGACAGGCAAACCGGAGTTCCGGCAAACGTCATACTTCCGGGCATAGCCCCGTAAACGAATATCGTTTCCGGGAAATCGGATGAAACGACCGGATTCTTTGAATTTTCTGGACGGGCAGGAACATTATACACGTAATCCGGTAAATACACCAATTTCGGTGCTCCCGCCATAGCCTTCGTAGCATGGTCAATCACTTGATCCCATTCTTCCATGTAAAGATAAATCCGAGAAGCAATCAAGTGAGCTGCCACATAGTTCACCCGGAAACGTCCGTTATTCACTTTGTCTTTTTCCAACAAAACAATCGCCCGCTCGATATCTCCCGTGATCTGTTTGTACACTTCCGCCACCGTGTTACGGGCGTAGCCTTCATCCAATATCTCGGATTTTATAACCAACGGAACTCCTAATCTCCGGTCGGGAGTTGAGCGTGCATCATTGTACGGGGTAGCGAAAATATTTACCAGATGGAAATAATAATACGCCCGCAAGGTCAAAGCTTCACCCAAAACATTCGCAATTTCGGATTCTGTCCCTAAAGAGTTTTCTACATTATCAATCACCACGTTGCAAGCCATGATTTTGGCATAAAAATTTTCATACGTACTTTGATCTTGAGAAAGTGCCTCTTTTAAAGACTGGTCCATATCATATTGCCACGTGAAAACATCTTTATAGGCCATCTGTTCTTTAGTCGGAGTATAAGATGTACACCCGTCTACATCGTCATCCATATACCAAGTCAAGGCATCCAACGTGCTAAAACAATACCCTTCCCCGTTTAACAACTCCGTGTAAGCAGTTGTTGTCGAGGGTTCAAACTCATCCTGCGAAACTTCTTTCAAAAAATCACCGCAAGATACACTCGCTAAAACGAGCACGGTCAATAAGATTATATTCAATTTAGAAATCATAGTTACACTCGTTTTGAAAGATTAAAAACTGATGTTTAAAGAAAACGTGTAGGTCTTGATTATCGGCAAAGCCGTGCCTCCCGTTCCTTCCTGTTCCGGATCCTGCCCACGGAATTTGCTACTGCAAATCGTCAACGGGTTTGTCACGTTAAACGTGCAGGACGCCGTGGATAATCCCAAGTTCTGTACAAATTTCGATGGCACCACGTAAGATACCGACAAATTACGGCATCTCAGGAAATCTCCTTTTACCACCCGAATATCCGAGTAATTGTACATATCATAAGAGTTCAACGTCACGGTTGACGGGATAGGTACATACAAATTATACTCGCTCGTTCCGTCAAGCACGAATCCCGGAATATTGGTCTTTGCCTCGTCACCCGGTTTCTTCCAACGCTTCAACAAATCGGAATGCAAATTATCTTGCGGCGACGGCATCATAAACTTGCCCTCGTACAAGAAGTTCAAACGCTTCACGTTCCCGAAACTATAAGCGAAATTAGCATTCAAGGTCAAATTCTTGTAACGCAGGCTGGTGGTGAAACCTCCACTGATTTTCGGGTCTTTCTGACCGGAATAAACCAAGTATTGTTTCGGGTCATCCATTTTTTCCACGTCACCTTGTACTCGTGAAGTATGCGCGAAGGTCGCGTAACCGTATTGCGGGTCCAATCCCGTGAATTTCCATGAATAAATAGCGTTCACCGGTTTACCGCTCTCGAAAGCGTTTCCTACCAAGTAATCCGTGTACGTGTACTCGCTCTTTCCGGTATTCTCCACGTTGTTGCTATTCTTCGAATAAATCGGAGATATCGTCCACGTGAAATCCTTTGTCCGCACGGGCACGAAGGTCAAAGCCAACTCGAAACCGGTATTCTTTATGTCCGCCCCGTTTTTGTAAGTTTTGGCAACACCGAACTCGGCAGGTACATCCAGACTAAAGATAATATCGTTTCCTTTCTTGTAGTAGTAATCCATCGTACCGCTGATACGTCCTTTCAAGAATGAAAAATCCAACCCGAGATTAATCGTGGTCGTCTTTTCCCAACGCAAATTCGGGTAAGGCAAACGACTAATATTCAACACGTACTCTCCCGACCAGCGATTAATTACCGTTTGCGGGTATTTCACCACCAAGTTCGGTCCCACGGATGTAGGAACGTTTCCCTGCCGACCGTAAGAAGCACGCAAATTCAATTCAGCCTGTTCACCCAAACGGCGGAACCAAGGTTCCTCCGACACACTCCAACGTCCTGCCACACTCCACACGGGCAGAGCCTTGTTGTTCGTGTATTGCCCGAAACGATTGGAAGCATCCATACGAATATTGGCATTCAACACGTAACGGTTTTTAAAAGCATATACCAAGGTAGCGTATCCCGAAACCGTGTTGGATATCGTATTGGTTAGTTTCGCGGTATGTTTATCCAACGAGGAATTACCATTCAGGGATGTGCTTCCGGAAGTTCCCGTGTCGTACTCGTAGCTGATACCCAGTCCCCTATCCGGGAAATACCCCCATTCCGTCGTGTTGAAACCGTCGTACTTGATGGAACGAATCTCGTACCCCAGCATGGCATTCACCACGTGATTCTCTGCAAATACCTTATTATAATTCATGGACGCACGAGCCGTGAATGTCGTGTTATTTTTATTCTCGTAAATCAAAATTCCCCCTTTAGGCAAACGGGAAGCTTTCTCCTCCGCGCTATTCGGTGCCACACTCCCGTAATCATATCCCCGGATTTCGGCAATATAAAATGAACGCTCGCCCGCCCACTTCTGGTTCAACGTGTTGGCATAAGTCACCCCGAAAAGCGTATTCAGTGTCAACTCGGGTAAAATCTTGGCATTAACACCCACGCTGGCGTTTGTCTGGCGAACCTTTGCCTCATTGCCAGTATGCTTGAGCTCGTTCAAGATATTATATGTCAACGGATAATTAGATGATAAACCCGCAACCGTCGTCAACCGAGTCGTGTAAAATTCATCCTTCCCGATAGCCCGTGACGCTTTCAACGCGTAATCCAAAGGATTTACCATGTAGAAACCGTCGGATTTCCGGTCTGAAAAACTTAATTTACCCTCGACATCCACGAAACGACCGATTTTCGTGTTCACGTTCATGTTCACGTTATACCGCCGTAAATTATCGCCCTTGGTACTTCCCTTGCTGTCATTAAATCCCACGGAAAGATAATAGCGGGTGTTTTCCGTTCCGCCGGATACGCTCAAAGCGTAGTCCTGATTGAAAGCGTTCCGGAACAGGATTTTAAACCAATCCGTGTTCATCGTTTCCAAAGAGGCCACACGTGCATCAAATTCATTTTTATTTATCTTTCCGTCATAGTAATCAAACAAAGCTCCCTCGTAACCGGTAGAAAATGGCATTATCGAATACAGATAACCGCTCTCTGCCACCTCTCTCGACACCCCAACACGTTCTTTTGAATTCATCAAATGATAATCCTCGTATCTCGGACGAGCCGTGAACCCGAAAGAAGAAGAAAAATTGACAGAAGGTTTACCGACTTGCCCTTTCTTAGTCGTAACCACTATCACACCATTAGCCGCACGGGTTCCATATATTGCCGTGGCTGACGCATCTTTCAAAAAAGTAATGGTTTCAATATCACTCGGATTTAACCCGGAAATAGCGTTACCCAACAAACTGAAACTGGCGTTATCATTCAATTGTCCCCGCAACGTGGCATCCGTACCGGCAATCACGTTATTAATCTCGTCATTTGATAAGTCCACCGGGTCCTCCTGAATTATCCCGTCCACTACCCATACCGGAGCCGCGTTACCATGAATCGTGGAAGAACCGCGGATTCTCATTCGAGGGGTTGCGTTCGGGCTACCGGAACTTGTCATCACCATCAATCCCGGTACCCGTCCCTGCAACATGGCATCCACCGAAGCCACGTTCGGGATGCGGATATCATCCATCTTTATCGACGTGGTCGCACTGGCGGACAATCGCTTATCTACTTTCCCGTAACCCGTGATCACTACTTCCGCAATCTCGGTCACATCAAGTTTTAATTGAATATCCAATTCCTTATTGTTTTTTCCCACATAAACTGTTTCCGTCTGATACCCGATAAATGATACCAGCAAAACAACCGAATCTCTTTGTGGCATATGCAGGGTAAACTTTCCGTTCACGTCTGTCGCTACACCCAGCGTCGTACCTTTAACCAAAACAGTAACACCCGGCAGAACCTCCCCTTTTTCATCTTTCACTATACCTTTTACCGATAAAATAGAATCTTGCGCCACTTTCGGGGAAGTTTGATGAACAATAAAAATGACATCATTTTCAAAATACCATTTCAAATCACTTTTTGCAAATACATTATCCAAAACTTCTTTTACCGTTTTATTTTTTACAACTACATCAAAACGGTCCACTTTCATAATATGTTCCTCGTTAAACACGAATCGCAAACCCGTTTGTTTACGAATTTCCTTCAACAATGTACCTACATCACATTGATGCATATTCAACGTTACAATTTGTTGTTGAGAAAAACTGCTAGCAGCTGTCCCAAAGACAAATACAAACATAAAAACCGAAAATAATTTCATAATTCTGAACATTCTTGTTTTTTTTCGCCTCAATAAGGCAAAAATCAATTTACATTTCATAGATTTGTAATTAATAATTAAACGATTGAACAAGGACGCTTCCCAATGTGCTTGTTCATGATTTTAGTCAGATGATGGAGATGGTTGCACATCTTCATCATTTTATTTATAACTTACTGTTACAGTCCTATTTTTAATTAAAAATTTAACATCCGATATTTTCTCAAAAAAATACAATAGTTCTTGGATATCTTTATATCGCATCATATCGCCTGTCAATTTCACATTTTTGACTTCTTCATTCGCGTAAAAAACATCGACATCATACCACGAGGATAATTTATTCATAATACGCTCTAACGATTCATTATTGAAAACAAAATTACCATCTTTCCACGCTACATAAGGAGAAACATCCACCTCTTCAACAACCCACTCATCACCACCATGGTATTCAGCTTTTTGATTAGGTACCATTAAAACTTCTCCCCTTGGGGATTTTAGTTTAACACTTCCTTCAACCAACACGGTTTGCACGACGCCTGCCTCTCGATTATTCACATTGAATTTAGTCCCCAATACATTGACCGACATCTGATCTATTTTCACGACAAAAGGTTTACCCTCCATTTTCGCCACCTCAAAATAAGCCTCTCCTTTTAAATAGACTACCCTGTTTTGAGCATCAAAATTAGTCGGATAGCGCAACTCGGTTTCCGCATCCAACCAAACTTTCGTTCCATCTTCCAACGTGATCATAAATTCCCCTCCCCTAGGCACAACCAAACGATTGAACAAAGAACGAGCCGCCCCGTCTTTCTCTTCAACATTATAGTGCACTTTCCCCTCAGCGCTCACCGAAATGGAAACCCCGTTATCTTCACGTAATTCTCGATTTTCCCGAGAAAGTAAAACACTTTTCCCGTTGGAAAGATAAAGGTACGCTTGATTTTTTCCCGGAGTTATCTGATGCTCTTGAGCAAATTCTTCAACCTTAGAATCGGATGGCATCCAAAGAATACCCACACCTAATAGCAATACAAAGACAGCAGCCACACGCATACCCACCTTTATCAATCGCCGACGTTTAATCAACCGTTTCACTCGATGAACGTCGCCTTTCACTAATTTCCCCCGGGCACCCCATCGCATATCCAAATGTTTTGAACGAACTTGAATAAATATTTTCCGAAATTCCTCATCAGTTTCTACTTGATGCAAAATTTCTTTCTCTTCTTCTTTATCAAGTTCGCCAAGAAAAAAATCCATTAACCTTGATTCTATATCTTCCATATTACAGTCATCTTACTTTTCTAACTATAATACAGAAAGAATTTAAAAACGGTTGAATCTTATCGCTGATTTTTTCAAGAAAAAGTGTAAAAGAATAGAATCTACTCCCGTCGAATTCGCCCTCAGTTTCTTCAATGCATTCACTAATAAAGTTTTAACCGTGGCGACAGAAATATTAAATTTATCCGCTACCTCCTTGTATCGCAACCCTTCCATATAAATCGCTTTCACGATATCTCTACTCCGAGGAGGCAATTTCTCGATCTCACTCTCCACCCGACATAACAATTCCTCGGTCAAATCATCGTATTCAATCTGGGGAGTATCAATCAAATTTACATCATATGCTTTTTTTAAAGGATCCACTTTCTCGAGTGCATTCAAAGCTAAATTTTTTACAGAAGTAAAAAGATAATATTTTAAAGTATCCGGACGCAAATCAGCTATCAAATGCCTTTCCCATAATTTGACAAAAAATTCCTGCACGATATCTTCCGACTTCACGATATCATTCAAAAAGGTATCAGCCCAAAGCACTAAGCTTTTGTAATATTTCACAAAAAGCAAGTCGATCCCTTCTTCCTTACCGTTTTGCAATAGTAAACATATCTTGTCATCACTCCCTTGCATCTGTAAAACTCTTTATTATAACCCATTTGTAAAACAAAAATAAGCATTATCCGTTGAATTTACAAATAGGATATATGACAAAGTCGCCCTATTTTCTACCATCCAAAATCTTCGTCCCGATATCCATGTAGCGATACACGTCACGGGTAGTTTCCCTGATACGTTTTTCATCTTTCTTATGTCCCAAACGAACAATAATGGCATTCCGTTCCGGTATAGCGATAATATACTGCCCCAGCATTCCCCGGAAATAAGGGTTCCGCTGACCGTGATAATTCATAATCCATATCTGGAAACCGTAATAATCCAACGAATCCTTACCCCACTCGTCTTTCAAGTAACTTGCCGGGCTCATGGCTTCATTGATATATTCTTCCGAGATCAATTGCTTCCCGTTCCAGTTGCCGTGATGAAGCATCAGACGGGCAAAACGTGCCACTTCCCTCGCCGTGGTATGGAAACAACAGAATGACTTCTCATCCCCGTCCTTTTTATCCAACAACCAATAGGCATCCTGTGCCGCCTGCATCGGTCGCCACAACTTCTCCTCCGCATAATCGCTAATTGTTTTCCCGGTTGCCTTTTCCACGATAAACGCCAATATCTGCGTATCGCCGCTCCGGTAAGAGAATTGCTTCCCCGGTTCTTCAATCACGTCCAACCCGGTCACCAACTCGTATAAATCATTCCCGTAATACCCGTGCGTCGTCACGGAAAACAAAGAAGCGTAAGCCTCGTCCCAGTTCAACCCGCCACTCATCGTCAACAAATGGCGGAGCGTGATATTTTTCTTTTCCCCGACCTTGAATTCCGGAATATATTTCCACACGGGATCATCCAGACTCTCGATCTTCCCCTCGTCATAAGCCGCCCCGATCAACAACCCCACGATACTCTTCGTCGATGAAAAAATGTTCGATGTCTTCGTGTCATTCCAACCGGAACGATATTCCTCGTAAACGATACTGTCATTCTGAATCACCAGAAAAGATACCGTACGGAAATCATTCAGGTAAGCATCATCCTCCGGACTCATCTCGTAAGTGTTATAATCTTTCGCGTGTGCCCACGTCCATGACGAATCGGCCTTCTGCACCGTGTGTTTCTCGAACATCGACAAATCATCAATCGAAGGATACCAGTATATCAAAGCCTGCCGGGCGTAATAAGGCAGACAGAAATAAACGATTGTCAAAACAACCAGCACCGCTAAAACTATCTTATGCCATTTCTTCATACAACTGAATTTGTAATTTACCAAAAAGTTCACACGCAACAATCGTAAATCGTCAATCACTAAATCTACAATTGTTTAACTTTCGCCACCATCTTCCGGATTACCCCTTCACCGATACAAGGCGCATGAGCATCCTCCGGAAAAAAAATCACGAACTCACCGGGAGAAAGCGTGAACACACCTTCCACCTTATCTTTATAAAAAGTATAATCCCCTTCCTCGTTATAAGAAGCAGAAGCCTCCCCCAACCGACTTTTGGCTTTCCACCCGTAAGACTCCGACACGAGCAGCGGCATCTGAATATCTATATATTTATCATGTCGCTCATAAACGGCCTCTTCCACGCTTCGTCCCCGTGCATCCTCGATTTTAATAAAAGCATCCTCGCCGGCAATATCTACTCTGCCCACGGGCATACCTGCCAGATCGTGCGTCTTTATATAATCGAACACAGCCTTGAAATAAGGATTCAGACTCTCTATTCTCTCGCTATTACCTATTATATCTATAACCATAACATTTATTTATAATGCCTAACAAAGATAACATATACACCTCAAAATCCATCCATTCCTCATGATAAAATATATCGACATCACACGATTCCCCCTTAATCTTCTCCTCTTATTACGCTTTCCAATACCAAAAAGATACCAAGTACCCAGTTCTACCTATAGAAGCCTATACCCATCGAAATCAACAATATAAGTAAACTTTATTCATAAAAAACACCAATAAAAATATTGTTCATATCAAACTTTATCCCTAATTTTACGTAGATACTACGCTAAATTTGAGAACGATATGAAAAAATTACTACCAACGATTATCATCTGTACCCTTTTCACGGGGATATTCAACACGAATCTCTTCGCGCAAAAGCAAAACAGGATTGAAAAACTTTACGAGCATATCGCGAGAGCCGAACGGGACAAATACGCGAGGGTAAAAGAGAGGATCGACCCCAAAAGTGCCGAAACGTATAAACATGAAATCGCTCTTGCCGATGCTCTGGAAACACTTCTTTTCGACCCGAATCTCGGGGCTGTAGAACCTTATCTGAAAACCAGTATGGAAGAAAACCGGCAAGATGACGGGGCTCGTGTTCGTTCCATCTGCCGGGATGCCGGCTTAAATTTCGAAACTTTCGTCTGGAAAGCCGATTCCACGATCTACGCTCTATTGACCTACTCCGACACACAATTACAAGATTCACGCGCCGTACTCGGATTATTGACAAAATACAAGTACATGATAACCCCGAAAATATTCGACTCGATCATCGCGCTAAAAGAAAAAGTACAGTTCGCCGATTTGAAAGCACAACCGACCTTGGGTAAATGTGAAACCTATTTCACCGATTTCGACACCTTGTATAACTATCCCGCCGTCGCTACCATCTATAATAAACTATTGTACGACAATGTTTGCACTTGCACGACCGACTCAACCATATTGTTATATTTCAACAACCCTATACTGAAAACATTCTACGCGGGAGCGAAAGAACCCCGTCCTTATAAAACCGACGTGGAAAAGATGTATGACATCCATTTATACGACATGGTCAAAAACGCCAAAAAACCGGAAGAGATGAAAACTGCCATCAACGCGTACATCAACTGCCCGTATCTTTCCGGCTATTCAAGAAACTTTCTCCCGGAAGTCGAATACACGAATGACAGCGTTGATCTGGTAATCCTCATAGCCCAAGTTGATTCATCCACGCAACTCCCGCTTGTAAAACAATATTTACAAGAACACAAGTATAAACAGTTCAGAGATAAAGCCATCCAATTAAGAGAACAATTCGTGGATTCCATGATTTGGACCACTCCGTCGTACACCAAATACTACACGGGCGACAAGATCATCCGAGAAATCCTTGTTTCGGGGGACACCACCACGAATATTTATTATAATTACAATGACCACGGCTACCTGCTGCAATCCGTGAAAAAAACACGTGTAAAAGATTCTTGTTTATCAAACATCACGACCACCTTTAAATACAACAACCTCGGCAAATGCTTCGAGGAAGAATCCGTGGATTCCCTATCCGGAAATATTCTGTGTCAAGTAAGTTGTCAATACAACATACAAGGGCATATCAGCATGAAAAACATCAAATGGAATAACGACAAGAGTCACACGGAAACCTATAACAATCAAGGACAACTCGTTCAAATACAAGAATACGACAACGGGCAAATATACGCCCAGACCGACTTGACATATGACAACAAGGGACGTTTAACACAAGAAATCAAAATAAACCTCAAACCGGACATCCACAACCCGATCACGAAACAAACATCACATTACGATTACAACCCATATGGTTACTTGACCGTTATATCATACGAGAAGGAAAATTTGCAAAACGAAAAAATCACGGGTAACATTACCATCCATTACGATGAATTCGGTAATCAAGTCGATCCTCGATACAAATACGAGTACGACAACACCGGGGCATGGATCGCTAAAACCGATCCTCAAAATCCCGCCAACACGGAAAAGATAGAATATACCTATAAATAAACACACGGTATTACTCGAGTAATCCTAGGGTAATCCTACTTCTACACGCTTACCGGGTCGATACACCTCACTTCTTTCGCCCTTACCTAACGGTGGAAGAAGTGGTTTATCGCAAGCCCGTAAGCAAGTAGATATAGTATTACGGTAGAAATACCCGAGGTTTAAGGTTAATCCGACCTTACATTTTACTTCAGACCATCCAACTTAGAAGTACAAATTTCTCAATTCCAATTTTTAATTGTACTTTTGTGCCCAATAAATTTTTGAGTACATGGAGCATAAAGCAGGTTTTGTCAATATTTTAGGAAACCCCAACGTGGGGAAATCCACCTTGATGAATCGATTAGTCGGAGAAAAATTATCGATTATCACATCTAAATCCCAAACGACGCGCCACCGCATTAAAGGTATCGTGAACGGGGAGGATTTTCAAATCGTGTTTTCCGACACCCCGGGAGTCGTGAAACCAAGCTACAAGATGCAGGAATACATGCTGGACTTCTCGAAAACCGCCATTATTGACGCGGATATTATTCTCTACGTGACCGACGTGGTGGAAAATTTCGAGAAGAACGCCGACTTCATCGATAAAGTGAAGCAAAGCGAAGTACCCATCTTGTTGGTATTGAACAAAATTGATCTGACCACGCCGGATAAGCTGGATGCCCTGTTCGCGAAATGGAAGGAAATCATCCCGCAAGCGGAGATATTCCCCATCTCGGCAACCGAGAACTTCAACGTCGACAACCTGTACAAGCGGATACTGGAATTGCTTCCCGTCGGAGAACCTTATTTCGATAAAGAAGAAATAACCGATATGCCCGCTCGTTTCTTCGTGACGGAAATCATACGGGAAAAAATCCTGTTGCACTACGACAAGGAAATCCCCTACTCCGTCGAGGTGGTCGTAGAAGAATTCAAAGAAGAAGCCAAAAGAATCAATATCATGGCGGTAATTAACGTCGAACGTGATTCACAGAAAGGCATTATCATCGGACACCAAGGTGCCGCCTTGAAAAAAGTAGGCACGGAAGCCCGAGTAGACATCGAAGCTTTCTTCGCCAAGAAAGTGTTCCTTAACCTTTACGTCAAAGTACTGAAAGACTGGCGGAACAAAGAAAACGATTTGAAACGCTTCGGTTACAAACAACTATAACATTAATAACTAAAATTGAGATTGCAAATCATCATTTTCAATTTTCAATTTTCAATTTTCAATTTATAAAATGAGTAATATTGTTGCCATAGTAGGACGCCCCAACGTGGGAAAATCAACACTTTTCAATCGCTTGGTCGGTGGACGAGTAGCCATCGTGAACGAGGAAAGCGGTGTGACCCGTGACCGGAATTACGGGAAATCAGTGTGGAACGGTAAAGATTTTTCCGTCATTGACACGGGTGGGTACGTTTCTAACAGCTCAGATATTTTCGAGGAAGAGATCAACAAACAGGTACTGCTGGCGATGGACGAGGCAGACGTGATTCTGTTCGTGTGTGACGTGGAATTAGGAATAACTGATTTGGATTACAGTTTCGCCCGTATGTTGCGAAAAGTCACGAAGCCTGTTTACCTCATCGCCAACAAGGTGGATAATGGCGAACGTCTTTATGATGTTCACGAATTCTATAAATTGGGTGTCGGGGAAGAAATATTCCCGATCTCATCTATAAACGGTTCCGGAACCGGTGAATTACTTGATAAACTGGTATCTCATTTCACGAGCGACCCGTTGGAAGACGAGGATGAACTTCCCAAAATCGCTATCGTGGGACGCCCTAACGTGGGAAAATCTTCCACCATTAACGCCCTGATAGACAAGGAACGGAATATTGTTACGGACATCGCGGGGACTACCCGTGACACGCTGACCACCCGGTACAACCGCTTCGGGCATGATTTCTTGTTGGTGGATACTGCCGGACTACGTAAAAAAGCCAAAGTAAACGAGGACGTGGAATTCTATTCCGTGATGCGTTCCGTGCGTGCCATAGAGGACAGTGACGTCTGTATGCTACTGATTGATGCCACCCGGGGTATGGAAGCTCAGGATTTGAATATATTCCACTTGATAGAGCGCAACCAAAAAGGTGTCGTGGTACTGGTAAACAAGTGGGACTTAATCGAAAAAGATAATAAAACAACGATTAACTTCGAGAAAGACCTGCGTGCTAAAATGGCACCATTCAATGATGTAGAAATTATTTTCACTTCCGCGCTCACGAAACAACGTTTACTAAAAGCACTGGAAGCCGCCATTGAAACCTATCGCAACCGGGCTCAAAAACTGAAAACCTCGGAATTGAACCGCATCATGTTGGAGGAAATCGAGAACTACCCCCCACCAAGTTTAAAAGGAAAATACATCCGCATAAAATACGTGACTCAATTACCCACGAAAACGCCGACTTTCGCGTTTTATTGCAACTTACCGCAATACGTGAAAGAACCGTACAAACGTTTCTTGGAAAACAAAATCCGTGAACACTGGAATTTCACCGGGGTGCCGATTCAAATATTTATGCGAAAGAAATAAATGAGTTCATAAAGTTCATAAGGTTTGTAAAGTTTATAAGGTGAAAAACTCGTGAATACTTTATAGTACGTGTATCGTATAAACTTTACCCCCCGAAGGGGTAACTTTATGAACTTTATAAACCTTAAAAACTCATCATGGCAGCAAAGGACACAATAGAACACGACGGAATTGTTATAAAAGTAGAAGATAACGCCATTATCGTGCAGATACAAAATCAATCGGCTTGTGCTTCTTGTCATTCCAAGGGAGCGTGTGGCCTGTCGGAAGTAGCACAAAAGAATATCACGGCGGAAAAACCGAATGTTCCCGTGGCTGTCGGCGACAAAGTTATTGTTACCGCCAGTACCCGCAATGCCATGCTCTCGGTCGCGTTTGCTTATATCATTCCGTCCGCGTTAATAATAGTACTTCTTGCCCTCTTGATCACGGCGGGGACAAGTGAAGTTATAGCCGCCGCGATTGTACTTTTAGCCGTTGCTGTTTACTTTGTTATCCTATATTTATGCAGGAATAGCTTCACCCGGAAAATAAAATTCAAGGTTAAAATAGCATAACCTAGAAAAAAAATAATAACTTTACGGGCGCTATAACAAACTAGAGGAGACAAAATAAACACCTTTATGATGACTACTACCATTATCTACACTATTATTTCTTTGTGTGCCATTGGTATTGCGGCTGCCGTAATCCTGTATTTCGTGGCACAAAAGTTTAAGGTCGAAGAAGATCCTAGAATCGATATCGTGGAAAGTATCCTTCCCGGCGCAAATTGCGGGGGATGCGGCAAACCCGGGTGTAGGGGTTTCGCGGAAGCCACGGTGAAAGCCACTTCATTAGATGGACTGTTTTGTCCGGTGGGAGGAGCGGATACGATGGCGAAAGTCGCTTCCGCTTTAGGCATGGAAGTAACAGCTCAGACACCACAGATTGCTGTCGTGAAATGCAACGGCACGTGTGACAATCGTCCACGCACGAGCACGTACGACGGGTACAAATCGTGTGCTATCGAACATTCTCTCTACCGGGGAGAAACCGATTGTACGTACGGTTGCCTTGGTTGTGGCGACTGCGTCAACGTCTGCGCTTTCGATGCCATTCACATGGACGCCAACGGTCTGCCCGTTGTTTCCGAAGAAAATTGTGTTGCCTGCGGTGCTTGCGTCAAAGCTTGCCCGAGAAACATTATCGAATTGCGAAACAAGGGTCCCAAAGATCGCCGGGTTTTCGTGTGTTGCGTGAACAAAGACAAGGGAAACATCGCCCGCAAAGCTTGTACGGTTGCCTGCATCGGTTGTGGAAAATGCGTCAAAGAATGTCCTTTCGAGGCAATTACCTTGGAAAACAACTTGGCTTACATCGACTTCCGCAAGTGTAAACTTTGCCGGAAGTGCGTGAGCGCATGCCCGACACACGCGATCCACGAGGTAAACTTCCCCCCGAGAAAGATTACCGAACCAGCGACCACGGAAGTGAAAAACAACGAATCGATTCAGTGATTGCCGATTCAAACTAAAATTTAAAATCGTAAATCTAAAATTAATACGCCGTGCTTAAGACATTTAAAATTGGGGGTGTACACCCACCTGAAAATAAATTATCAGCACAAGGGGAAATCATCACGCTACCCCTTCCCGAACAAGTGATCATACCACTATCTCAACATATCGGGGCACCTGCCGTTCCCACGGTGAAAAAAGGTGATACAGTTAAAGTAGGACAACTTATCGGTCAAGCCGCCGGATTCATTTCCGCCAACATCCACAGTTCCGTATCGGGGACAGTCACGAGTATCGATCCCGTGGTAGATGCCAGCGGTTATCCCAGACCAGCGATCACGATAAAAGTCGAGGGTGACGAATGGGACGAGAATATATTGAAGGAACCGATCGCGAAGCATCCCAATACTTTCACGAAAGAAGAAATCATCGCGGCTATCAGTGCCGCCGGTATCGTGGGTATGGGGGGAGCAACGTTTCCCACGCAAGTAAAACTATCCCCGCCTCCCGGAAACACGGCTGAAGTATTAATCATCAACGGTGTCGAATGTGAACCGTATTTAACGGCAGACCACCGTCTGATGCTGGAACACGGGAAAGAGCTTATCGCCGGGATTGAACTGCTAATGAAAGCTCTTAACGTGAAACGTGCTATCGTGGGCATCGAGAACAACAAAAAAGACGCTATCGAAGAACTTGGCAAACACGCCAGATTGAGCGACGGCATCGAGATATGCCCGTTAAAAATACAATACCCGCAAGGAGGAGAGAAACAATTGATACAAGCCACCACGGGTAAATTCGTTCCGTCCGGCGGACTACCTATCGCCGTGGGAGCCGTCGTTCAAAACGTCGGGACAGTATATGCCGTTTACGAGGCTGTCATGAAACACAAACCGTTATTCGAACGGGTGGTCACCGTTACCGGGAAATCGCTGAAAGAACCGGGTAACTATCTATGCCGTATCGGGACACCACTCTCTCAACTCATCGAGGCAGCCGGAGGACTTCCCGAGGACACGGGAAAAGTGATCGGTGGCGGTCCGATGATGGGAAAAGCCTTGACGACAACCAACATTGCTATCACGAAAGGAACAAGTGGAGTATTACTCATGCGGCAGGAAGAATCCGTCCGGAAAGAGTATCGCAACTGTATCCGTTGTTCGAAATGCGTTACCGTATGCCCGATGGGATTGGAACCGTATTACCTGATGCAACTTAGCGAACACAACAAGCTGGATGCTTTGGAAGCCGAAAAAATAATGGATTGCATCGAATGCGGTTCTTGTAGCTATACCTGCCCGGCAAACCGTCCGCTGCTCGACGTGATTCGCTTGGGTAAAGCCAGAACAGGACAAATGATACGTTCACGTAAAAACTAAATAATTGATGATTGATGATTTACGATTGATGATTCTCAATCATAAATCTAAAATCAAGAAATCTAAAATCATTATATATGAGTAATTTCACCATATCACCCTCCCCTCACATTCATGGCGGGGATTCGATAGAAAAAAACATGTACGGGGTACTGATTGCCTTAATCCCCGCGTTTATCTTTTCTATCGTGTTTTTCGGGATAGGAGCCATTCTGGTAACCCTTACTTCCGTGGCAGCCTGTCTGATCTTTGAATTTATTATCCAGAAATACCTGATGAAACAACGCCCCACGATATGGGACGGTTCGGCTATCATCACGGGTGTATTATTAGCGTTCAACCTTCCCTCATCCCTTCCTTTATGGATTGTGATAATCGGTGCTATCGTGGCAATCGGTATCGGCAAAATGAGTTTCGGGGGATTGGGAAACAATATTTTCAACCCGGCACTCGTGGGACGCGTATTCTTATTGATTTCGTTCCCGGTACAAATGACTTCTTGGCCTGTACCTCACGGATTTTCGACAGTAGATGCCGTAACGGGGGCTACACCTTTAGCTATCGTGAAAGAAGCAGTAAAGAACGGGCAATCCGTGGCTGATGCACTCGCATCCAGCGGAATCTCGACAAGCAACATGATTATCGGTAACATGGGAGGTAGCTTGGGAGAAGTTGCCGCTATCGGTCTTCTGCTCGGTTTCGCCTATATGTTGATTCGTAAAATTATTACATGGCATATCCCCGTGACAATTTTCGCCACGGTAATCCTGTTTGCCGGAATATTACACTTGGCAAATCCCGCGCATTTTGCTGATCCCCTGTTCCATCTTTTCACGGGAGGTATGATGTTGGGAGCGATCTTTATGGCAACGGATTACGTAACATCCCCCATGACGCATAAAGGTATGATCATTTTCGGTATCGGTATCGGACTACTGACCGTGATAATCCGTACCTTCGGTGCTTATCCGGAAGGAATGTCATTTGCCATATTGATCATGAACGGCTTCACCCCGTTGATCAACAGATATTGTAAACCCGTTCGATTTTAAATTTTAAATTGTAGATTGTAAATTACTTACACTTGAAATTTAAAATTTAAAATCTAAAATTTAAAATCACAAGATGATGGGAAAGAAATTAGAATCGAGCTTTAAAAATATGGTATTGGTGTTATTCTTGGTAACACTCATATCCTCAGCCGCCGTGGGAGTTGTCAACTCATTCACGTCGGGATTAATCGAGAAGGTACAAATCGAAAAACAGACACAAGCAATACGTGCCGTGGTCCCGACTTTCGATAATGACCCCATGACAGAAAAATACACGGTAAAACCTTCGGAAAATGAAGAAGAAGTTGAGTTTTATCCTGCCAAACAGAACGGGGAATTAGTAGGAACAGCCATTAAAACTTACACGAACGACGGATTCGGGGGAAAAATAGAATTAATGGTAGGTTTTACTCCCGACGGAACAATTTACAATTATTCCGTGTTGAGCCACAAAGAAACCCCGGGGTTAGGTTCCAAAATGGATACATGGTTCGTGAAAGGCGCCAAAGGTGACATTACCGGGAAAACACCGGGAACAAAAGGACTGCAGGTTTCAAAAGACGGAGGGGACGTGGACGCTATCACGGCTGCCACTATTTCATCCCGTGCCTTTTTGGATGCGGTAAACCGGGCAGCCAAAGCGCTGGAAAAAGATACCAAACAAAAGTAGAACAATCGAAAAAATAAAGATATGAACAACTGGCAAAACTTTACCAAAGGGTTCTTTAAAGAAAATCCCACCTTTGTACTATTGCTCGGGATGTGCCCCACGCTGGGAGTCACCACGTCGGCAATCAACGGCTTGGGAATGGGATTGGCTACCGCCTTCGTGCTCGTGTTATCCAACCTTGCTATCTCGCTCGTGGCAAACTCGATTCCCGATAAAATCCGTATTCCCGGATTTATCGTTATCATCGCGGCATTCGTTACCGTCGTTGATATGTGTATGGCAGCCTATCTACCTAGCTTGCACGAATCACTCGGGTTATTCATCCCGTTGATCGTGGTAAACTGTATCGTGCTGGGACGTGCCGAATCTTTTGCTTCCAAGAACAAAGCCATTCCTTCCATGCTCGACGGATTAGGAATCGGTTTGGGATTCACGATGGCACTGACCTTGTTGGGATGCATCCGTGAAGTATTGGGTAGCGGAAAAATCTTCAACATCACCCTGTACAGTGAAAACTACGGAATGATCATCTTCGTGTTAGCCCCCGGAGCTTTCATCGCGCTAGGTTACTTGATCGCGTTTATTAATAGAATAAGAAAAACCAACTAATTGTAAATTTTAGATTTTAAATTGCAAATCAAAATCCAATCTAAAATCTAAAATCTAAAATTTAAAATCAGAAAAATGGAATACATATTTATATTCATAGCCGCAGTATTTGTCAATAATATCGTATTGGCGCAATTCTTGGGTATCTGCCCGTTCCTTGGGGTTTCCAAGAGTGTTCCCACGGCTTTAGGTATGACCGGAGCCGTGACATTCGTGATGATTTTGGCCACGTTGGTTACTTTCATCGTGCAAAAAACGGTACTTGATCCGTTCCACATAGGGTTCATGCAAACTATCGTGTTTATCCTGATTATTGCAGCACTCGTGCAAATGGTGGAGATCATTCTGAAAAAAGTAAGCCCCTCGCTTTATCAGGCGTTAGGAGTATTTCTTCCCTTGATCACGACAAACTGTGCCGTACTGGGAGTTGCCATCATGGTTATCCAAAAAAACTACAACTTACTCGAGTCCGTGGTTTTCGCTGCCTCTACCGCTATCGGTTTCGGGCTCGCCTTAACCATCTTTGCCGGCATCCGCGAACAATTGGAACTTTCCTCTATCCCCAAAGGCATGAAAGGAACTCCAATCGCTCTAGTAACCGCGGGATTGTTAGCCTTAGCATTCATGGGCTTCTCCGGAATCGTCAAATAAAAGAGGGAGTGGTCGACCACTCCCTCTAGTCCATAAAGTCTAAAAGTCCATAAGGTCGTAAGGTCAAATCCACGAACCCGTCATACGAGTATCCCGTGAAATCCTCGATTACCCGATCCACCATTCCCACGATCTTCTCTTTCGCGTTTGTTGTAGCCACCCCGACTACCTTCATGCGGGCATTACGTCCAGCCTCAATACCGGCAAAAGAATCCTCGAAAACGCAACAAACATCTGTTTCCATCTGCAGCTCTTTGGCCGCCAGTAGATAGCATTCCGGAGCAGGCTTGGATTTCGTGATCTTATCAGCAGTAATTATTCGCTCGAAATACTCGGTAAATTCCGGGTGAGCCCTCAAGACATACGACATTTTCACGTTATTGGAACTCGTCACCAAAGCAATCCTCACGCCATGCCCTAACAATACTCGAATAAAATTCTCGACACCCGGCACGTAAGGATAACTCATTTTTTTCTCGAACTCTTCCAACTCATGGGAAATCTGCTGCTGTAAATCCATATTACCCCCGAAATAATCCTCCAGAATCTTCTCCGTCGTCATCCCTTTAATCTTCTTGTAAAAATCAGGCATTCCGGGATGAAAACGCTTTCCCTGTTCTATCCAGAAAAGATCGTATTGTCCTTCCGTGTCGAGAACCACTCCATCCATATCAAACAATGCAGCCAATCTTCTTTCTCTATTCATCATATCCTTAAAAAACTGTTCGCGAATATATCGAAAAAGAATCTCCCTCCGCAAATCAGAATCAAATTATTTGGTCTGTAAGGGATAACTTGATAATTTTGTACGCGAATCAGTTTACTAAAGTTTATGTCTCAAAATATGCAATTAACTCATCCCATTTTTAAAATCTTATCCGGAATAGCAGCAGAAAAAGGTTTAGAGATATACGTGATCGGGGGATATGTCCGCGACTTGATTTTAAAACGCCCTTCCAAAGACATTGACATTGTAGTTTTAGGTAGCGGGATAGAATTGGCAGAAACCGCGGCAAAACAATTGGGCAATCTGACTGTTTCCGTGTTCAAAAACTTCGGGACAGCCATGTTTCGATACAAAGGAATGGAAATCGAATTTGTCGGGGCACGTAAGGAATCCTATCAAAGGAACTCCCGTAAACCGATCGTGGAAGAAGGAACCATTGACGATGATCAAAAACGCAGAGACTTCACGATAAACGCTTTGGCGATCTCTTTAAATCAAGATACCTACGGGCAACTGGTCGATCCGTTTGGAGGAATACAAGACTTGGAAGACGGGATATTACGAACCCCGCTCGACCCCGTGATTACCTTTTCGGATGATCCGTTACGCATGATGCGAGCCGTTCGTTTCGCCTCGCAATTGAATTTCACGATTGAAGCGATCACTTTCGAGGGCATTATCGCCAACAAAGAGCGTCTGAAAATCGTGTCGAAAGAACGTATCATTGATGAATTCAATAAAATCATGCTATCCCCCCGTCCTTCCGTGGGGCTGAAATTACTGGAACAATCCGGGCTACTGGAGGTATTCTTCCCGGAACTCACCGCACTCAAGGGAGTAGAGTCCATGGACGGTATCGGGCATAAAGACAACTTCTATCACACGTTGACCGTGCTGGATTCCGTTAGCCGAGTATCAGACAATCTATGGCTTCGCTGGGCAGCCTTGCTTCACGACATAGGCAAACCCGTTACCAAAAAATTCGTGCAGGGACAAGGCTGGACATTTCACGGGCATAACCACGTCGGCGAACGCATGGTCGGCAAATTATTCAACCGCCTCAAACTGCCCCAGAACGAAAAAATGAAATACGTGCAAAAACTCGTATTCCTGCACATGCGTCCAATTGTCCTTTCGGAAGAAATCGTAACCGACTCGGCTGTCCGCCGTCTTTTATTTGACGCCGGGGACGACATCGACGATTTAATGACCCTTGCCGAAGCGGATATAACTTCCAAGAACGAAGAGAAAGTGCGTCGCTTCATGCACAATTTCCGGATCGTTCGTCAAAAATTAAAAGAAGTCGAGGAAAAAGACGCCATCCGGAACTTCCAACCCCCGGTAAGCGGCGAGGAAATCATGGAAATCTTCAATTTACCCCCGTGCAAAGCCATCGGAGATATTAAAAATGCCATCAAAGAAGCTATCCTCGACGGCATCATAAGTAACGATCCCGCAGAAGCCCGAGAATACATGTTCAAGGTAGCTGCCGAATTGGGAATACAAAAAAAATAAGTCTATAAAGTCCATAAGGTCTGTAAGGTCTATAAAGTCGTTGATCCCGCAGGCGCTTTGCTCACGGCAGCTTGAGCTGCCGATAAACATTGTTCGAAGAACACCGTACCCTTATGGACTTTACGGACCTTATGGACTTTACGGACTATAAAATAAACGGGAGTCCCCGTTTATTTTAAGAAGTAAGCTATTTGTTTGGCAGGAGTTCCCTCGTAAACTTTTACCTCAGTTCTCGGCACATCGTTGTAAGGAACAAATTCCATCACCTGCAATAAAGCGTATTGTTCATCTTCGCTACAAAATACTTCCAAACTCAAATTGGATTGATCAGAACGACTCAATGACTGAAGATTATCAAATTTATTCTGTTCAATGATATCATACAACTGTGAAGATTGATTGGCAGCCACGTACACTTTGTGCTTTTTCATGGCTTTTCCCGTCGGTTTGTACACGTACTTTTCTTTTTTAATGATAAATGCCATAATTCCCCAACCCACAACAGCCAACCCGAGCATAATAATGATAGAAGAAAGCGTATCGCTTTGTGCC
Organism: Butyricimonas sp. DFI.6.44; assembly: GCF_022132345.1. Taxonomy (NCBI): domain Bacteria; kingdom Pseudomonadati; phylum Bacteroidota; class Bacteroidia; order Bacteroidales; family Odoribacteraceae; genus Butyricimonas; species Butyricimonas sp. DFI.6.44. Next base: position 75,696 of record NZ_JAKNJD010000004.1, on the reverse strand, counting down.
GTGTTGATATGATTTGCCCCCACCCAAAGAATAGCGGCTCCCACGATCAACAAGCCCAAGGGTTTCACGGGTGATTTTTTCTTTTTCTCTACTTTACCTTCATCTACTTTCAAGATTACGTCATCTATATAGTCAAATTTTGTTTCCATAATTATGATTTCTATGTATAATTTATAATGTTTAAATTTCAGCACACCAAAACACACTTCACCCGTTCACGAACGAGCAAAGTTTTCCCACGAAATAAACCTAAATCATACAATGATTTCACGCAAAGCAAAGACGTAGTATCCCCCGTCCTGTCTTAACGCGAAAAAGTCGAGATAATCATTTTCGACATACCTGAAGTAAGGTGTAAATACCCTTTTATACTCCTCGAACTGAATCGAGAAACTATTTCTTTGTAAATGACGGCAGGGAGGCTGTATGTTAGACACTTCATGCACCACGTTCACCGGTAGCGCATTCCCGTTCATCGCCGTCAACATTGCCAAGCGTTCGAAAGCCTCCTTTTCATTGGAAACAAGCCTCTCTTGGCTCACTACCTTTTCCATGTAGCGAGTGGCATCTACCCGTTGTCCCAGATAGACTACCGCCAAAATAAGCAGCACACAATATTTCATGAAAACTTTCATACCACTTTTCTACGATAAATTCAGAACAAAGATACAAAATCATTCGAGGAAATACACCACATCACATGATTTTTCAAAAGTTGTTATATAAACTTTAGGAAAATTTCCCGTTACGCATGGGTTAAAAACAGGGAAAAATAAAGCATGGCAATTCATTCACGTTCTCAACCATAATCAACCAACATTCGACATCTCCGGTGTTAAACGGGTGGTCGTCAAGTGTTGTACTGGAGTTGTAGCCCGTTCTCTTCCTATTCTTACCCTCTCTTCTTCCCGTTCTCCCCGATACCCCCACTCGTTTCCCCAAGGTTCCTATCAACCAAAATAAAACACGGCATAGCCGAACGCAAGTTTATTATTCGAGCTCGGGAGAACCAATCTCCCAACAATATGCAATTCCACACAACTACCATTGTAAAATTCCATTTTAAAGAAATCGAGACTTTGTAAGCCTCCCATTTAACCAGTCCGGGAGGTTGTTTACTATCTCCATTTCAGATTGTTTTTGTGTCATAATAATTAGATATTATGTCCCAAGAAACATTCCTCCTGACAGATTTAATTTATGCATTTTCATGAGAAAGCCGGAGAAATTTCTCTCTTCACACAAAAAAAGAATTCCCCGGCAGTAAAACTCCCAAGCCATTTATACAAATTGTATATCAAGAATTCAAGCCATACAACTTTCTTGCACAAGTGTTCACTTACTCGATAAATCTAATCACAAGGACAAACCCTAATGTCTACTATATTTATATCAGAGAAATAAGCTTTCATCCAAGCATTAATATCTTCCATGGTTAAAGAAGCGACCAACTTAGTTGTCATTCCCGGTGTATCAAGATTATCCCCAAACTGGATGTATTGTTCCAAACAATTCATCCAGTAATCATTATCTTTAACCGAAATATTCATCTGTTTCTGTAAGGCACTTACCACTTTCACGAAATCGCTTTTCCGCACACCGTTTTCCAACAGATTTTGAATCTCTTTTAACGCCAAATCATGTAAAATATCCAAGCGAGTTGGGTCACATTGAAATTGTACATTGACGTTCACTTCCTCCCGAGGCACACGCAACACGTGATTTTGCACGGAAACATCGTAAGTTCCCCCCATTTTTTCGCGAATCACCTCAAATAAACGCATCTTTAATATCTCGCAATATATCAAAGAGCAGAATGCGGACTTATGCTCAAACGCCATTTCTTTATTATACGAGAGAATCACCGTTCCTCTAGCTTGAGTCATCGGGGCTTGTAACCGATAAGAAAATTTCCCTTTCGGTCGGGTAGATTCATGAATCACGAATTTCTCTTTTTTACCCGAAGATGGAATAGAAGCGATATACTTTTCCACTAATTTCTCCAGTTCTTTTTTCTGGATGTTTCCGACAAAATAAAAGACAAAATCGCCAGCATCACCGAAACGTTCTTTAATGATTCGTTTGAAAACCTCAAAATCCATATCCTCAACGTAAGACTCGTTCATAGGACGAACCCGAGGAGAATGCCCGTTTAAAATAGCCGTAATCGTATCTTGCAATTGCTTATTCACGTTAGCTTGTTGTTGACGCACTTGAACCATCGTGTTAGAAACCATCATATTAAATACATTCTGATCAAAACGAGGTTTCACGAACACGAGGTGCATAAGTTGAAACAATGTTTCAATATCTTTCACGTCTGCACCACCATCCAAATCCTCTGACAACTCCTCTACGCTTAGAGACAGGGCAGCATTACGCCCCATCATGTAACGAGAAATCGCTTCAAAATCATAATCACCCAAACCGTGACGAGTATACAACGGAATCAATGCAGCGGAGGGAAGTTCTTTCGGAGAATATAATGATAATCCCCCATCACTAGAAGCCTTTACGTTCACGAGTGTTTTCGATTTATCACAATATTTATACACGACCGTAGCCCCATTGGACAGCATCCACTTCTCTGCTTTCAACTCCTCGATTCTTTCTTCTTTCACGATTTTACCCGGAATCACTTTCCGGGTAAAGATTGTTTTAGGAGTTTCTTGCTGACGTGTCAGATTATCTTGACCTAACACGGTCTTACCGAGTATATCACAAATTTGCCGTTCTGTCGGGAAATTTTCTTTCATTCGAGTAGGTCCTCCCACGGCAATTCCCAGATTGGGAGAATTCACCCATTTAGTAACCAATAAATTAATATCTTGCAATTTAATTTCCTTGATTGCCCGAGAAAAAAATTTGTAATAAGTATCCCGACTCACCATCGGCATCCCGTACAAGAAATTTTCCTTACACTGACGCACATAACCTTCATTTGAAGACTTACTCCCTTGCCCGTAAGCCATAGACATGGAAAGCATTAATTCCGCTTTTACCCGCGCAAACTCATCTTGAGTAAACCCATTAACTCTTACATTTTCATGAATTAAATAAGCCTGTTGAACTGCCTCCAATTCTTTGCCAGGACGAGGTACGATGATCAAAGAATAAGTCGAATAACCAGGTATAAATTCACCGTAAGCAATCTGAACATGCAATAAAGCATCTCGTTCATTCTTCAACTGTTTTATACGTTCCGAGATCAAATTATTATACAAACGAGTCATAAAATCATTTTTATACCACTCGTAATCAACGTCTTTTCCTGTCACATTTTTATGACGAAAAGCGATAGAAATCACTATATTTTCCTGCTCCGGATCCATTGCCGCAACATAACGAGGGGTAACTTGATCCGGAATCGTGTCATACACGGGCCGTGGAGCATCTTCCAATACCGGCAAATTCTCAAATCGCTTGATGATTCGATGCTCCATGTCTTTCACGTCAATATCACCAGCCACGATAATTGCCTGTAGATCCGGACGATGCCAACGTTCATAAAAGTCGCGTAAACGTTGAGGGGCAAAACCTTTAATAACATCTACATCACCAATAACATTATGACGAGCGTATTTTGCCCCATTAAACATCACATCCATCACTTGTTCCCCGATACGGGCATCGGAAGTTCTATCCGTTCGCCATTCTTCCACGATCACTCCCCTCTCTGCTTCAATATCCTCATCGCGTAAGAGCAGACCATCACTCCACTCGGAAATGACCATCAAACACGTGTCAATCACGTTTGAATTCGTTACTGGAGCATCCGTAATATTATAGACCGTTTCCCCGTAAGAGGTATAAGCATTCAAATTTTTTCCATACACTATTCCTTGACGTTCCATTGTAGAAATCAAAGAATTACCAGGAAATAATTTGGAGCCATTAAAAGCCATGTGTTCCAAAAAATGGGCTAAACCGTTCTGGTCATCATCTTCCATTAATGCCCCTATTCGCGTCACCAAATAAAAACTGGCATGCTTCGCGGGTTTATCATTTTTCACGATGTAATACGTCATTCCATTCTTTAATATCCCCTTGCGTATAGTCTTATCCTCGGGAAGGGTTCCTTTTTTTTGAGCGTACGTCCCCACGCTTCCCGCCAATAGCAGGAAAAATATAATCCACGTTTTCATACAAACACAAAAATCTATTTAACTACAATTGTGAAAATATTATCAAAATTCGCTTCATAACCGGGACCTTTAAAATTTAGAGATACTTTATAACGTCCTATCGGAATATCATGGTGGCAAGGGATAGTAAACATGCCGTTATTACGAACAGTCAAATACTTCATCATTTTATCCACATCCCCCGTGTCGGTTGTCACTCTCGTGATTGTCACGTAAATGGGATTCGTTCCTTCCACTCCTTGAATGGCCGTACTTACCCAAGGTATATCCAAACGTTCTCGATCGTAATCTTCACCTTTTACCAGTATCGTTTCATAAATACCATTTTCATTCAAGAACTCTTTCCACTCCTCCAAGGAAGGATACATTTCATAACCATACTCGTAATACTCGTTCACGTAACTTTCCCAAATAGGATTGGGACCCGGCACAGAAGCCGTATCCAAATTAACTTTAACAACCATACTATCAGGCAAGTACCCGGCATCTTCAACAAAAAGATACCCTTCCGGCACATCATGACAAGCTACGAATAAACTAATAATCACGAAATTATACAACAATATCTTCATCATCATTTTCATAGTCTAAAATCTAATTTGTAATTATAATTCAAAGAATGTACAACCCCGTTCAATGGTTGAATATTAGGAGAGGCTAAAGGTATTTGCAAATTCGTTTGTAACGACCAAGCGCTCATGGCAACAGGACCGGCATCAGGTACTCCCGCATAATCCGATTTATCTAACCAAAAGCGTACGGTATTACCATTCAACATAGTGATATCTGTACAACCGTCTTGCAATGGAGAATTTCCCGTGTACTCCAAGTTACGAAAAGCAATATCCTGTTGCAATATTTTTCCTTTCGCCACGTGTTGTAACACCATCATTCTACAGAGTTTAGATGATATTTGTTGAACACTATCATAGCCATGATCATACAAGTAACGCTCTACCGACATACCCGGGATACCTAAAAAAGTAATTTCAGGTAATGAATCTACCTTCCCCTCGAAAAGATCCACCAAGCCGGCTTGCTCGATTAACTCCACCGTGTATCCCCACTCGTAATCATTGCCCCGCAAATAATCCATGATTGAACAATCGTGATAAGGACTGCATATTCCCGTATCGTACACGGTTTGCTTCGTGCATGCTACAGAAATCAATAATATACTGAAAATTATAACTATTCTTCCCATATATTTCTCTCTTAATTAATAATATCAATTCGCATATTTTTGCCAATAAGTGTTCTGCCGCATCCGAGGATTAGAATGAAAAGCAAAGGTATTGATAGCCCAAAATAAACAACCATCAATATAATCCTGATCGGAAGCCGCACGATAACCTCTTCCCATCATGCCACGTACGTAATTGTTACGCACGATATCCAAGTAACGATATCCTTCAAAAATCAACTCTTTCTCCCGTTCCTTGAATACAGTCATTCGCAAATCACCTCCATTCTCGGAAGCCTCATAAAGAGGAGCGTTTGCCCGTTTCCTAATTTCATTCACATCTGCAATAGCCAATTCAGTTTTATTCAAACGTGCCCTACATTCAGCTCTTAGTAAATAAATATCTGCCAATCTCCACCAAACTCGATTCTGGTCAATATGCCAAAATTCCCCGATCTGAGAACCACTTGTCATCACGGCCACCTTGCGATACTTGTAAGGATATGCAAATCCACCGGTAATACCCAATAAAGTATCGTGCGACATAGAATCCAACTTATAAAAGTATGCTTCCCGACGCAAATCACTCTCCGCATACATCTTTTTCACAGTATTCGCATAAATTCGCACGTTAACATCTTTCACTTCTTCTTCTCCCCAATCCATCATCGGCCAAGTCTGGAATAGCAAGGCCTGATCCTGTAAAGGATGCCATCCGTAGAGATCAAATTCCTCCCAAAATCCAATATACTGACTCTCGTACAAACTTTCCTTACTCCCGCCAAGTAATACACTGCCACATACCTCCTCCGGAGAAGATACCAACTGGTAAATACCCGTGGCAGGCCCACTCTCAGAACCTATAATTGCCGTACATGCCGCCTCGGCCTTTTCCCACAACTCGTTTTCATCGTAATTTCGCTCAGAGGACTGGACAAACCACTTACAACCTGCTTTCCAAGCTGCCAATTGAGCTAATACCGTATTGGCAGCACCTTTACAAGGTGCAGATTTATACTTTACCGCATCTCCATTTGAGGCCGTCACTTTATCAAAATCAGGCAATAACGCCACAGCTTTCTCGGCCAACTCAATTGCATGGTCCGCAACCTGCGTCCAATAGGATTTTGCCAATGATTCCATGGGGACATCTTCTTCCACTAACACACAATCACCCCAATATTGTATCAATTCAAGGTATGCAAAAGCTTTATAGAAATAAGCTGCACCCCGATAATAATCACGACGCTCTTGTTGCATAGAAATCTGATCCACGTAATGTAAAACCACGTTCGCTCCCGCTATCACTTCATAATGATCGTCCCAAGAATTTTTGGGAGCAGTCGTATATTCAAAATTACGAGCAACACTTGCCTCCGTCGTATCACACATGATTCCACGTACAATCATTCCCCATTGCCCACATCCTAAACTTTGCCGAATCTTATATTGCACACTATTTAACGTACTTTCCAAAGCCAACTCCGAGTCCAAACCATTCTCAAATGTCAAGGAATTTTCAGGATCCAGTTCCAACATATCACCACAAGCCACGCATGAAAGTGATATACACAATATCTCGATTATTTTACGAATCATATTTGTTTAAAATTTTACAGTTAAACCCAATGTAAATTTACGTGCCAATGGATAATTACGTCCGCCATCATAACCGGTACGAATATCCACCGTTTCCGGGTCAAGTCCGGAATAATTCGAGAATGTCAATAAATTCTCACCACTTGCAAAAAAACGTACTTGTTTCAATCCCACTTTTGCCATCCACGCTCTTGGAAGACTATAACCAATCGTTAATGTCTTCAATTTTAACCAATTTACTTTCTCAACATCTCGATCAACTACTGTCGCTTGTGCTGCAAATGGATAATCAGCATTATCTCCCGGCTGATTCCAAAACGTAATTTTTCGAGCATCATACAAAAGTACTCCTTCATTCTGCTGCAACGAGAAAATAGGCATTGCATTAATCATATGACGCCCCATTTGATAAGCCATCGACAAATTAATATCAAAATCTTTCCACTTAAATTCACTCACCAATCCTCCTGAAAAGATAGGCAAAGCACTACCTACATATATCACGTCCTTCCCGTCAATAGTACCATCTCCATTCAAATCTACATATTTGTAATCACCCGGTTTATAATAAGAAGTAGGATTTTGATTCAAATAAGCTTTGTATCCATCCGCTCTCCAATAAGCTGGTATATCATCTTGATAATCGATGAATCCCTCCGTTTTCAATACTTTTATATCATTAATACTCCGTCCAATAACTCCTATCAAATCCCTCCCATCCGAAGTTTCTCTAAGTTTATTCCAATTTCGAGCTCCATTCACGCTAATTTTCCAATATAAATCCGGAGTCCGGAAAATCTCGTACTTTACTAACAATTCTAAGCCTTCATTAGAAAGAGCCGCAGCATTCCGCCATTGTTTCACAAAGCCGGAAATAGCACCCGCTCCTGGTAATGCAACAGAAGCTAACATTTTGTTCGTGTAACGATAATAATAATCCACCACTATGCCAAAACGATTATCAAACATATCTAAATCCAACCCGAAATCATATTGGTCTGTTTGTTCCCATGAAAGATCATCATTATACAGTCCTTCTTTATAATTCGGTTGCAAACTGGAATTTCCTTCAGAAGGATTACCGACTTCCAAAAGCCCCTGCGCTAAATAACAATGATCGAAATCCATCCCGGAACGTCCCCAACTAGCCCAAATTTTACCAAACGACAACCAATGCGATTGAGAAGCAAAAAAACGTTCTTCGGAAAACGCCCAAGCCCCCGCCACGGAGGGGAAATACCCCCATTTATTGTTTTTTCCGAAAGTCGAACTTCCGTCAGCCCGCAAACTCAACGAGAACAAGTATTTTTGCAAGTAGTTATATTCTGCCCTGAAAAAATAAGAAAGCAATATTTTTTCCTGCATATCCGAAGTATAATCTTTAAACGCAAAATAACGCGTATAACCACCCACTACTTCTGATCCAAAAAGCGGGAGTGAAGTAGGTGCATAATGAATTTTATCACTCGGGGAGTTCTGAGCATATCCCATATTATTTTCTAATTGGTCATACTGATAAGAGAACCCCACCAATAAATTCATATTGTGTTTTTCGTTGAAACTCTTCTTGTAATTCAATGTATTCTCGTTCAATACCATGAGGTTTATTCCCGTCTCCCCCGTGCTCTTGGAATAACCACTAGAATTCAACGTGGAAGGTTGAAAATAATTTCGCCGATTAATCATGTAGTCCGCCGCACCAGAAGTCGAAAACAATAACCTCTCACAGATATCATACGTCAACCGGAAATTAGCACGCAAACGAACAGAACGATTCTTATCATCCGACCCGTTCAATTTTTCCAATACCTCATTCCAAACAGCAGTTCCTTCTCCCGGTTTTAAAGAACTTAATTCATATGGATCTCCCGGAACAACCTCTATGTCATTTCTATTATGATCACCTCTTTTTCTATTAGCCAAAGTAGCATTCAACAACATATCCACGCTTAATTTTTTCACCGGTCGTACAGTCATTGACGAACTCAAATCTACTCGCGTATACCCCGTACCTCGTAAAACTCCTGTCTCGTCATAAAAACCAAGACCAATACTATAATTCATCCGCTCTGAACCTGCATAAGTTTGAATATTTGCATTCGTCACCTTTCCCGTACGATAATAAACTGGGAAAAAATTGGTAGAATTATTGTAGAAGTCATTCAAACTATCTTGAAGAATTCCCCCACCATTCATTCTATTTCCCGCGGGATCAGGAATCCAATAGTAATCCAATCTGCTAGTATATTTATGATCATACACCTCTTTATGCGTAGTCGGGTAAACATAAGACATCGTATTGGGATCCATATAAGCTTTCATTGATCTCCATTTCTGCCTATAACGACGAAGATCTCTTTCACCTCGTCCAATAGTAACGGGCGGTAATTCCGGAAGTACAGACCAAGTATAAGAAACATTAGCAGAGAATGTTGCATCCTGTCCCTTTTTCCCTTTCTTTGTCGTAACAATAATCACTCCATTAGCAGCTCGAGAACCGTAGATAGAGGCTGCTGAGGCATCTTTCAAAACTTGTACGGACTCAATCATATCCGGATTCAAGTCTGCCAACATATTCGTTCCGGTTACCGGAGAGGTGAAAGAATTCATCGGCACACCATCCACCACCCACAAGGGATTGGAAAAGCGTCGATAAAGATCTTGATCCAACGAGTTGTATCCCCGGATCACTATAGAAGTACCACCCGCTCCCGGGGAACCAGACATATTGGTAATATCCAAACCGGCCACTCTTCCTTGCAACAAATTAGCAATACTCGAAGAAGGAATACCCTCCAACTCTTTCGCTTTTACTACGGAGATTGAACCTGTAGCCTCCCGTTTCGTGGTAGTACCATACGCAACCACCACGGTTTCATCCAACGATTGTACATCTTCTTCCAAGGTTATATGCAACGTGTCTTTCGTCGTTTTTTCAGAGAATTCAATCACCTTCTTCTTGAATCCCACGAAAGAGAATTCCAACGAGCCACTCTGCATCGGCAAATCGATAGCAAACCATCCTTTTTCATTAGTAGCCGTGCCCACGGCAACACCAACTACTTTTACAGTCACTCCCGGTAGGGGTTGTTTTTGCATATCGTACACGAATCCCTTCACTCGAACCGATTTTTTCTTCTCTTTCAATTCTTGTGGTAGGAGCACGATAACCTCATCCTCTATCCGATAGATAAACCCCGTACCGACAAGAACTTTGTCCAAAATCTGTTGCACCGTGGCATCCTTCACATTCAAGGATTTCACCCGCAAACTTCTCACGTCATCCACGTTATAAATAAACGTGAACGCAGTGTTTTTTCTAATCGCTGAAAATACTTCCGTTAAAGAAACATCTTCCAGCGAAAGTGTCAATCTTGCCTCCTGCGAATAAGTCGTTGCCGACACAGACACGGATAACAAGAAAAAAAGCACAAAAAATTTCATAGTCAACAACTTTTTACGTAGTCTTATTTTCATAAGACCACTCGAGTTACACTTTTTTTTCATAACTTTGTTTCTGAATTTTACATTGAATTAATTTATTGAATGTATTCTGACAGGTAGCGTGGGGGCGTTACCTGTCTTTTTTTTCATTCACACACGTTTATAGTTCTATCTTTTATATCAAATTTCACTCGTTTTGTCTGTTCTATCCTCCTTAATATTTGCTCTATATTTTCGTAGCGTTTAACTTCCACGGAAAACTTCATGGACTTCACCCCCGGGTTCACGTAAAAAATATTCACGTTATACCAGCGAGCCATGACATCCAAAATCGTTTCCAAATCCGTATCCTCGAAATAAAAAATTCCCTCACGCCACAACGAATAATTCCTAGCCTCAACCTGTTTCACCTCGAACCCGAATTTCCCGTTTCGCCATATACCTTGCTGATTAGGTATCAAGGTCACGCTATCTGCTCCTCTTTGCAATTGTACTTTCCCCTCGACCAACGTCGTGACCACCTTTTCGCTGTACGCCGAAACATTGAAACTTGTACCCAGCACCCTAACATTCACACCATTTACCGCCACGACAAAGGGTTTCCCGGCATTCTTCGCCACCTCGAAATATCCCTCTCCCGTCATCTCCACTTTTCGCAGGTCCCCGGTAAAATGAACGGGATATTTTAAGGTTGACTCGGAATTTAACCAAACACGGGTTCCGTCCGCCAACTCCAAAGCAAACTCTCCACCACGGGGAACTCTCAACGTGTTATACCTCTCGCCCGCTAACGGTATCTCCACGGAATCACTCCCCGTGTACTTTACCATTTTGTCCGATGTTTGAATTTCAGTTCCTCCTGCCTCTTCTATGCGCAATCGTGTCGTATCGTTCAACTCGACCTTGCGCCCGTCAGCCAATTGCAATTGGGCCTTCACCACACCATGAGTAATGGCAACCATCGGCACGGGTACTTGCTCCCGTGATGTATCCCGGCTCATAAGCCAGAAAGCCGCTATTGCCAGCGGCAGTACTATCGCCGCCGCATATCTGCTCCACACGATACGCCGTTGTTTCCTTATCCGTTGTTTCGTGAGTTCCCAACGGGCATCCGTCATCCGGCGTCCCGCGGCTTGTTCTTCCCACACCTTATCGTTTGTTTCCAGCGATATTTTCAACCGCTCGTACTCCTCTTGATGTCGCCCGTCTTCCGCGAGCCAACGGGATAATTCCTCCCGTTCCCTCTCGTCCATCGTTCCCGTCAGTTCTTTCGCTATCAGCCGGGCAATCATCATTCGTCGTTCTAATAAATCCATATTTTATTGTTGTTTACCCAAGAGATTACTTCAAAACCAAAGTGGGTGGGTAAAACAGCAAAAAAAAATCAAAAAAAAGACGATTTTAACATTTAATCACCTAAAAGGAATATCAAAATAAGAAAATAATTCTTTGATAATAAATCTCTTAAAACCACGTAAGCCGATTTCTTCAAATCTTTCACCGTGTTCACGGAAATCTGTAACTCTTCGGCAACCTCCGTGTTATTCATACCTTGCAAGTTCAATTGAATAATCTCACGAGTCCGGGGTGGCAATTGCTCTATTGCCGCGTATAAAATCCGTATGGTTTCCTGACGTGTCGCTTCTTCCAGAAAATTATAATCATCCGCATCATCTTCATCCAACTGCGCGAAATAATGCTCCGCCGCACGCTGATGTTTACAATGATTCCAGTACAAATGCCTCGCCACCGTGTATAAAAAGGCCTTCCCGTACTCCACGGAAATAATCTCCTCCCGCCGCTCAAACACCCGCATGAATGCCTCCTGTGCCAAATCTGCCGCCAATTCATCGTCACCCGTGTAGCGTCGCATAAACGCCTGCACGGCTGGAAAATTCTCCCGAAAGAATTTCTCAAACTCTTTATCTGACTTAATAACAACACCCATGATGTTGCAAAAGTAATGATTTATTCAATTAATCCAATACTGAAATTCCATTTGGAAATACATCAATATCTCATCCAAAATTTTTTCACTTTTGTTTTGGTGATTTTATCACCCGCCGCAACGAACTCACCGGAATGGTCAACTTCACGTTCATTTGCAAATGATAAGGCGGTTGATTGGAAAAGTATATCGCACGGATACTCGATACCATCGACACCATATTTCCCCGGTCATCCATGATCGGACCGCCACTTGAACCTTTCGCGAAATCAGCGGTCATCTCCATCCTGCGGGAAAAAGGATCACCCGGGTTCAAGGCAATCGTCCGTGACACCCTGCCGTGCGTGTACGCGTACGGGTAGCCTTCCGGGTTACTCAACAAATGCACGTTCGCCCCCGCCGGAAGATCATCGCCCAAGGGCATCGGGGTAAGCACATCCCCCCGGGTATCAATTTTGAAGAAAGCCATATCCGCCGCCTTGTTAAAACTGAGAATTTCCGTGATAGGGTAAGCCCGACCGTCCTCTGTCGCCACGAATATCAGGCTATCCGCCGGGTTCAACTTCGCTGCCGGCTCGAGTAATTCCCAAAACACGTGAAAGTTAGTCACGCAAACACCGTCCGCTGTCAACACGACGGCTGTTGCCCACCCGTAAACCATATCCGGACGTGTCGTCACTCCTTGGTATTTATTTACCGTCAACACACTCGCCCGCCTTTCCTTGATTATATTCTCCGGTGTCATCACCCGTTTCCCCGCATGCCGGGGCTTGATATTCACCGGGGTACTCTCCTTCACCCCTTGCGCTTGTTGCCGCAACGCCCGCATTCCCTTGAATAAAGGCAACACCCCTTCCTTCTTCAACGAATCAAGCAAAGCGGCTTCCTGCCGGGTATAATCCCGGTAAACCACCTCTTGCGCCATGCCTCTCCCGTTCCCTACTAAAAAACAACACAACAAAATACACGATAACTTACTACAAAATTCCATAATCATCTTTTTAAATTTAATGTACACTCATATAACAATTCAGAAAGGCAAAAGAGGTATCCGCCGCAAAAAAAATTCCGCCACTCCCGTTTTCATGTATCAATGAAACAGAAGTGGCGGTAACCACAAAAATGCATTATCTTCTACTTACAACTTCCTGTTATTCACATCCCTCAATTTCCATTCCAACTCTTTCATAAGTGCTTTATTGTCACTCCTAATATCTTTCTGGAAATAAATCGCTTGTTCCAGCACCGTCTTGGCATCCTCGAAATACCCGATTCGAGCCAAAAAATCAGCTACATAAAAAGCCGTTTCGCCATACAAACGATTAGCGTTAAAAGCATAAAGAACCCACTCTCTACACGCCTCCTTAGTCTTTTCATCCGAAAGTGAAAGTTTCCAGAAATAATCCGTCCACTCCACGATACGGGGTGTCGTGAGTTCCCCGCGCTTCAAAATACCTCTGGCAAACAATTTCAAAAACTCCGTCTGCCCTTCCTTACGAATCTCATCTATCACACGATCCTTCTCCGCCTTCATCAAAGTATCGAGGGGATATTCTTGCATCAACCGTTCCATAAAACGAGGAAATTCCACCTTGAACTCCTCTTCCCCAACACGATTTTCCACCCAATAGCAAAGCTTAATATACTGAGGCGTAGCAAAAAACAAGCCACGCCCTCGAGAGATATCCAAATCTCCATCCAACACGTTACCGTTCGGGTATATCTTCCCTCCATAATCGGCGAACTTCGCTTTCAAAACCAACAATTCGTTCAACCATTCCCAGTTTGCCGTTTGAATACTCTGTTTCAAAAATCTCGAAATATGATACTGCACGGGAAATACCGTGTAATAAATAAAATCCTCGTAAAACTTCTCATCCAAAATCCGCCCGTCATTGCTAACCTTCATCGTTTCATCCACCAAACGAGTCATCAGTTCCTTGTCATACACAGACATCTCTTCGAGTAACTTATTATTTTTGCTAATCAACTCCTCGGTCGGCATAGCTTTCAAACAAAGATTCACGGCTGCCGGCTTATTACGCTCATTGGCAGATTGATAATATTCATACAGCATATCCCTATCGGCTGTTCCGTTTTTCACGGCTGCCACAAAATTATCTTTTCCCCCGTGACGCTCGTACAGGGCAATCATTCTCCCTTCGGAAATAAAATGCTCTGCGTTTCCGGCTCCCGTCATTTTATGCACCACATCCCCTTTACCATTGATAAAATAGAATGTCGGGTAAGCATCCGCCGGATATTTCTCCGTGAATTTCTTACCTTCCGGACTCTCGGCATCTATTTTATAATTGATAAAATTCGAGTTATAAAACGCACCCACCTTTTCTTGGGGGAAAACTTTAGTTGCCACTTGCTTACAGGGACCACACCAAGTGGTGTAAACATCCACGAAGACCACTTTATTTTTCTTCTTTGCTTGAGCCAAAACTTTATCCCAAGTACCCGACTCGAACTTCACACCTTGCGCCTCAACCGATAGAGAAGCAAACATCACGCAAACCAACAATAGTACTACTTTTTTCATATTCTAAAATATACTGTTAATAATTTATTTATCCATACACTCACTCTAGCGAGTCACTTTTTTCCATTTCCATTCCAAAAACTGCCCCTCGTAATCCTCGAAATAGAGAAGTCGAAAGGGGTGATACCCCTGTTGCAGGGCAATATGCCCGAATGCCGACACGGCTGCATGAGAACCGTCATTATCAACCACTTTCCGGTCACCGACGTAAAGTACGCTACCATCGTCAGACTTCAACTCGAACTCGTAAACACCCCGTGACGGCACCCGAATCCAGCCTTCCCAAATGTAACCATAGTGGTCCTCACGAGGAGCTTGGTCGATGCGAATCACGGGCATATAACCGGAATCCGCGGGCTGTATCTTTTCCATATCCTCCACGCTGGTAAATTTACCCTCGTAATAGCGATAGCGAAAACCTTTATTCAGGGCGTGCGGTTTTTCAGCAGGACGATAGACGGCTTTTACCGCAGGCAATTCCAGCAATCGACTGGGGAGATACCCCTCCTTGAAACCCCGCACGCGAAGAATTGCGGAAGAATCCAAACGAATCGCCTCGTGATACAAGGGAGAAAAGGGGGTAGGCTCACTACCGTCCAGCGTGTAATGCAATTCGGCACCGGAAGTCGTACATCCTATTTCAAAAACAACGGCATCCTCGAAAAGATAAAGGTCTCGCGAAACATAGGGAATGGCAACCTGCTTATCACGAGTCATGGAATAAGGTTGCCCCGAACTGTAACCGCCCCATTCCGTACAAGGCTCCGCCGAAAGTTCAAACGACAACTCACCTCCTTGCATCAACTCCTCGTAAGTAATAAAACAACGCTTTATTTCCCTACCATTCAGACACACCCGGCGGATGTAAGTATTAGAAGCGGGCTCATTGGCCGTAATGACCAATCGTTTGCCATTTGCCAAACAAATCGTCGCCTCGGGAAACAAAGGGGACGTGAGAATAAACTCGTTGGAACCGGGACACACGGGATAGAACCCCAGACTGCTCATAATGTACCAAGCGGACATCTGCCCACAATCCTCGTTACCGCAAATGCCGTCAGGAGTCGGTCGGTACATCTCTTTCAAGATGCGACGTACCATTTCCTGCGTTTTCCAAGGCTGTCCCGCGTAAGTATAAAGATACGCCATATGATGGCTCGGTTCATTGCCATGGGCATACTGACCAATCAATCCGGTAATATCGGGCAAATCGCTCTCGACCGTCGAAGTCCCATGGAAAAGAGAATCCAAACCCGCGAGAAACATCGCCTCTCCCCCGTAAAGCTGTATCATCCCCCGTACATCATGAGGAACAAAGAAACGATATTGCCAAGCATTAGCCTCCGTGTAAGCACGCCCAACCCGGCAAGGGTCAAACGCCGGTTCCCAATTACCATCCAATCGCTTGGGACGAAAAAAACGCCCGGAACCGTCAAATACATTCGCGTAATTACCGGCACGGAGAGCGAAACGCCGTGCTGTTTCACTCTCTCCCAATGCCGTAGCCAAACGGGAAATACACCAATCGTCATAAGCAAATTCCAACAGGCAGGATACGGATTCCCGTCGTAAATCGGAAGGAATAAAACCATAACGGATATAATAAGCCGCCCCTTTGGCGTTTTTCTCGGCAGAACGAGTCATTGCCTCCAACGCTTGGCGGGCATCGAAACCGCGGATACCTTTCAAATACGCGTCCGCTATCACGGAAACGGCGTGATAACCAATCATCGTATTCGTTTCACCCGAGGAAAGCGACCAAATGGGAAGTTCTCCCGTGACATCATAAATATTCAGCATGGAATTGACCATATCGCCGACCAAAGTCGTATCCAGAAGCGTCATCAAAGGATGCCATGCACGAAAAGTATCCCACAAAGAAAAAGTAGAATACTGTTTACGGCGACCGTCAACCTTACCCGTCTTCATATCATGACGCCGATAGTCACCATTGGCATCACTGACTAAATTAGGCGTGAGAAAACTATGATACAAGGCGGTATAAAAATTAGCACATTCATCCGCCGTGCCCCCCTTCACCCGTACGCGGGAAAGCACTTGCCGCCACCGTTGTTCCGCTTCCCGGCGGAAATGGTCAAATCCATCTCCCGTGAAATCATGTTCCAGATTATCGCGAGCATTTTCCTCGCTGACACACGACAACCCCACATACATTTCCACGGACTCCTTCGGTAAAAGACGGAACGTGGCAATAACCTGCAATCTTTCTCCCGTGATGGAATCGACAGAATCAACCGTTTTTCCCTCTTTCACCCATCGTAGAGAATGAAACGGACGGGAGAAACGGGCTATAAAATAAATATGCTGATTATCCACCCACCCGGAAGTATTACGTCCCCCGCGTATCTCGTTATCACCGGTTCGTTCCATCCGTGCCTCTTTGATTTTATCGTCACTCAACGCATGCGCCAAATCCACAACAATCGACACCTCGCCACCCCGCTCGAAAGTATAACGATGCACACCCGTGTAAGGGGTTGCGGTCAGTTCCGCTTCTATTCCCTCCGCGGGCAACTCCACCCGATAATAACCGGGCATAGCCTCTTCCCGTTCATGAGAAAACGGATGAGGAGGCATCCAGTCGGCAGTCCCGTCAGGCGAAAGCTCTCGGGAAGAGGGATATACCAGAATATCACCCCAATCGATGCAACCCGTCCCACTCAAATGCGTGTGCGAAAACCCGAACAGAGTTGAATCACTATAATGATAACCGGAACAGGCATCCCAATTCCCTCGCCGCGTATCCGGACTCAACTGCACCATCCCTTGCGGCACCGTTGCCCCCGGGTACGTATGCCCGTGGAATCCCGTCCCGATAAAAGGATTGACTACATTAACCGCCGAATCTTTCGGCTCGGAACAAGCCACACACAGCAACAACGCCATGTACGCCGTATTTATTATTTTCATCATTCAAGCAACTTACGTAACATCTTCAAATCATCCGTCCCCACCAAATCAACACCTATCTCTAAAAACAATTTCTTCACCGCTTTCCTCTCCGGCTCCCCCCACCAGCGGAAAAGCTTATTCTCGCCATGAGCCTTATCCAGTATCTCCTTCATCTTCCTGTACTCCTCTTCCGGCATCTTCCCTCTCCCCCGCCAAGTAAAATAACGGGAATAATGATCACTGACCACCGGAATCAACGTGGTCGGCTTCCCGACCCCGAGATCCCGAATCATCCCGTCGAGAAACATAAAGCGACTCTGTTCTCGCGACAACACACGCGTGGGACGTTTACCGGAGATAAAAAGCAACACGGCTCCTTCCCGGTATTCCCCCTCGTCCAGCGAGCAAAAATATTTCCGGTAAGGTTCCATCTTCTCTTTCAACACTCGATAGAGTTCCTCCGCGTCACTTTTAAACTCAACCATCAAGAAAAAAGGGCGTTCACTACCGGGATACACCTTTCCCCCGTTTGCCTCTATCCGTGCCACCAAAGGTTTCAAGTACATATTCTCGAACGTGCGGGCAGCTCGACGAAAAAACGGCTTGCTATGTCCCACGTACACGTCCCCGTCTATCAGCCACAAATCCGCCTCCACGCAATTAAAGCGACAGGACAGGGCGTCCTCCAACGGACGGCGGCGCCAATAGTCATTATGCGAAAACGCATTATAGTGAATCTTCTCCCGAGCCTTTACCGGAAGCGTACGATTCAACACCGGCTCCACCGTTTCCAACTCCCCCTCCCCGTTTTTCCAACGGCAGGAAGCCACCGTCACCCGGTCATCCTTGATGCGCAACACGGCAAAAGAGCCATTGCCATCCTCGTCTTTCCAAGCGTTATTCACCTCGTAAATCGGGTATCCCCGGTACTCCGACATCATGGCGGTATGCGTATGCCCGGCAAAGAAAGCGGCAACATTATATTTGTCAAGCACGTCGAACAACTCCTCCCGTGCCTCCCGAGGCCACCATTCGATTGCCCACGAGTCCGTGCCATAGTGTTGAATATAAACAACCGGTTCCCCGTTGGAAGCGTACGTCTGCAAATCCGCTTTCAACCACTCCAAATTACTCTCGCAATAGGAAGTATCTCCCGCGTACCGTTGCGCATGCACGAAATGCACATCCCCCGCATTCCACGAATAACTCCGGCTGGAAGGATGCCAGTTCAGAATCTCCCCGTTTCGCAAACGAACAGCCAAAAGAGAATCCAAATAATTCTTTATCAACTGCAAATGTTCCTCGTTATTGGGTGCGCCATCCCTCGCCACGTCCAAATCATGATTCCCAAAACCGGGATAAACCGGAAAATGAATCCGCCTTTCCCCCTCCCCGCGTTCATACCGCTGACGGTAAAGGTCAATGATTTCCGGACGGGAACGGTCAAATATATCACCGGCTATCACCACGCCGTCCACCCGGCTAATCACCTCCCCGTCGGGCATCACGAAATGTCCCGGCACCCGATTCATCGCCACCACGTGATAGTATTGATCCGTCTCGGGCAAAAAATCGAAATGCAAATCAGCCGCAATGATAAAGGTAACATCCCGTTGTCCGCAAGCAACCTTCCCCGCTCCCGCCCACACGACAAGGATAAAAAACAATGCAATATATTTCACCATCTCTTTATAATTTCAACAGCGATTTAATCTTCTCGAAAATATCGGTATTTTCATAAATACCCGTGAACGCTTCCGCCCCGGGACCAAAGGCATAAACCGGAACCATAACACCGCTATGGCTACCCGTGGAAAACTTACCCACGATCTCACCTCGTTCCAAATCACCGCCCACCAAAGTCAGTCCTCCGGTTTCATGATCGGCAGTCACCACCACCAGCGTATTCCCGTCGGCAGCCGCCCACTCGAACACCTTGCCTATCGTACGGTCAAAATCCAGTACCTCCTCCACCAGAGGACGAAGTTGATTGGAATGCCCGTAATCGTCTATCTGCGACGCCTCCACCATCAGGAAAAAACCTTTTTTGTTACGTGACAAAAGTTCCAAGGCTTTCAAGGTACCCTCCGTCAGCATCTCTCCCCGCTCTGCCGGACGAGGCAAATCGTGATCCGCCCAAACGGCAAGCACTTTTCCGCTTTCGATAGCGTCCAATTGCTCCTTATTCTCCGGAGTCCGGTACCCCAACGCCCGCATCTCTTCCATAATATCACGACCATCCTCCCGTTCACAAAAATACCGCTTACCGCCACCAAAAATAAAATCAACACCACACCCCACGTAATCCGCGATAATCGCTTCCGCCTGCTCCCGGTCACTGTTGTGCGCACAGAAAGCGGCAGGGGTGGCATCATTCAAACGGCAGGTAACCACAACCCCCGTGGACTTGTTTTTAGCGGCAGCCAAATCCGTCAAAGTAGTCAACGGCTTCCCGTCCGGATCAACCCCCACCGAATGGTAGCGAGTCTTATGTCCTGTCGCCAAAGCCGTACCGGACGCCCCGGAATCGGTAATCAAACGGTCATAACAATAAGTCTTCGCCAACCCCACGCATCGGCAATTCTCAATATTCAACTTTCCCCGGTTGGCAGCCCATGTGGAATACATCGTCATCAGGCTCATACCGTCGCCAATCATAAAGACCACGTTCTTCACCTTCCCTTTCGTCGGGGATACAATCTTTTTCACCGGGCTCTCTTTGTCCCAAGTCACTTTAATTTCACGGTCTTTGCCCTGTCCAGCAACCATTGCCGGACAAATGAGCAAAGCGCACACAAACAACACAAAACACAATCTAATCATTACTTCAATTTTTTCAAGTCTTCAAAATCTACCGGATACTTGCATCTGTTTTTCACCTCCCCGCCTTTCAGCCGGACATACGTTTCAAATTCCCGTTTCCCTTCCGTCAATTCAATCACCCGCACCCCCGGTTCCAAACACCCGTAGGCATTTTTCCCGGCGGACACACGCCCGTATCCCAACGCTATATCATAATATACTCCTATAAAGTCATTTTCATGGTCATGCCCCGCGAACACCCCCATCACCTGCCCCGACTCTTTCAACACGGTAAACAACCCGCTATTCAGCCGCGGGCAACAAATTTCTTCCAACCTCACCCCGAACGTCTTCCCGTTCCAAGCATGGTTATATTCCGACAACGGGATATGCATAAACAGCAGCGACGGACACTCTCGTCTTGCGCTCTGCTCCCGCAACCAAGCTATCTGTGAAAAATCCACCCACTGGTATCCCCCCACCTCTTTCAACTCGCAATTACTATGCGAATCCAAAAAATAAAGCACAGCAGCCGTCGCCCGGCTCTGCTTCCCCTCTATCTCCAACACGTAATTCCCGACACCCTTCACGTTCCCCTTGCTCATCAAGCAATTGGGAGCCTCCTTCACCATCTCGTAAATCTCCTCCCGACTCATTCCCTGCTCGTGATCATGATTCCCGAAAACCATCGTCCACGCCACCCCGCACGTTCTCATTTGCTCCACCAACCGTCCCCATGTCGCTTGCGGATTCAACTCTGTCACCTGATCCCCGGTAAACACCACCAAGTCCGGTCGCTCCTCCCGTATCACCTCCTCCAACAATTCAAAACACACTTCCGACTGCCCCTTCTTCAAGTTAATGTGCATATCAGTCACCTGCACAATCTTAAACCGTCCCTCCCCGTCAAACTTCAAACGAGGCTGTGCAACCAATTCTGCGACTTGTACCATAAAACACGCCAATAGGCTGATGGAGCAAATTACTTTTTTCATAATGCTAATTTATTCTCAAATAATAAAATTAATCGTAAGCAAGTGGAGTCGAATTAGAATATATATTTTCAGAATAATAGTGCAATTTACCAACAGATTTTTGCTCCACTTGTACAAATTTACGTCCATTATATTTGTATGTCGTTCTAATCACTTCTGCCTCCAATGTCCCAAAATCTTCATTAAATTTAGCAGCAATATCCGTTTTCAATTCTCCTACAACTACAGTATAATCCTTATCAAATAACCAATCTTTAACAATAAATCTACGAGTATCCGCCTCCGTTTCAAACCGATCATTAAAGTCATGTCGATAACAAGTACCTACTTCAAGGCGATCACAAATTTCATAAGTTTGAGCATCTATCAAATACAGATAGAACGTATGACTATCCTCATAATGAACACGAGCCTCTAACAAAATCATAGTTCCCGCATTATTAACATACTTCATAATAGCTTGAAAGCCTTCTGCTTTTCGAGGCGTAGAAAAAGCAAAATCATCATACGTGTACAAATTTTGCCTATTGTAATTATCCACCAAACAAGCAACATCAATAAAATCAAATTGATCCAACGGAACAAATAACGAACCAGAAACCCCAACTTTACTAATTTCTTCCCATGTTCCCCAAAACGGCATTGCTTTTTTTACTGTTTCCGAAAGTGTATAACGAATAGTTTCCGGACGCTCATCTGGTTCAATTGGCTTTATGCCATATTCTAACTCATGTATAATTTCACTTCTTAAATCTTCTACAGAACGAACTATTAAATCAACAACTTGCTTACAACGAGAACTATATATTCTAAAACTTCTAAAATAGTTTTCGAGATCTTCATCATTCTTAAATAAATCTCTAGACTTATTTATACACAAATCTTGATATACTCGAGCAGCATCTTTATCGAAACGATTAATACATTCATACCATTTTTGTCTTAGTACACCTTCAGAAATAATTGTATCATAAGACTGGTACAATTCTATAAATTGACGCTCAAACAAATCAACACGTTGAAGGAATGCATTCATATTCTCAGTTACTCCCCTATCCACAGAGCGAGATAATCCCCCACCTTCTATCAAAATATTTTCTTCCAAATCCAACTCATTGAATTGCTGATTTTCTATCACACTTTCACAAGCAAAACAACATGCGAATAAAAAAACGATAAACAATAAACGATATTTCATATCCACAATTTATTAAGTTTAACTTCGATTTTCCCTACATAAGAAGAGTAAGGAAGAAGCCTTTTTCAGCTTCCCCCTTCTCTTAATTCACAACATATAAGACTATTATTAATCTTCTTTTCCTGTAAAAGCCCACTTGCTCTTCCAAGCCCAACGGAGCGGGCAGTTATCCGTGATAGTACGGATACGTTTCATCTGATCCATAGTAATGGCAGTTCTAAAAGAATAGGTATCCATGATATTTGTGGAATAGAATAATAATCCGTTCTCTGTCACCTTTAAGCGATTATTAGCATCATTTCCATTATTGTCATACCACTCTTCTCGATAAATCTCGTAAGGCACAGTATCCTCGCAATAATCCGATGTTATCCCTTCTCTCGTAAACTCTGTCGGCAACAATCCAAAGAACTGTCCCACTTGCCCAAGTTGTCCCAACGATAATTTGTCACCTGTCGAAAATTGCCCAAGATCAAACATCATACCAATGTCACTAAGCTTCCAGTCATTTTTATCCATCGCTTCAAATTCCTCAGCGTTTTTTTCCTGCATAACAGGTATTCCTTCCAAAGGTTCTGTTCCTGTCAAGATAAACCGAGGAGGTATTGTAACTGTTCCTATTGTCCCAGGCATAGTTTCTACAATCCAAATGTTCAAATACTTTTTATAATCCCATAAAAGGTCTTTTTTAAAATCATTTTTGATACAAAACTCAACACCATCCCCTTCAATATACCACCACTCATTCTGATATTTACCCCTTGTCCAACGATTTATTCCCTTTTCCTCCATTTTTGTTCCATCAGGAGCGTATTCTGCCAGTTGAAAACGAATACGGGTATCTACATTATTCGGACCAAAAGCAACTTTACGCTCAAAAGTATTCACCATTGTGTTGAAAAACTCGTAAATCAAACTTGCATCCAACTTAGATCCTCCTGTTACACTTTCTGTGGTTTGAAGTACATGGAACACCACCGGATAAGTGATCATTTCATACTCATTCTCTGCAAAAGGCTCTCGTAATTTCACGGTAAACAAGTCTGATTTCATTCCATTTGCCGTGATATAAAAACTCACTTTACCTTTTGACACATCAGTCGTTCTGTATTCCGGTCCTCCCAATTCGGTACCATCTTCCAAGAAATACTTAACCATATCCCCGGAAATCCGATCTACCGGTATTCTACCATATACTTTCTCCCCGTCTTTTCCCTCTGCTACTTGATAAAGTTTCGGATCCAATGTCAAAGTAGCTACACCATCAGCGATCAACTGCTCAGCATCTGCACCTAACTCCACTTTCTCAATTTCAACATTGCTAAAATCGAGCACCTCTCCTTCTTCCGGTGTACATCCGATAAAAATGCCTAGCGATAAAAGCAAATATAATAAATTCTTTGTCTTCATAATGTTAATCTTTTAATTGCCAAACCGGATTTTGATCTAAATACTTGTTATTCTCCAACTCACTCGTCGGGATCGGGAAGGTGTAACGATAATCTCCCGCACCATTCAACGTATAAGTCTGACCAATAATTGTGCGCTCTGCTTTCAATCCCAAGCGTTTCATGTCCATCCACACGTAATCACCCTCTCCCACAAATTCTTTACGACGCTCCCGGTAAATTTCCTGCAACAATCCCTCTTTATCTGAAGGAATCGTGTAAGTCCCTGTATATCTAGCCTCTTTAAAACACTCTAGTATAGCTTTTGCTTCATTCAACTGATCGGTCATCGCCAAAGCCTCTGCTTGAATCAAGAAAGTCTCTGCTAATCGGAATCCGACAAAAACGATCCCCCAGTCCCCACTCCAACCATAATCAGTAGAATGTTTATCCAAGCGAATATTAGTACCGCTACCCGTAAAATAATACTCATTACGGATATCTCCTTCCGATACAGGAAAATAAGTATTTACAAACTCATTACTTATATACGCATTTCTCAATATTGAAGTATTATTCATAGAAATACTACTTGACATTCTGAAACGCAAAGCAGCCTCATTAGTCGAAATTCCACTATTCTGTTTATTCGGATTAAACAAATCTGACAACTTATTCGGATCGCTCTCCAATACAACCCCATCCGTCTCTTTAGTTGCATATAAGATTGCATTTTTCCAATCATTGACCTCTGCCGCAGGGGAAAGTGCTTTAAAACAATAAACCTGCGCAAACAATCGATTCACGATATGAGTATCATACATCCTATTAAAACCATCCCGCATAGGAGTCCGCTCCAAACGAATTTCCGCTTCATGCAAATCACTCAAAATTTGTGCATACACCTCCGTCTGAGGAGCACGAGACAAATTCACGTCCTCGAAGTCATCATAAGAGTTCAAACACAAAGGAATACCTAATTTATTATTATCATAAGGAGCAAAATACTGAACCAATTTAAAGAAACAGTAAGCACGCATAACGTATGCTTCTCCCATGATATAATCGCGCATATCCTCATCCCCCATTGCCGTTTTAGCTTCATGGATAAGTAAATTCATCAAACCGATAGGTTTATAAAATCTTCTCCAATAAGTTTGAGTATCTTCTGAACGCCAATCAGCCTGTTCTACATCCTCAACCGTCATTCCTGCATCATCTGCCGCCAAATTAGATAAATCCCACTCGCCGGTATAAAGCATCATCGCCTTATAATCATAAAAACGACCGAAAGGTGCAACTGTTCCCCCCATACCATACGCATCACCATCAGCACGCATACTATACAAAAAGCTAGATAATGCCTGCTTGATACTTTGCAAGTCTTCCATCGAGATCACGTTCTTAGGGGTTACATTCAAAAACTCTTTACAAGAGGTAACTCCTAAAACCAATAAAAAACTAATTAAATATATAAACTTTCTCATAACATCTGTCTTTTAAAAGCCCAAAGAAAGATTAAACATATAAGTACGAGGATTCGGGTAGTTGAATGCTCCTCCGGTAGTCACGTCCAAACCGCTGTACTTTGTAAATACAAACACATTGCTCACCTGCAATCCCACGCGACAACGGCTCAATCCGATATATTTGAACCAATCACCACGCAAATCGTAGGATACCGTCAAATCGCGGAATGCCAAGAAATCAGCCTTTTCATACCTATCATCCGTCAACATCCGGCGATAGTTACGATCTTTAAAGCTATAACGAGGTGAATCGGTAATATCTCCCGGGGTTCTCCAGTGATTCATTGCACTTCTCAAACGATTGGTTCTGGAAACATGTATCTCGGAACTTCCTCCGCGAGGAGCATATTCTCGCTCATTAAACGTCTCCAACAAATGACCTGCGCTATAAGAAAAACCTAAACGTACCTCCAACTGTTTCCAAGACAATGTAGAAGTAAATCCTCCGGTCACCTTCGGATTCAAGGTCCCCAAATTTACCAAAGAGGCGGTCATAACATTCTCGTCAAACTCGCTATCCGTATCCTCCATTACATACGGGATCTCATCTATTGACACCTCTTTACGCTCCGCCCATACCTCTCTGGCTCTCTCTGTCAAATAGAACATTGCATTACCCGTGGCAGGATTTACTCCGGCAAAACGGTGTCCGAAAATCGTTCCGGTAGCATACCCCTCGATATTGGCAGTACTACCATACCAATTCACATCTTGAAACTCCTCGAAATTCTTGATAAAGGTGTTCGTAATTTTGTTCTTGTTTTGTGCGATATTGAAGGAGTTTACCCAATACACATCCTTACCCAAGTCCAAACGGAAGTTGATATTAAACTCCCATCCCTTATTCTCCAACGAGGATACATTGGTACGAATGCTTTCACGACCATAAGAAATAGGAGTAGTCATGTCTCCCAACAAATCACGGGTGGTATTCCAGTAATAGTTAAACGTACCACCGATACGGTTGTTCCAAAAAGCGAAATCCAAACCGATATTCCGGTCTTCTTTATGTTCCCACTTGATATTCGGGTTCGGGAAAGTCACGCTTTCTGCCATAAACAAACCGTCATATTTCTCTCCACTCAAGTAAACCAATGGCATCGGGTAAGAACTACGGTCAATATTTCCCGTGTACCCGTAAGAAACACGTACCGCCAAATCGGAAATAAAGTTCACGTTCTTCAAGAAATTTTCCCGCATGGCATTCCAACGGAAACTGGCTGACCACAACGGGGTAAAACGATTATCCGTACCGATAATATCCGCCCCATCAAAACGAGCGTTCACGTTGAATACATATTTATCCCGTAATGTATAAGTAAATGCCGCAAAGAAAGAAGCCGAACGGTCCTGCGCCTCACCTGTACCCATCATGTTATTGAATATGTTTTGTCTTACAAAGTTATCATACTTGATTTGCCCTTCCGGATCATAAAAAGAGGGGAACGTGGTAAAACGATAGATCTGATTAAATTCCGGGAAGTCATGGAAGTTATTATAACTTTTACTACCTGAAATCTCAGAACCGACAACAACAGAGAAAAAATGTCCCTCCAACTGATCGTTATTATAGCTAAGCAATCCTCTCAACGCAAAAGCAGTGGAACGACCGGAACCTTCTCTCAAATAACCGTTATTATAACCCGCCGGTATTTCTTTTTCCGGATTTATCATCAATGCCGCTCTCACGAAACTTGCATTCGCGTAAGAAGCATACGTTTCAGGACCTGCCCACTTCTCCGTGTTATTCGTACTATACGTCAACGATCCGCTTACATCTGCGGTCAATCCTTCCATGATTTTGTAATTGAATCCCAAACGGGCAGACACATCCGAGGCAATACTCTTATTCTGCGTTTCATCCAACTCACGCAAGATATTGAATGTATCGAACCTATAACCATATTTCAAATCACTCCAGTTGTCACCCAAATAACTCAAATCAGCAGCGTAACTACCATCCTCGTTGTATGGCTTTTCGTACGGGTTAGCAAAAACCGCATACTTGAACGGGTCTACAGCAGAAGCATGATCAACATCCTCGCGATAATTTCCTTCTACTTGGAAATGCAATTCCAAATTCTCTATAGGTTTATGACGAACTTCCAATTTTGCGCCCAAATTATTATAGTGATTACTTTTCAATACACCGTCTTGACCGCTATAATTCAATGAAGCATAGTAGTTTGTTTTAGCTGAACCTCCGCGCATCGACAAGAAATGAGAATGCGAAAATCCTTTCCGGAAAATCTCGTCAAACCAATCTGTGTTCGTGGAACGCAACCGATTTAACTCGGCATCATATTCTGCCGCACTAATACGTCCTTGTTTATAATTATCGTAAATCTTACCCGCTAACCCGGCTTGATCGGCACGATGGAAATCCCGCATCAACTGAAGCTCAAAATCCACCTTCTCGCGACCGTTCATAAAATCCAAATCAATGCTCGGTGCCGATACTATACCGAAACTACCGTTATAACTAAAAGTAGCATCCCCTTCGAAACCGCGTTTCGTCTTGATCACAATCACACCGTTAGCAGCTCGCGCACCGTAAATAGCCGATGCTGCCGCATCCTTCAAAATCGTGATTGACTCGATATCCGCCGGAGAAAGGTTACCGATACCGTGATCAAGTGCAGACTCCTGAATATTTCCCGCGTTAAGCACGTTAATGGATGCCACACCACCTTGCAAGGGCAGACCGTCTACCACCCACATCGGCTCCTTGTTACCCGATATAGAGTTGTCACCCCGGATACGAACACTCGCCCGTGTTCCCGGAGCTCCGCTGGTCTTGAAAGAATACAACCCGGCAACCTTACCTTCCAAAATTTGGTCTATGCTCTTGAATGCACTATTCTCCAACTCCTTGGCAGTAATCACCGTCACCGAACCTGTCATTCGATCCTTGCGGATTTCCTGATAACCGGTCACGACAACCTCATCCATCTCGTTCACCTCTTCCTCCATGTAAACCCGAATCGTGTCTTTCAACATCTGATCGGTCAAAGCCAAAGTCTTCCTTTTATACCCCACGAATGAAAATTCCAAAGTCGCTTTCTCGGTCAATTCCATGGTAAACCACCCGTTCACATCGGTAGAAGTCCCGAGGGGTACCCCTGCCACTTTCACCGTCACTCCCGGCAAAGCCTCCTTGTTCTGGTCGTACACGAAACCTTTTACCCGAAACGCTTTTTTCTCATCCTGCGCGGGCTTCACGGCAGGAGTAATCACGATATAATCGTCCACGAACTTGTACGTCATACCGCTTCCGGCAAGTACACGTTCCAGCACATCTGCCAACTCCATGTCCTTGAAATCCGCGTTCACCTTCTTCCGCAACGCCAACCGGTCGTCATTATAAATCACGATCTTGTTCGTTTGCTTACGAATCTCCTCGAAAACCGTCTTAATCGACGTTTCCCCCAAATTCATACTCAATTTTTGCTGTGCCAAACTGTTCGCGGATAACGTACACACGAAACAGACACACAAAATCCATGTTAGTTTCATAATTCTCCATAATTGCTGCCGCTTATTTTTTGACAAAACAAGCCACACTACATTACTTTTTTTCATACATTTGTGAATTAAGTGATTCTTAATGCTCCCCCGGGAGTGACTACCGGATCGTGCTCCCAACACTTTCCGGTATTTTTATGCCCCTTCGGAAGCGGTTTTCTACTTTATTTTCCGCTAACTATAATTGCATTTCCATTGATTTTAAAAGTTACATCCGTCGTTGCCTCTATCAAAGAAAGAATATAATCCATGTCATTATATTTCCTGAAAGCACCCGTGAACTTCAACTGCTTCAAACGCTCGTTACTGAAAAAGAAACTCACCCCGTACCAACGTGCCAACTTATCCCCCAACTCCTCCAACGGCATCGCGTCAAAATTCAAAGTCCCCTTTTTCCACGCGGCATAAGCATCCGCATCCACCGTACGCACCTCGTATTCACCACTCTCGTTATTCATCACGAACTGTCGGTTCGGGGTCAACACCTCGCTAATCTTCCCGCTCGTCACGTCCACCTTCCCGTTCACCAAAGTGACTTCCGTGCGGGCATCCTTCTTGTAAGCCATCACGTTAAACCCGGTGCCCAATACCGTCACGTCCAACCGACTCGTGCGTACCACGAAAGGACGCTCCTCATCCCGCTCCACCTCAAAATAAGCCTCTCCTTCCAACTCCACCAATCGCTCGCTCCCGGTGAACCGTACCGGATATTTCAAGCGGGATTCCGAATTCATGTAAACGACAGTCCCATCGGCAAGCAACAAACGGTACTCCCCACCAACAGGCACAATCAACTCATTATAAACCGTTTCCGTCACTCCACCACCTTTCTCCCGGCTATAATCAATATAATCCTTCTCCCGCAAAATCGATTGCCCGTTCTCCCGTATCGTGTCCGCCTGCTCGCCTCCCAAAGCAACCCGCTCTCCCGACGAAAGCACCAGCAACGCCTTCGACTCCCCGGGCTTACCCACCGGAGCCTGCACCATCGCCACGGGCATATTCTCTTCCCCCGACGGCAAAAACATCCACGCCAACCCGACCGCCAGCACCACTGCCGCCGCCACACTCCATCCGATACGCACCACACGCTTCCGCCCACGGGCTCCCCGCTTGTGCTCCACAGCTTTCCACGCGGAACTCATCTCCACATTTTTCCATCTCACGGCATACTTCCCCGTGTACCAAGCCCGCTCCACCTTGTGAAAAAACACTCGATGCTCCTCGCTCTCCCGCACCCACGCCTCCAACTCACATCGTTCCTCCTCGCTTGCATCTCTTGCTAACACACGGTAAATCAACTCTTCTATGTAATTCGATATAGTCATACTTTGTTTTTTACACAAGTAAGACTAAATAAAAATCAAAACGGGTGAATGAAGGGTGTATTTTTTTTTGAAAAAAAACAACCATACGCTCCTATTTCAACTCCCGCGTGGGAATAGCGTAAAGACACGGCCCGTCCTTCGTGCGGTCGACAATAAACAACGTGCTACGGCGGATACAGAACTTCTCGGGGGCTTGCAACGTGATGCCACCGACCGTCGTGTAATCCTTCACGATATCCCCCGTTTCCGGGTCAACTTCGCAAAACTTCTCGTTGCCGTTAGAAGTCACGAACAACCTACCCTTGTAAAAATCCAGCGCGTAAGGCATGTTACGATAAGCCAACTGCTTGACACGTTTAAGCGTCACACCCTCGCGTATATCACCAAGAGCGAAAACATCTATACGCTTGGACGGATGGGTGGAATAAAGCAATCCCGCCCGTTCATCGACCGCCATGCCGTAAGCGGCGCTCACCTCGCCCAAATGCTCCGACCGAATGTACAAACGCGGTGCCACGTTTCCGGGCGTCAACACCCCCTCTTCCACGAAATTGACATAACGCTTGTCATGAATCGCCACCATCCCCTTGTAAAGCACAACGTCGAAAGCGTGCACGGTTTGAGAAGGCCCCGTACCCCACGCCCCGGTTCCGATACACGTGACAAACCGGTAATCCCCCGCGTCGAAAATCTCCGTGCGACTCCCCTCGTGAGTGACATATATCTTCCCGTTAGCACGCGTAACACCATTCGGTCTACCACCGAACGTTTCCGTTTCGTCCCCCCGCGACCATTCCCGGATACTATGCAAATGCTGTTTCATACTGTTAGGCTCGAGATTGAACACCTCCACGCTATAATTATTGTCAGCATCATTCACCACGTACAAGGTATTCCCGTACGCGTACACGTCTTTCGGGCGGAAAGTGGCTGCCGTTGCCCCGGGCACATCCGCATAATCCAACCGGAAAGTCAGCGGCATACCGTCATCCCCACCCGTGTCCGTCACTCCGCGCAACGGGGACAAACCACCATCTAGGGCATCAAGTTCCGGATCCTCGATAATATATTTTGACGCCACGTATATATCGTCAAAATACCTGTTCTTGCACTTACGGGTATGCAGGAAACGGCGGGAGTAAACGGGCAACTCCTTTTCACGCGACAACTCGACGTACACGTTATTACACAAGGTAATCCACCCGGGTCCCGTCTGCTCATAGGTCATATTCCCGGCATGCCCGTATCCCACGCAATGCGCGAACTCATGAAAAAGGGTTTCCGTGATGCTCTTATCATCGGCATAATGCTCAAGGTAACACACCTCGTGCATCCCGTACGTCGTGCCGCCACCCAATCCCATCACACCCGTGGTATAACCGAAAACCAACCCGCGGTGATTAAGCACTCTTGTCAATAAAGCATGCTTGTCAATCTCCACCCTGTCATTGTTACTATGTAGAGGTCCGAACTCGTGCAACGCCTTCTCGAACTTCTCCGACGAAAACATATAACTCATGTTCAACGCGATCGCCACCGCCTCACGCGTGTGTGAAGCCTTCATTTTATACTTCCAGCTTGCCTGCGTGTCGCTATACCTGCCGAAAGCGATATTCCATTTACAACGGATAGATTGCAACCTTGCCCAATAAGGATCGTCACACTCGATTCTAAAAGAGATATCCTCCGCCGTCAAGTCCGGGTTTGCCGTGATAAGAATCTTTTTTCCGCCGCGAGTGTACGCGGTCATATCCGTGGTGACAAAAGGCACAGGCACCCGAAGCTGTTGGAACGGCATGATTTTCT
Organism: Butyricimonas sp. DFI.6.44; assembly: GCF_022132345.1. Lineage (NCBI taxonomy): Bacteria > Pseudomonadati > Bacteroidota > Bacteroidia > Bacteroidales > Odoribacteraceae > Butyricimonas > Butyricimonas sp. DFI.6.44. The sequence goes on along the minus strand of NZ_JAKNJD010000004.1, from coordinate 43,345 downwards.
CGAGCGACATAAACTCGACCTCCTCGTCGTACCCCTCGATGGTTGCCCAAATCGTCACGCCTTTCAAGGCTCTCGGGCTATAAAAACGAATCTGGAAATTGAGCTCGTCATCCAGCGAAATTTGCAAGGGCTGCGTCACGAGAAAACTTCGCTGCTTCGAATCGAAATAAACATCCGGGGATTCGTCATCATTCAACAAATAATACGTGTTATTCTCGTTATAATCCGCCACCGTCAACCTGACGGGTAATTCATTATCCACAATATCCTCGTCTTCGACAACTGTCACCTCATCCTTCTTACAACCGACCAATAGTAAGAATATACCCACCCAAAACAACAGGCAGGTTGAAAAAAATCTTTTCATCGTCTGTCTCTGTTTAAAACTACATTCTACTTGAAAATAATTACTCCTCATGAAAAAGGGTGGCAAATATATATATTTTAAAATATTCACGCAAAGCTATCACTTCATATAACCTTTAAGAGGGCTTTAAGCAGGATATAAAACCGAGTTGGGTGAGTTTTGGGCGACTATTAGGTGACTATTAGGCGGCATCGCCTACACTTAGCCTACTTATAGCCCACTCTTCGCCCACGTTTTAACAAGAAATAATCTAATTTAACTTGACAAATATTCAAGCCATCCCTGCCATGAACATTCCAACGGGAAACAAGCATAAACCAATAAGGCTCAATATGGTGTAGCACGAGTATAGCTTCAGGATAGCTACGTTACCCCGCGTCAGTTCAACTTTCCGAATTACCCGCGCAAACGAATAATAGAATCAACTCCTGTTCGCTTTGCAGTTCTTCACGCAAAAGCCGCATCCCGTTGCGCAACAAAGTTTTCACCGTGTTCAGCGATACATGCAACTCGTCGGCTGTTTCCTGATATTTCATGTCCTGCATCAACACGCAATTCAGCACTCGTCCCGTCTGTTCGGGCATTCGGGCTATCACAGCAGTTACCCTATCCACGATTTCTTGGCTTAAAGCCGCCGCCGAATCTGCCGCCACGTCAATGGACGTGAAGTCCACGCGGGCACGCATCACATCGTTCTTGTGCAAGTATGTATAACAACTATTGCGCACGGAAGAGAAAAGATAAGAACTGAGCGCCTTGCTCTCGATACGTTCGAGATAATCGTCTTCCCACAAACGCACGAAAAATTCCTGAACGAGATCTTCCGCCATCGTGTCGTCACTAATCAATGTCCCGGCATACAACACCAGAGGACGATAGTAACGATCAAACAGCACGCGAATCCCGTCCTTACGATTCTTCGTGAACCTGTCAAGTATATCTCTATCATCTTTCCGCATCAATACAAAAATAAATCTTTTTCACCAGTGACACACCAAAAAGGAATAATTTTATTTATCAAAACAACAAAGTTTCCCGCTTTTCCAAGTAAGACTGCACCAAACGGGATACCGCGTAATTACCTACCTCCTCATCCGGCACCTGAAGGTACTTCTGCATGGCAGGAGAGAAAGCATCTACCAGAATCTCGTAGAACACGGCGTAAATTACCCGGTGGGACAGCACGTGCTTTTTAGCCGTGAACTCCCGTTTCACGTTGATACCCGTCATTCCGCCGAATAATGTATTGAATCCGGTCACTTGTTGCAACTCTCCCCAAGACACGGGAGATGCCGTTTCGACCAACGGGAACTCGTAAAGATTACGCCAGATGTCATTTCCCGTGCGCTTGGAAAGCAAGGTTTTACCCTGACCGCGGATATGCAAATAATTAAAATAACGGGGTTTAACCATGGTCTTCCCGTTCTTCACGGGTAATTGTTCCACTCGCCCGGAAGCCAATGCCAGACACTTCCCGTTCAAAGGACAAGAATCGCAAGCCGGGGATTTCGGGACACACTGCAAAGCCCCGAATTCCATCATCGCCTGATTAAACAGATCGGGATGCCGTTCGTCCAGTAACGATTGTGCCAATTCCGTGAAATACTTCTTTCCCTCGCCGCTATCAATAGGCATCTCCAAATCGAACAGCCGGGCTAACACCCGGTACACGTTGCCGTCTACCGTGGCGTAAGGTTGTTGATAGGCGAAAGAAGCTATCGCGGCAGCCGTGTAATCCCCGATCCCTTTCAGTGATAAGATATCCTCTCTCGTCCGGGGAAAAACGCCGTCGAAAGAATCCACGATTTGCTTTGCCGCCGCGTGCAGGTTGCGGGCACGACTATAATACCCCAAACCTTGCCAGTATTTCATCACCTCATCTTCGTCAGCTTCCGCGAGGGAACGCACATCGGGAAAACGTTGCACGAAACGGTTGAAATAATCCAACCCCTGCGCCACTCTGGTTTGCTGGAGTATAATCTCCGAGATCCAAATCAAGTAAGGATCGCCGGTTTCCCGCCACGGCAATTCCCGCTTGTTCTTCTCGTACCAGTGGATTAAAATACCACTTATCTCTCTATCATCCATATCTCCTGATTAACGGGTACGAAGATACAAAAAACATCGGAATACAAGGCGAACATAAAAAAAGAGAACTGCCGATAATCGACAGTCCCCCTCATTCACTCATAACATAAAAATCTATCCTTATTCCAAATGGGCACGGATCATCCAAGTTACTTTTTCCTTTTTCTCAATCATGTCTTCCAAGAAATTGGATGTTCCGAAATCTTTCGAGCCTTCTTTATCCATGGTTTCCAAATCAGAACGTATCTGACGGATAACTTCTGCATTGTCATCCAACAAGGCTGCCAACATCCCCTTTGCATCGGGAAGCGGTTTCTCCTCGTCTTGTTCTTTGATGCGGTTGTGCTCCAGACAGCCTTTCAAAGACCCGATAGGACGTTCGTCCAAATCACGAACACGCTCGGCAATACTGTCGATATCTTCAATCAGGCCGTTATAAAGATCTTCCAAGAACGTGTGATAAGATCTGAAGCTCGCGCCTTTCATATTCCAGTGGTAATTCCATGTTTTAGCCAGTAAAACAAAATGATCAGCAAGCAGGTTATTTAAAATTGTTTTACTTGATTTGATCATTGATGCGTCTAAACCAATATTTCCTTTCATCATAACTATAAATATTTAAAGGTTCTTTGTATTTCATTGTAAACACCTATAGAAACGAAAAGCGGTTGATAAAGTTTCACGCGGAACATTTAATTTTTACTATATTTTTTCGACACTCTAACCAAAGAACGACTAAATACCCATATTTCGGATGCTTTACATTTCCATAATAAAAGTTTACCCGCGATAAGGTAATCCCTATGAATCTTTGAATCCTTCTATTTCTTAAAAATTTCTCCCCGTATCCCACCACAAACGGGTTCCAGCGTTGTCCTTTCCCCCTAGAGCATCCACCAATGCCTTGTATTGTTCCGCGCTTTCATCCAGAAGAGTCGAAGGAAAGTTCAGACGACGTATCATGATTTCCGTGTCGATACAACCATTCCGGCTATTATTGTATTTCACGGGAAAAAGTCTCGGGTATCCCGTTCTTCGCTGTTCCGCCCAAGCCTCACATCCCTCCGGGAAAATAGCCAACCATTTCTGCGTGATAATTCTTTCCAGCTTTATTTCCGGCGATGCGGATTCATCCCAACAAGGGGATACCTTGCAACGGGCTTTGATATCATTCTCGGGCGTGAATACATCCTTGAAATCTGATGCCCGGTTATCACCCTGCAAATAAGCGTCCGCGTCGGGTACCTGCCATTGCGAGAAAGAACATTTCACCCCTCTCTCGTAGCAATCCCCGGCTTCTTCCGATGTCCAACCCCGCAGAGCTGCTTCCGCCCGTAAAAACCATACCTCTGCCGCCGTCATCAAGATCGCGTCGGTATTCACGTTCACGTATATCTTGGACAGAGCCGCGTAATAAGGGTGTGCGAACATTGTACCTTGGCGAATCCCCCGGTATTGTCCCTTTAAAGGAATAATGACGGAATCCTTACCGTTCTTATCCGGCAAACAAACGTCTTCCATGCAGGGCTCAAAAAACACTTTCCGCCGGGGATCATCGAAACCGTTTAAAATGGATTCCATGGAAGCATTCATGTACACTTCCCCCCATACCCGGTTGATCTCGCCCAAAGGATTGGTGTACCCGTCGCGGGTAGATACCTTCACGAGCTCGAAAGGGTCTTCAAAATACCCGTGTTCATCACTGATAGCCGACTGAAATTCCGTTCTGGCTTTTTCCGGTTCAGCCATTGCTATCCGTACCGCCAAACGCATACGCAATGAATTGGCAAATTTAATCCACGAAAGGATCTCCCCGTCCATCAGAATATCAAAACGGGAAAAATCAAAAACTTCATCGGGCTTATCCATATAATCGCTCAGCGTCTTTACCGCCTCTTTCAGATCGTCAAAAAAAGCATGATAAACATCCTGTTGCGTATCCGGCATATACACCGATTTCATCCCCCCGAAATTGGAATATATGATCGGACCGTAGTAATCGGACACCCGATGCATCACTTCGACTTTCAATATTTTCGTGATCGCGTAGAAAAGAGGATTCTCTGTTCTCGTGGAATCCTCCAACCGTTTGATCTGCGGCATGATATAAGCGTACGTGTATCCCCAGAACGTCCCGTTCCACCCGTCTTGAAGATTATAATCAGAATTGTGGGAACCGCCGTTCAACGGCTTGTAATCGTGCATATAACCACTGAACATATCGGCGCTCAGGTTCTGCATGATCTGGTATGTCCAATTCTTCCCCTTGCCGAAATCATAATTAAAATAGATGCCCTGCTGCACCACACCGAGAGGTATCCCGATATGGTTCCAGTCGATACGCGTATCCTCATCCGTGATCCCGGTTTTATCCGTGTTCAAATCCTTAAAATGTCCCGTGCAAGCGATACATCCCAGAAACAGAACCATGTAGACAAATACTCTCTTTTCCATACCGCCATCCGATTAAAAGGTAACACGCAGACTGAATCCCATACCACGGGTAGTAGGCATCCCGTAAACTTCTATCGCTTGATTATCGTTCCCGGTAGAAAGAATCAAATCCGGATCGAAAGGTGCTTTCCTGTATATAAAAAACAGATTCCGGGCGGTAAAAGCCAGATGTATATCCCGTAGTACCCGTACCGATTCCAACCATTGTTTCGGGAAAGAGTATCCCAAGGAAAATTCCCGCAAACGGAAATTCGTGGCATCGTACATGTAGTATTCCGTCACTCCCGCACGTCCCCCGACAATGGATTTGTAAAATCCTTTCACGTTGGTGATCCTCTCGCCCTCCAGCATGACATACCCCCGGTCACGAGCATCCCCGGTGGCTCTCGTTACCCCGTACAAGTCCATATCCGCCCGTGTCTGTGACAACACTTTTCCACCGACACGCCCATCTATCAGGAATGTCATCATAAAATTCCGCCACGAGAAGGTATTCGTCCATCCCAACGTGAAATTTGGATTGGCATTCCCCACTCTCACCGTGTTACCGTCACCCTCCACTCGTGGTAATCCTTTCAAATCGCCTTCCGTCTCGTATAGAATCTTCCCGTTAGCATCCCGCTTGAAAGCCTTGCCGTAGATATCCCCGAAGGAACCTCCCTCTTTCAATTTCATCGCGTAACTTGACGAAAAGCCATAAGGCCCGTACTGGAAAACAGGCAGTTCTTCGTGTAAGCGAAGTACTTTATTTTTGTTGGAAGCGTAATTTATCCCGGTTTCCCATTTGACTTTTGTATCCTCAAAAGGGGTTCCTTTCAACTCGATCTCTACCCCCGTGTTCCGTATTTCCCCGGCATTCACGTAACGATAAGCGTACGTGTCGCCATCCTTCGCCGCCAGTTTGAAAAACTGATTCTTCGTGACCGTGTTGTAACACGTGAGGTCCACTCGCAAGCGGTCGTTGAACAGCCGCCACTCGGTTCCCGCTTCAAACGCCACGTTTTTCTCCGGTTTCATTTCCTCGAAAGGGGCGGCATCGGAAGCCTGTATACCGCCTCCCGCCAACACGTGTGACACGGGGTGCGTGATATACAAGGGGATATCATTCCCGACCATACTCCATGCCCCGCGAATCTTTCCGCCCGTGATCCACTCGGGCAGGGAAAACGTCCGGTCTATCAACCAAGAGAATCCCACGGAAGGATAGAAAAAGCCGGTGGATTCACGGGAAGTATAAGCCAACGTGGAACTCCAATCATTACGGGCGGAAATATCGAGGAACAAGTATTCCCGGAAACCCAACTGTGCCGTTGCAAACAAGGATTGCATCTGCCTCGTGGCATCGATTTGCTCGGCAATATAAGCGGACGTCGTCATATTGATGTTCGCGATATTGAATACATTGGCATATTTCAATGAAGCTGTTTTCGAATCGTAGCGCAGTTCATTTGTCTTGTTATTATTTATACTTGCCCCTAAAGATATATCCAAAGAAAAGTTCTCGAACTTTCGTTTATAAGTCCCGAGCACATCTCCATAAGTCAAAGTCTGCTCGTGGCTCGCGTCGATATAACGTCCATTACTTCCCGCCAACGCCGGAGCCGTGGAAGCGTAGTATTTCTGACGGAACTTATCGTTCAAGTAATCCACGCTTCCGCGGGCCTGCAACGAAAAATGAGCAGAAAGAATCAGACGCATGGCAATAGAGGCTATCACCCGTGTTCTCTGATCCTGCCCTTTGATACGTTCCAGTACCCAATAGGGATTTTGCTCGAAGTCCTCCGTCGGGGCGTGCCAATTCTGCACGTTCAACCGGCGCTCTTCATTCCACACTTCAAAATGATTTTTATACTCCGTGATATCCATTCCCCGGGGAAAACGGTATAACCCGACTAACGGATTCATGTAAAAGCCGCCCGGCACCGGACGATTTTTCACCGTTTGCTTCAATAAATTGACACTTCCGTCTATTTTTAAAAGCCCGTCATAAAAAGTTGCACTTTCCCGCAGGTTCATGTTGTGTTTTGATAAACGATGCGTTTCCATAATCCCTTTTCCCTCCGTGTTCGCGTAGGAGAAATAAGTTTGCGTGCGTTCATTTCCGGTTGAAAAGGTAAGGGAATGAATCGCGGTCACTCCCGTCTTAAAAAAAGAAGAAATCGGGTTCCCCGTGTTTATATCTTTTCTCTCTCCCCAACTTTCCACCTCGTCGCTCACGCCATAATGATTTTGCAGTTTCGGGAGCATCATGGCTTTATCAATCAACACGCTCGAAGAGAAAGAAACTTCCTGCTTCCCCGCTTCCCCGTGTTTCGTGGTAATCAAGATAACCCCGTTGGCAGCCTGCGTTCCGTATAAAGCGGCTGCCGGGGCTCCTTTCAATATACTGATACTCTCTATGTCTTCCGGGTTAAGATTGGAAATACCATCCCCGGCATCCCTGTTTCCGGCATCAGCCGTACCCCCGATAGACGTACTCGGCTGTTCGCTGCTCTCGTTCAGCATCGGGATTCCGTCTATCACGTATAAAGGCTGATTATTACCCGCCACCGAACGATTACCGCGCATCACGACTTTCACGGAACCGCCCATACCGGAAGAACTCCGGTTCACCTGCATTCCCGCGATCTTTCCCATAAGTGTCACGATCATATTCGGATCTTTCACCCGAATCAATTCATTCCGGTTCACCCGGGAAGCGGCATAAGACAAGGAATTTTCTTTTTTACGGATTCCCAATGCCGTCACGATGACATCGTCCAACAGAACACTCTCCTGTTCCAGCGTGATCCGGATATCTTTTTTGCCCTCGACAGCCACAAATTGAGTATGGTAGCCGACAAAAGAAACGATCAACGTTCCGGTTCGCCTTACTTTCATGGAGAAATTTCCTTCCCAATCTGTAACGACCCCGTTCGTCGTTCCTTTTTCCAGTACGTGGACTCCTACCATAGGAAGACGCGTTGTATCGAGAACTTTACCATGCACCACAATTCGCTCATCCCCGGCAATGATTGTATCGGTTACGCGAAACGAATGAACACGATACTTCTCCGCGGAAAAAGTTACTTTTCCACACGCTAACACACAAATCACGATTATACACAGACGCGTATATGCCATAAACGCCATTCAAGAAGTATGGGGTTGTGTCAAAAGTTTTTTTTAACTCCCTCCCCCCTTCGGGGTACTCCCTCTATAAACAGAGGGAGAGCTGAATTACTCACCGTCTTCGGGAAGAGTCACCAGCACCTCCTCTGTTTATAGAGGAGGTGGCGGCGAAGCCGACGGAGGAGTTCAAAAAATAAACATTAACTCTTGACACAACTCCTTATTATTACTATTTTAAACCTCTCTTCATCAAAAGCGGCTCCTCGGACGGTTGTTGTCCCCGGAACTTGACGTACTGCCCCATGGGATCGTCATACCCGCCTTCAGACAAAATATACTTTCTGAATTTAGCAGCCAATTCTTTATTGTAAATATCCCCGGAAGCCTTGAAAGCTTGGAACGCATCGGCATCCAATACTTCAGCCCAAAGATACACGTAATAACCGGCAGAATATCCCCCGTCAAAAATATGGGAGAAATAAGTGGAACGATAGCGGGGTAAAATCTCCTTGATCAGCCCGTATTTATCCATGGATGCTTTCTCGAAAGCGTTCACGTCAAATTGTTGCGGTTCGGTTTGTGAATACCAGTCCATATCCAACAATGAAGCGGCAACATATTCCACCGTGGCAAATCCTTGATTGAAATGCCCGCTCTCCTGTATTTTCTTGATTAACGCGTCCGGCATCGGTTCACCCGTCTGATAGTGTTTAGCATACATTTTCAATACTTCCGGTTCGCTTGCCCAGTTTTCCATAACCTGTGAAGGCAATTCCACCATATCGTGAGGTATTGTCCCGGCTATACGTTGATAATCGCCGCGGGTAAAGAACCCGTGCAGGGCGTGACCGAACTCGTGGAACATGGTTTCCGTGTCGTCCCAAGTCAGCAACACGGGAGCATCGCCAACGGCAGGCGAGAAATTGTAGACCACGGATACCAACGGCATCTCTTCCTTGCCGTTCTCTTTCGTGTAATGGCGAAATTCCGTCATCCACGCACCCGCCGATTTGCTGGCACGGGTGAAATAATCCAGATAAAGGATACCCAACGAACTACCGTCAACGTCCTTTACCTCGTAAGTTTCCACTTCCGGGTGATATAAAGGTATATCCGTCCGTTTCTCCAAAGTGATGCCGTAGAGTTTGTTTGCCACCTCGAACATTCCGTCGCGTACATTCTCCAGTTTCAAGTAAGGCATCATTTCAGACTCGTCCAAGTCATATTTCTGTTTCCGCAGCTTCTCGGCATAATACCACCAGTCCCAGCTCTCCAACTTTTCCCGCATGCCTTCCTTGTTCGCGATCTTCTGCATTTCAGCCAATTCCTGTTTGGCAACTTTCAACGCGGGAGTCCATACCCTCTCCAAGAAAGCATGTACCGCTTCCGGTGTCTTTGCCATATTCACGTCAATCACGTAAGCGGCATAAGTATCAAAACCCAACAATTTAGCTTTTTCCGTTCTGAGGTTCACCATTTGGGCAAGTACCGCTTTATTATCATTAGCGTTATCGTTATTTGCCCGCATATAGTAACCTTTATATAATTTTTCCCTCAAATCCCGGTTTTTGGCGTACGTCAGGAAAGGCAACATGCTCGGTTTCTGTACCGTGAATACCCATTTCCCTTCCATTCCCCGATTCTTTGCCTCGGCAGCGGCTGAAGCAATCGCGTTATCGGGAAGCCCTTCCAGATCCTTGGCATTATCAATCACCAGCGTGAAAGCATTCGTTTCTTTCAACAGGTTGTTGCCGTACTGCAAACTCAGCTTAGCCAGTTCTCCGTTAATTTTCATCATCTTAGCCTTGTCCTCATCATTCAGATTAGCACCCCCGCGCACGAAATCATCGTAGTATTTTTCCAGCGTGCGTAATGCCAAAGGGTCCAAGCCCAGCGATTCTTTTTTGTCATACAACGTCTTGATGCGGGCAAACAGCTTCGGGTTCATGTTTATCTCATCCCCGTGAGCGGTCACGGCAGGACTGATTTCCATCGCCAACGCCAACATGTCATCGCTCGTGACAGCTTCGCAAAGATTAAAGAAAATAGCCGACGTCCGGTTCAACAACTTTCCGGATTGATCGAAAGCCACGATCGTGTTCTCGAAAGTCGGGGCTTCCGGGTTGTTCACGATTGCCTCAATTTCAGCCTTATGCTGTTTCATTCCTTCTTCGAAAGCAGGTTTGTAATCTGCCAGTTTGATTTTATCGAAAGGCGGCGCTTGAAACGGGGTTTCAAATTTCTGCATCAACGGATTCTCCGTCTGCTTCGCTCCTTCTTTGCAAGATGCGACCAAAGCGGTAACACTCAAAAGTAATATAACTCTTTTTTTCATAAATAATAATTTGATATTTAAATCGTTCTTCTGCACCAATCCAAAAAACAAGGTAAAGATATAGATTATCTACTACAAAGCATTAATTTTGTCATGAAAAGATTTTTTACCAATCTATATAAATATAACATGAGTAATCTATTGTTTGTCGCGCTCGGTTCCATGTTCGGCGGGGTTTCCCGTTACTGGCTAAGTGGTTTTATTCAAAAGAATTTCGATACGGCGTTCCCGGTAGGAGTTTTTATCGTGAACATCGCGGGTTGTTTTCTCATGGGCATCATCGCCGGACTATTAGCCCACGCCAACGTCCTCTCGAACAATCATAGACTGTTACTAGCGGTGGGGTTCTGCGGGAGTTTCACTACCTTTTCGACCTTTTCGCTGGATAACCTGCAATTATTAAGCGCGAAAGCCTATTTTTTGCTTTCCCTTAATATCGGGTTAAGCGTGATACTCGGGCTTGCCGCCACGTGGGGCGGATATTATCTGGTGCAAAGTTTATCCAAATAAGTTTAGTCAATAAATAAATTTCGTTAGCTTTGTGACCAAACCAGAAATGCTAAAAATAACTCAGACATGATTAAACATCTTTCATTATGCATGGTCGTTTTGTTTTCCGTAATCAGCACGACCTTATTTGCCCAAAAGGGTGGTCCCCGTTCCGGGTACAAGTTTACAACCGTGGCGGACTTAAAAGCAACCCCGGTAAAAAATCAACAAAGCGTCGGCACCTGTTGGGATTACGCCGCACTCTCTTTCCTCGAATCCGAATTGCTCCGGAAAGGCAAGCCGGTCTATGATCTGGCAGAACTATACGTTGCCAAAAACGTTTACTTCGAGAAAGGACTACGCTACATCCAATTCCACGGGAAAACCAATTTCAGTGAAGGCGGACAAGCACATGACGTGCTGTACGCTATCGGGAAATACGGTATCGTTCCGGAAGACGTGTACCCCGGATTGCAATACGGACGGGATTTCCACATCCACGCGGAAATGGTTGCTGCCCTGCAAGGCATCCTCGACGGGGTAAATAAAAACCCGAACAGACAAATTACTCCCGTGTGGACCAAGGGTTTCATGCGCTATATCGAAGCATACCTCGGGGATACTCCCGAAACTTTCACTTACGAGGGAAAAGAATATACCCCGCAAAGTTTCGCGAAATCATTGGACTTAAACTTGGACGATTACGTGGAACTCACCTCTTTTGAGGCTTTCCCGTTCTATAAATCTATCGTGCTTCCTATCCCCGACAACTGGTTGCACGGTCAATATTACAACTTGCCGATTGACGAGTTAATGGAAGTCATGAACAACGCGCTTAAAAACGGTTACTCCGTTTGTTGGGACGGTGACGTGAGCCACAATGGCTTTAGCCATCCTAGCGGATTGGCAATTCTCCCGACGGATAACCCGGAAGAAATGATTAACGCCGAGATTGACAAATGGACTACCCTCAGCGAAAAAGAAAGAAAAAGTAAGTTGCAATCATTCGAATCTCCCGTGCCGGAAATGAAAGTGGACGATGCCAAACGGCAATTCACGTTCAACAATCGCCAGACCACGGACGACCACTTGATGCACATCACCGGATTGCTTAAAGACCAAAACGGAACCCTATACTATAAAACAAAAAATTCATGGGGTGATGAAAGAAGCGAATTCGGCGGCTATCTCTATATGTCCGAACCTTTCTGCCGCTTGCAAACCGTGGCAATCATGGTTCACAAGGATGCTATCCCGAAAGCGCTCCGCAAGAAATTAGGATTGTAAAGGTGTGTTTTGACACACCTCCAGTCTGTAAGGTCTGTAAAGTCCATAAGGTCAAAAGTTCATGAACTTGCGCGAAGGATATCATGACCTTACGGACTTTACAGACTTTATGGACTATTTAAAACGAATTATCCTCCGCCATCGACATAAACTTCTCGCGAATCCATCGCGAAATACGGGTAGTAATCTCCGGTCCCTCGTAAGGAATAAACTCTTCATACATATCCGACTGGTCGAAATTATCAATCCCGATAGATAATACTTCAATCCCCCGTTTCTTCGCCTCCTGCACCACCACCCACACGTGTTCACGTGCATCTTCACCATCATATCCCGTGGCAGAAGGTGCACCGTCAGAGATCATAAAGAACAATTTATTCTTCGCATCCGATTTGAATTTATCGAAACAATACAACATGGCATACCCGTCAGCATTCGCGTTCAGAGCCTGTTGTGAAAATAGCTTCCCCAATTGCAACCTCTCCCCCCGAGCATGGAAACGGGTGATTTCTATCCCGTCATCACCACAACGATGCCCGTATATGGAATAATACACGACATTGGGATACTTGTTGAAAGCCAGTGCCAACGCGGAAGATATCACAATCTGCAAAGGAATCTTGTCACCCGTGCACATGGAACCGGAAAGATCCAGCAATATCACCACCTCCAATATGGCAGAGGGAGCCAGCACCTCCTCAAAGAAAATATTCCGGTTGTAACGGGATTGATACAATTCATCCTCATCCAATTCCCCCGAATCCTGCTCGTATATCACCCTCGTCCGATCCATCTTTCCCGAAAACATGGCAAGACTCACCTGTATCTTGGCTGCCAACTCTTTCGCCCGGTTCAGCAAATCATCGGAGATTTCCGCCACTTCCGCATCAATCTCTACCAAACGATCACACGCCCCCAGCGATCCCTTCCACTCCAACTTCTGGCGCTCCGAACTCACAAACAACTGCGGGGAAAACACAGTATCCTTGTTCAGCGTTTTACGGAGATCCCGAATCACCGTTTCCGCCATTTTAATCTGTTTGTCCGTCTTGAAATCCTCAATCCCCTTCATCGCTTTTTTCATCTCCTGCAAGAAGAAATTATCCGGACAAACATCTTTTACATGAAACAAATCAGCCAACGCCCCGGCATACCATACCACTTCCTTGTAAGTCAGATCGGCGTAATTCTTGATCCCTTTCAATATCGCATTCACCTGCCTCACCTTCACGTCATTACCCGGAAAGGACAACACCTCTCGCATATAATTACTCTCGTCCAGCAAATTCGGATATAATATCTTGGTACAGATGTAGTCATACAGAGCTTCCGACCCGTCGCCTCCCCGGTGCAAACCGTCTTCGCTCTGTCCCCCGTAGTACCCCATGCGGGATTCCACGACATTCAATCCCATGGCAAGTCCCAACTTCCGGGCAGCATACAAATAATAGTGATATCCCGGGAAATCCTTTACCAGCTTGGACTCCACCCGCCGATTCTCTATAAAATGAATCATATCATAATGCATCGGGGTATAAAGCAACTCTTCCTCGCTCAACCCGGCAATATCCTTTCCCGTGTAAATCCAATGTGCCAACTCGTGCACGAAATACCCGAAAAAAACAAATACCCGTGTTTCATCCGAAATCTCGAAACGGAGTAATTTCAGATTCAAGGCAATGTGCTTCGGGTTCATCGACAAAGCGGGTACCCTGTTCGAGAGTACCATTTTAGGAATCTCCCCCGTAATATGATAAGCAATCTTGGCACATACCGGGATCAATTTCAATATATCCGTCGTCCCCAGATCCCGATCCAACAAATTACGGGCTGCCGGGAAATCACCCCACCAATCCCGATCAATAAATTGCTCGTCATATATCTCTTCTATCCGCCGGAAATCCATATCGTCCGATTAAAGGGTCTGTATCAACGAACGGGCTATCGTTTCCTCTCCCGTAATCACGTAATTCGTGAGAATCACCCGTTCGATCACCTCGCTCAACCGATAGCCCAAAGGCATATATGCCGCCGCGTCCAACACCTGCCGGGTGGAAAGCGACACGGATAGAGTTTCCTTCTGCTCTGCCAGACGCAACACCTCGGCTACCCTAGCCAATTGTACCGCCGCGTCACGGGATACCTTCGGGAAACGCACACGGATCAAATCAGCCTCCTCCGCGGAAGTTAGATAATTCAACCGGACTTTGATAAAACGATCTTCAAAAGCCGTATCCAACCGTTGCGTGGACACGTAAGCAAACCCCACGTTTCCCGCCGCCACGAATAGCACGTTATCTCCTTTGTTGTATCGTTTTCCTGAATCCTCATCATAAATATACGATTGCTGCCTGTCGAGAATCGTCATCAGGAAATTCGCCGCCACCATGGGCGTACGCGTCAACTCGTCAAGGAAAATCAACGTGGGTTTCGTTGACACGAAAGCCTTGAAGAACTCCGAGCGCACCGCTTTTGTCTTCCCGTCATCCCCGATAATCAACCCGCCCACGAACATCTTTTTCGGCTTGAAGGCCTGCCCCATGTCGAAAGCAAAATACTCCATGCCCATGGCTGTTGCCAGTTCCTTGGCAATAGAGGACTTACCGCAGCCCTTGGGACCCAACAGAAAAGGATAACGTTTCAAGTATAACGTGTGGCACAAAAACTCCCACGTCTGCACGGGAATACACAAATCATCCGAATGCTTCGGGGGCGTGAAAGGGAAAAGAGTAGCCTGTCCGGCTACATACGTACTATTTGTCATGCTTTATTTATCTTGCTAAATTCACCGCTAAAGTTAACACTTTTCCGGCAAAACAAGAGAAACAGAAGTCTTTTAATTCTTTACAATTTCTTTATCATCTCGAACTGTTTTCCTGTCGGTTCAATATTCCTTGACTTCAAAAAAGCGGTCATCGAATCGCAGGCTACGTCAGTATTCACGATCTTGACAGAGCTATATTTATTAGACTCCAACATCTTTTGGAATAGCAACGAGCCGATACCTTTACGTCGATATTGCTTATCTACCGCTATCTGGGTAACATCCCCGGACATCGGTTCAAAAACCCCGTACCCGACAAGCCTGTCCCCCGTGAAAACACCTTGACATATAAAATCTTCCGGCACCCGATTTATAGCGTCGGAACTATTTTGCCACGAAGGCTTGAAGTCCCAAAAACCGGGTATCGATTCATACTCGTTCATATCTATAGCCCGTAACGAATACGAAAGGTCAATAGCCTTCACGTCTCTATTAATCCGCTCGTTCTCCGGTCTGAAGTAATAAAACTCGCGTGTCACCTCGAAACCTAATTTCCTGTACACGGAAACAGCCCCCGTGTTATGCTGCAATACTTCCAGCAAATATTCTTTTATACCCGCTTCTCTCAGATAAGGAATGGAATATTCAAATATTCGTGTCGCCAACCCTCTTCCCCGGTAATCTTTCAGTGTTCCGGTACCCGTGTCATAAGCCGTCGGCGTTCCGTTAAAATCCCCGATCCCATTACAAGTAAAAGAAACGATTTTATCCCCGTCAAATGCTGCAAAAGAAAGTTCCGGATTAAAACCGCGCCTTTTCAACATGGTCATGAGTTCTGCCTTATTCAATTGGATTTCATAATCGGCAAAAGCCTGTTCGAATGCCCCGAATAACTCGTCAAAATTGATATTACTCAAAGATTTGATTTCCATATCTATCATCTTTATATATTTTATATTCTCCATTTCGGTTTTACAAAAATACCTCAACCGGAGAAGAAATTCATTGATCTATGTTAAGAGATTTAAGTCGGCTCAACGATTCGGGCTTAATCCCTAGATAGGCAGCGATATGATGCTGTGACACGTGTTGCTCGACACGGGGATAAGTCTTCAACAACAGTTTATACCTCTCGTAAGCACTATCCATCAAAAACGAAGTCTCTTTCCGGCATTTGCGGATTAACAGACAATCGGAAATATACTTCCCGAATTTAAACCACTCGTTCGATTCTTTCAACAGTTGAGCATAGGCAGACCGGGAAAGCGTGACAAGACGGGTATCTTCCAACGCCTGTATACTGCCAATACACTGTTCCCCGATAAGAAAACTCCCGTATGAAACAACAATTGAACCGGGAAAATAAAAGTCTTTTATAAATTCCCCGGAATCTTTTTCTATGTAAGAACGCAATACACCACTCTCGACAATACCGAGGTGATAGCAGACTTTCCCTTGCTGAACAAAGAATTCTTTTTTCTTCAGATATTCCTCTTCCGTCAACTCGATAAACCTGTCGTACATCTCGTCCGACAAATCCAGTTCTCCCTTTAATATCTGCTCTACTGCATTCATTCATTGATTTTATCTCAAATATAGTGAATAAAAATCCGATATTAAAAATTCGGACATCTTTTTTGTCCGAATACACGTTTGTCGGACAAATCGAACCGTCAAATACTTTTTTCTTTCTTCACTTATTCATCTCTTTGTATTAGATTAAAAATTAAAAACGAATGATTATGAAAAAAACTATTTTTTACAGCTTGCTTTGTTTATTCTTCATCACGTTCAGCCTTGTTAGCTGTAGTGATGATGATGACCCGAAGGAGGAAGAAATTGAAGCTCTTCTTTCCATGGATTTCGGGGTAGACCATGGAACAGTGACTTACAACGACAACACGATTCTATACTTTACCGAGAAAGGAAAAAAACAACGTATCGAAGACAAGGATGAAAACGGTAACATAACCGCGGTGATGCTCCTCGACCGGGCAGCAAAAAAGTGCTATATACTTGCCCCTGAAACCAAAACGTATATAACGTTAACTGACGAGGCCAGTACCAGCGCTAATCCTTTCATCTTTTTAGGTGATGACATAGGTTATACTGCGGCGGCAGCGGGTGCAACCAAAAGCGAAAAAACAATTGCCGGAAAAAAATGTACCGTATGGAAATGGACGGAAAATAACAATTCCTATGAATACGGTGGATACAAGCGTATTGTCATGCTTTCTAAGGACAAAGACGACTCATTTGAAGCCATCTCATTCTCAGAGAGTGCTCCTTCAGTAAGTTTTACCGTTCCATCGGATTATATATCTACGGCTATCCCTAACATGTAACACCTCTACTAAACGCCAAGACCTCCCCCTCTTACTATATCCCAGTAGGTCGATTACTAAATTGCCCCGTAAAGTAGAGATACTTACGGGGCAATTCTTTACCTTACGGTATCGGCTTTATTCTATTTCGCCCAAAGCTGAATCAAGATCAAAATTGTCTGCATCGCTTTGTTCATCGTGTCCAAAGAACAGTATTCAAACTTCCCGTGGAAATTCATACCTCCCGTGAACAAGTTCGGACAAGGCAATCCCATGTATGAAAGACGAGCTCCATCGGTACCACCGCGGATAGGGCGAACGATCGGGGTTACCCCGGCTTGAGTCATCGCCTCGAAAGCTTTCTCAATCACTTCGGGATGCGGTTCTACCATCTCGCGCATATTGTAATATTGGTCTTTCAATACCAACGTCAACACACCCTCGCCGTATTTAGCCGTCAACAATTCCACCGCTTTCGTGATAAATTGCTTTTTAGCTTCAAACTTCTCCCGGTTATGATCACGGATAATATAATTGATCTCTGCATTTTCCACCGTACCGTTCAGTCCGACAAGGTGATAGAATCCCTCGTACCCGTCCGTGTGTTCAGGGCGTTCCCAAGCGGGCAACAGGCTATTAACCTCGGCAGCCACTTGCAGCGCGTTAATCATCTTATCTTTAGCGTATCCCGGATGCACGTTACGTCCTTGAATACTTACTTTAGCACTGGCAGCGTTGAAATTCTCGTATTCCAACTCTCCCTCGAAACCGCCGTCTATCGTGTAAGCGAACTTGGCACCGAATTTCTCCACGTTAAAATAATCCACACCGCGTCCCACTTCCTCATCAGGAGTGAAACCGATACGAATCTTGCCATGCTTGATCTCCGGGTGAGCCATCAGATACTCGGCAGCCGTCATGATTTCAGCAATACCGGCCTTATCATCCGCACCCAACAATGTCGTACCGTCCGTGGTAATCAACGTGTGTCCTTTAAACGCTGACAATTCCGGAAAATCCTTCACGGTCATCATCAAGTTCTCGTTCAGACGAATATCTTCCCCATCATAATTCTCGACAATCTGCGGCTTGATATTCGCCCCGCTCATATCCGGACTCGTGTCCACGTGAGAAATAAAACCTATCACCGGACGATCCTCGTATCCCGGGGTCGCGGGAATAGTTCCCATCGCGTAACCGTGTTCGTCCATCTCTACCTCGGTCAACCCGAGTCCCTTCATCTCCTCTACCAAATATTTCAACAACACCTTCTGTTTCTCGGTAGACGGAAAAGTCTCGCTAGCCTCGTCGCTCTGCGTATCGAAACTCACGTATTTCAAAAAACGATCTTTCAAATCCATCGTATTATATTTTAGATTTTAAATTTTAGATTTTAAATTGAAACTACCTTATCAACATTTTAGATTGTAAATCTCAAATTGTATTATTCAATTTAAAATTTACAATCTAAAATTTAAAATCAATTAATCTGTTAGCTTGGCTTTCATCGAATCATAGATGAAGTAAAGGATGATCAGAATATACATCACGACCGCCAACATCTCGGCACCGCTCCATGACATGAACCAATCCAGTCCGGCAAATTTCAATATAGCACTGATCACACCCATTAACGCACCTCCGGCAATAAACCCGGAAGCTATCAATGTACCGCGTTCACGACGAGCCTTATTCACGTTCTCGTCCTTACTGCGACTTCCCACGTACCAACTAACGATACCACCGATCAACAACGGGGTATTCAAATCCAACGGGATAAACATACCCAAGGCAAAAGCCAAGGCAGGCACCCCGATCATCGTCAGAATCAATGCCAGAGCAGCACCCGCGAAATACAATAACCACGGGGTTGCGCCACCTTCCATCAATGGTTTGATCACTGCCGCCATCGCGTTTGCCTGCGGGGCAACCAAGGCACCCTCGCCCACGAAACCGTAAGTTTTATTCAATACCATCATCACCCCGGCAATGGTTGCGGCAGAAACAGCCGTTCCCAAGAATTTCCAACCTTCCTGCTTGGCGGGAGTCGTTCCCAGCCAATAACCGATCTTCAAGTCCGTGATAAAACCACCTGCCATAGACAAAGCCGTACAAACCACACCACCGATAATCATGGCAGCCATCATACCACTCGTTCCGCTCAACCCGGCACTTACCAACACCAGAGAACTCAGTATCAATGTCATCAACGTCATTCCCGACACCGGATTGGAACCCACAATAGCAATAGCGTTAGCCGCCACCGTCGTGAACAGGAAAGATATAATAAATACGATCAACGTGGCGATAATCGTGTGCATCAGATTACCTAACACTCCGAATTGGAAAAACACAAAGGTCGCAATCAACACGGAGATAACCCCGGAAAGAATCAATCTCATACTCAAATCCCGTTGCGTGCGCTCCACGCTGCCCTCTATATTCTTCTTACCGCCAAGTTCACTAACCGCCAGACCTAACGCCTGTTTGATAATACCGGAAGAACGGATAATACCAATTACCCCTGCCATAGCGATACCACCGATACCGATATGACGGGCATAATTCGTGAAGATTTGCTCCGGACTCATGTCCCTCAAAAGCATCGAAACTCCCTCTCCTACTGCCAAAGTCTGCCCATCGGCAAAATGGCTGATAAAAGGAATCAACACGAACCACACGGTGAAAGAACCGGCACAGATAATAGCCGCGTACTTCAAACCGATAATATATCCTAAACCGAGTACCGCCGCACCCGTGTTAATTTTGAATACCACTTTCACTTTATCGGCAAGCACTTCGCCCCAACCCATCAAACGGGTAGAGATTCCTTCCGCCCACCAGCCGAAGGTGCTCACGCAAAAATCATACAAACCGCCAATGAGCCCGCTCACCGCCAACAATTTCGCCTGATTACCCTTTTTCTCCCCGGATACCAGTACCTCGGTCGTTGCCGTAGCTTCAGGGAAAGGATATTTCCCGTGCATGTCTTTCACGAAATACTTCCGGAAAGGGATCAACAACAAGATTCCCAAGAAACCTCCGAACAAAGAGGAAAGAAACACTTGATAAAACTGCGCTTCCAACCCGAGAATATACAAGGCCGGCAACGTGAAGATAGCACCCGCCACCACCACACCGGAACTTGCCCCGATAGACTGGATGATCACGTTTTGTCCCAGCATATTCTTCTTACCCATCATATTGCCCACACCAACGGCAATAATAGCGATCGGAATAGCCGCCTCGAACACCTGTCCCACTTTCAGTCCCAAATAAGCGGCTGCCGCGGAAAAAATAATTGCCATGATAATACCGAACGTCACCGAGTAAGGCGTCACCTCCTTGGGATTCGTGTTAGCCGGCATCATTGGCTTGTACTCCTCGCCCGGGGCGAGTTCCCGGTAAGCATTATCCGGGAGTGAATTCATTTGTTTGTTTTCTTCCATTTTTATATGAGTAAATGATTTATTTTTATACTGCCCCCAAAGATAACGATTTTAACTAAAAAACGGGAATTGCAACAACCTTTCTCAAACGATTCCGTATTTTTAACCATAGATATAAACTCAACATCATGAAAATCATGCACTATCTGGAAATACTATCCACAGCAATCAGTGTCATCAGCCTGATCATCGTTGTCTACGGGGCAATCATCGCTTTCTGTGCCTTTTTACGCAATGAAGCCCGAAGAATCACGGGGCAATATTCATTTACCGCAACACGTGAACTCCGGGCTGATTTGGGAACCTATCTTCTTCTGGGACTTGAATTTCTGATCGCTTCCGACATCCTCAAAACCGTGTTGGAACCCGGTCTGAACGAGTTAGCCATTTTGGGCGGGATTGTCGTCCTGCGCACCGTTCTCTCCATCTTCCTCAACAAAGAAATCCGGGAATTGCAAGCACAGAAAGAAACAGACTAATACATTCTTTTTTTCTTTTTCCGCTGCTTCCTGTTCCTATTCGTGAGCCACATGGCACACAGGCAACCGAGAACGTACAGCAAGATAAAAAATATCAATTCCATGACTCATTCATTTTATAACCAGCGAGTAAACCGTTTAATATACCATTGTTTGATCACCTGCGTCAGCACGCAATAGCTCAATAATATCACCACCAGCCACGGGAAATAACTCCAAGGCAGAGGCACCAACCCGATTGCCGCCCCCACGTTCGAAAACGGGAGTATGATACCGACCACCATAATCAAAAGTGTAAGCCCCACCACCGGCCATGACGCCGTACTCTGGATAAAGGGAATCTTACGGGTACGAATCATGTGCACGATCAACGTTTGCGACAACAGCCCCTCGATGAACCACCCGGATTGGAACAAAGCCTGATGTTCCGGTGAATTACATTTGAACACGTACCACATCACCAGATAGGTCGCTATATCAAAGATTGAACTGATAGGACCGATGTAAATCATAAACCGGCTCAAATCGGAAGCATCCCACCGCCGGGGCTTTTGCAGGTACTCCGCATCCAGACGGTCAAAAGGGATCGTGATTTGCGATACGTCATACAATAAATTTTGTACCAACAAATGGATCGGCAACATCGGCAGGAAAGGCAAAAAAGCACTCGCCCCCAGCACGCTGAACATATTCCCGAAATTAGAACTCGCCGTCATCTTGATATACTTCATGATATTGCCGAAAGTCTTGCGTCCCTCGATAACACCATCCTCCAACACCATCAAATCCTTTTCCAGCAAAATAATATCTGCGCTCTCCTTGGCTATATCCACCGCCGTATCCACGGATATACCCACGTCCGATTGCCGCAGGGCAGAAGCATCATTAATCCCGTCACCCAAGAAACCGACCGTGTTATCCTGTTCCTGCAACAAGGTGATAATCCGGGTTTTCTGCATAGGTGTCAATTTAGCAAAGACAGTCACCTCGCCCACCATTCCTTTCAACTCCCCGTCCGTCATCCGCTCGATCTCCTGCCCCGTCAGCGTACGAGTCGTATCCACTCCCACCTGCCGGCAAATCGTCTTCACCACCGCCTCGTTATCTCCCGACAACACCTTCACTTCCACGCCATGCTCATGCAATTGCTTGATAGCACTCGCCGCAGAAGGTTTCGGCGGATCAAGAAACGCCAGATAACCAATCAACACCATTTCCGCCTCGTCATCCACCCCGAACTCCCGTCCTTTCTCGATCCAACTCTTTTGGGCAACGGCAAGTACCCGCATCCCCTCCCGGTTCATCCGTTCGCTGATAGCGTAAGCCTTGGCACGCAACTCGTCGGTCATCCGGTGTACCTCCCCGTCAAACTCGGCAAAAGCACATATATCCAACATCTCCTCCACGGCTCCTTTCGTGATAATCTGACACTTCCCGAGCCTGTCTTCCACCACGACGGACATCCGGCGACGGGTAAAATCAAACGGGATCTCGTCAATCTTCATGTAATTATCTTTCAAGTACTCCATCTGCAACTCCTTCACGTGCGACAAAATAGCCCTATCCATCAGGTTCTTCAATCCCGTCTGGAAATAACTGTTGAAAAAAGCGTGCCTCAACACCCGTTTCCGGTCATCGCTACTCCCGTCCGAGTTTATATACTTTTCCAGCACGATCTGATCCCGTGTCAACGTGCCCGTCTTATCCGTGCATAGAATATTCATGGCGCCGAAATTCTGAATGGCGTTCAAGTTCTTCACGATCGTTTTTTTCCTCGCCATCACCACCGCCCCTTTCGACAAATTAGCGGTAACAATCATCGGCAACATCTCCGGCGTCAGCCCCACCGCCACGGATATGGCGAAAATAAAAGCCTCGAACCAATCCCCTTTCGTCACCCCGTTCACCAGAAACACGAAAGGCACCATCACCAGCATAAACCGAATCAACAAAAAACTCACGTTACTGATTCCCTTGTCAAAAGCAGTCTGCGCCCGTACTCCCACGATACTCTTGGCTATCGTCCCGAGATACGTGTTTTTACCCGTGGCAAACACGACCGCAATAGCCGAACCGCTTACCACGTTCGAACCCATGAAACAAATATTATCCAGCTCCACGACACTCCCGCTCCGGTGCTTGTTGCCCGAAATCACGGTACTCTTCTCCACGGCATCCGACTCTCCCGTCAAGGCTGACTGGCTGACAAACAAATCTTTCGACTCCACGACACGCACGTCGGCAGGAACCATATCTCCCGCCGCCAAGTAGACCACATCCCCCGGCACCAGTTCCGTGATATTCACTTCCTCGCTTTCTTCCCGTCCGTTCCGGTACACGCTGGCAGTATTTTTCACCATCTTTTTCAATGCGTCCGACGCCCTGCTCGATTTCCACTCTTGGCTAAAGCGCAACACGACACTCAACAACACCATCGTCGAAATCACGACCACGCTCGTCCATTCCCGTTCTTCGGGTGCTGCCATCCACACGTCGATCACAAGCGACACGATAGCCAGAGCCATCAACACCCCGATGAAAGGATTTATAAATGCCTTGCAGAACATCACCACCGCCTTTTGCGCCTGTTCATGCACGATCTCGTTTTGCCCGTACTCCTTTTGCCGTTCCTTAATCTCCTCGTCCGTCAACCCTCGGCAGGAAGTCTGAAAATAGGCGTACACCGTTTTCAATGGTTGCGTGGCAGCAAGAAACACCTTCTCCGTATTAAACGCCGCACCTTCTCTTCTATTGTGCTTTCTCCAAATCATAATTGTCTTCTTTTAGAGGGTTATACTTTACACGGACAAAAGTACTCACCCCCTTCACGACAAGCCGTTAGAGAAACATTATAACACCATTAGAAAACCGTTAGAATTCAAACTCTACACGTGCGGCAACTCCACCGTGAAAACAGTTCCCTCCCCTTGCTGGGAATTTACCTGTATCGTCCCCTTGTGCATCGTCACGATCTTACGTGTCAATACCATGCCAATCCCGTTTCCCGGGGCGTAATCCTTGTTACTCCCGCGGTAAAATAAAGAAAATAACTTTTCCCTATCATCCGGCGTCATGCCAATCCCCGTATCCGAGAAACGAATAATAGACATATCCTCCCAAAACGTAATCTGCACGAGTGAAGTCTTATCCCCCGAAAATTTGCAATTATTCTCGATCAGATTCACGAAAGCCGTCCTCAACAAATAGCTATTCCCCAGTACCGTGAGTACCCTGTCATCATCGGCTTCCCCCTCGAAAATCAACTCCACTTTATAATCAGGATTTGCTTTCAACACCATTTCCCGCGCGTCCAGCAGCAATTCATCCAACCGCACGTCCTCCATTTTCACCCGCTCCGGCAAATAATCGGCTCTCGCTAAATTCAACAATCCCTCCGAAAGCCTCACCACCCCTTGGGCATCATTCAGCACGTTGCGTATCGCTTCCCTGTACTCCTCCGGCGCACGGTCTTTCAACAAAGCCAACTCCAACTCGGCAACAAGAGCCGCCATCGGGGTACGCAACTCGTGGGACACATTACTCACGAACATCTTTTGTGCCTCGAAAGACTTTTCCAGTCCATCGAGCATCCGATTGAATGTCACCGCCAACTCCCCCAACTCGTCATTCTCGTACCGTACCGGTACCCGCGTATCCAAATTCGAAGCGGTAATAGCCCGCACCTCTTCCACCATATCCGACACGGGAGTCAGCGCTCCCCGCGCGAGCAAATATCCCACTCCCAACAATATCGCAAGTCCCAGCAATAACATACAAGCCAACATCACGCGCAACGCCTCCCGTTGCGCATAACCGTACCCGTCATAAGCCGCCGCCGTTATAATATACTCCTTTCCCTCGAACTCGTACAACATCCCCACGACTTGATAACGCCCTTGATAAAATTCGATAACTTTATTCCGCGTTATCCTTTCCATCATCTCCGGGGTTTCCTTTACCAAATCAATCTGCTTCGCGTCATGATATAGCAATTGAAAAGAAGTATCATAAACCGCCACTTCCACCTCGTTGATAAACTCCCGGTTATTCAAGTAAATCGACTGCATGGTAACGGCATCCACTTGGTTTTTCAGAAAAAGATTTGCTTTCGTGATTCCCTCACTCTTCAAATCCCGGAAAAACTCCCGGCTTCGGCTTCGTTCCGAGAAAAAATAGATTGCCGACAACAACCCCAGAAAAACAACCGCAGTCACCCCCGTGTACCTCAATGTCAACTTACTCCTGATCTTCATTTCTCTGCCATAAAAATAAAACCCATACCCGGTTTCGTGTGAATCAACTTCACCTCGTAATCCCGGTCTATCTTCTTGCGCAAATAATTAATATACACGTCGATAAAATTCGTTCCCGTGTCAAAACGCGTGTTCCACACCTTATCCGCGATCTCCACCCGGCTCAACACCCGTTCCGGGTTCTCCGCCATATACAACAACAGATTGTACTCCTTGGGTGAAAGCCTTATTTCATCCGTTCCCCTGTACACCGTTTTCGTGCGGAGAGCAATTCTCAAATCGGCGTACACTAACTCTTCCGGGGCAACAGCCTGCACGTCATTACTTCCCCGTTTCAGCAACACCTTTATCCGGGCATCCAACTCCCGGAAATCAAACGGCTTCACCATGTAATCATCCGCCCCCGCATCAAATCCCTCCAACTTATCGTCCGTCTGCCCGAGAGCCGTGAGCATGATAATCGGGACTCCGGCATTCTCCCGGCGCACCTCTTTACAAAACTCGAACCCGTCCATTTTGGGTAAAACCACGTCAGAAATGATTAATTGAAAATCACCCGATTTAAACAACCGGAGAGCCATCTGTCCGTCATAAGCCAACACCACCTGATAGCCGGATTCTTCCAATCCCCTTCTCAACAAATCGGCTACCCGCTGTTCATCTTCTACAACTAATATTCTAACCATAAACAATAACTATTACAATTCTGCCCTTCCCGCGAAGGTATAAAATTAAACGGGTGATTCTTACCTATTTCTAAACACACTTAAAGAAAAGAATCTTATATTTGTGAATAAACCAATCTTTTACAGCTATGAAAATGAAAAATCTGTTTCTCTGTTTCATCATGCTAATTCTCTGTTGTCCCTTGTTACAAGCACAAAAGAATAACACGAAAAAACACAAATACCTCCCCACGGGCTGGTATTATGTCACCGATTCCATCCATGGCGTCGAAGGAAAAATGTACAGAACATTCGAAACCTATTATCTCGACCCGACACCGATTGTCACTCTTGATGACTTCGAGCAAATACGACTCGACACTGTCGGTACGCCACAACTTCTTTTCTCCTTGAAAGCCGATAAAATCCCGGCATGGGCAAAAGCGACCCGTGAATCCATCGGGAAGAAACTCGCTTTTGTTATCACGAATGTCGTGATCAGCGCACCTACCGTCCAAAACGAAATCCAAAGCGGGGCATCCATGGTCGGATATCCCTATTCACTGGAAGAACTTGAATTATTCAAACAGAAACTTAGAAATTATCATGTTTCTATTCCTCACATCATCAGTCACGACGAAAAAGAAGCCCGTGTAGGAGTTTCATATTTTGCTGCCATGTTTTTCATCGACCTCACCCACGAAGAAGGCAAAAAAGTTTTCGACAAAATACAAAAAGCAGAACAAGAAGACACTCCGCTCAGAGTCTTTTTTGAAAATATCGACAAAAAAATAAACACGCCCAAAGGAGAATACACCTCCTCCCGAGGCTATATAGCGAAGGTGGAACCGGCATCTCCTGACGAAACGGCAGAATACAAAAAGAATCGAGCTCAAAGAAGACCTCATTAAGATTCATCTACCGGCATATCGGGCGGAATCGCGAAACACGGATTCCGCCTTTCCTCTCTAATCCAGCGTCTGCACCCCGCCCCCGTTCACGAACAAAACCTGTCCCGTGATCCAACTCGAGATGGGTGCGGCAAAGAAAAGTACGGCACCGGCAATATCGTCTATCTCCCCCAATCGTTTGATCGGCGTGTGTTCCAGCATCTTTTTCTCTATCTCGGGTGTCAGTACCGATTCCAAAGCCCGCGTTTCCACCGCACCCGGACCTACCGCATTAATCCGCACGTCCGGTCCGAAATCCATCGCCAGATTCGCCGTCATGTGATTCAACGCCGCCTTCGACGAGGCGTAGGCACTCATGCCCGGACTCCTGTTGATACTCGCCATGGAAGTAATATTCACGATCGAACCGTAGTCCGCCTGCTTCATGTAAGGCACTGCCAACTGGCACAACCGCCAAGCACTAAAGACATTCACCTTAAATATACGCTCGAAATACTCCTCAGTCACGCGGAAAGGATTCTCTTGCCCGCCCCCGCCGACACCCACGTTGTTCACCAGAATATTCAACTTCCCGAACTCCACGATCGTACGTTGCACCAGATTCATCAAATCCCCGTCCTTCGTCACGTCGCACTTCAATGCCAGCGCTTTACGTCCCATACCTCGTATATCCTCTGCCACGACCTCGGCATCCGCCAAATTCACATCACCGATCACCACGTCGGCTCCCGCTTGGGCTAATATATGTGCGCTCCCGCACCCGATACCGTTGCCGCCACCCGTCACGACAGCCACCATGCCCGTCAAATTCAACATTTTATTCAAATCCATAGTTTTATTTGTTTTATTTTTACACGTTACGCTTTTCACCCCGTCCCGGTTACCTTTAAGCTCAAAAATGTTCATTCAACCCGTTCATTTTATCCTTTCAAAGCAACTTTCCATTATCAAAATACGTTTTCATATCATACATTAACAACAATTCACGGGATATGAATATAGCGATCAGCGGAGCCAGCGGTTTTATTGGCAAACACCTCACGAACTCACTATCAGAAGCGGGGTACGAGATTGTCCCCTTGGACAGGTCATTCTTTCAAGAAAAAAAGTTCGAACAACTGGTACAAACACTTTCACGCTGTGATGTAATTATCAACTTGGCGGGAGCTCCCGTCAATAAACGCTGGAGCGCCTCGTACAAGCAAGAATTACAGGATAGCCGTATCCGGGTGACACGGAGTATTACGAGAGCCTTAAACGCCGCTCCCCGTAAACCCGAATTGATGATCTCGGCATCCGCCGTAGGATATTACCCGACAGAGGGAACACACGACGAATACACGGGCAGACGGGGAAACGGTTTCCTGCCGGAACTTTGCGAGGCGTGGGAACAGGAAGCCCGGCATTGTCCCCCGGCAACAAGGTTGGTCATTACCCGTTTCGGCATCGTCCTTTCACCGGACGGGGGAGCCATGCGGCAGATGTTACTCCCCTTGAAAATGAAACTCGCCGCGGTCATCGCACCGGGGACACAACCTTTCCCGTGGATCAGTATCCATGATTTGTGCCGGGCGATGCAATTCATTATCGGGAATAAATCGATAGAAGGCGTTGTCAATCTCGTGTCACCGGGAAGACTCACGCAACATGCCTTCACCCGTGCCGTGGCAAAAGCCTGCCACACTTGGGGTACTGTGACCATTCCCCGCTTCTGCTTCCGCACGTTGTATGGCGAGGGAGCCGCATTTCTCACCACGGGGCAAGACGTGAAACCCACCCGCTTAACTGAATCCGGGTTCCGCTTCACCGATGCCACGATAGAGCAATTCCTGCGACAAACAGACCACGCCACGATCGGCCAACTCGACTTGTCCCGTTACATGGGACGCTGGTACGAGATCGCCCGCTTTGATCACCTGTTTGAACGAGGGCTTTCCAACGTGACGGCAACCTACACGCTACTCCCCGACGGAAAAGTGCGGGTAGAAAATGCCGGGTACCAAACGGGTAAAAACGGCAACGACCATTTCAAACGTGCCGTCGGACGAGCCAAAATGCCCGATACCACACAACCGGGCAAACTAAAAGTCGCATTCTTCCTCTGGTTCTACGCCGATTATTACATCCTCGAACTGGATAAAGCAGGATACAAATACGCACTCATCGGCAGCAGTTCCGACAAATATTTGTGGATACTCAGCCGAACACCCAGTTTACCCGACGAGATAAAAGAAACATTACTCGCCAATGCCACACACCGCGGGTACGACACAAGCAATCTGTTATGGACAGACCAAAGCAAACACATATCCTAGCACTCCCCCGCAAAGCCAATCAAGCAGGAAAAGATATTTATACTTTTTTCGCATATAATAAAAACGAGGTCACTCGAAAGTAACCTCGTTTTCGCTATAATAATTGTGAATATTATTCGCCGTATTTCATCTCGGCACGACGCTTGTAGCCATCCAGTTTCCACTTGGCATCCTGTTGCGTTTTAGCGAACAGTGCCTCTGCTTCTTCCGGTGCAGCTTTAGCCAACGAGTTGAAACGAACTTCACCCATCAGGAAGTCGCGGAATTTAGAGTAATCCGGTTCCTTGGAATCCAATTGGAACGGGTTCTTACCCTCTTCCTCCAACATCGGGTTGTAACGGTACAACTGCCAGTACCCGCATTCTACAGCCTTCTTCTCCTCAGCTTGGGATTTACCCATGCTTGCTTTCAGACCGTGATTGATACACGGCGCATAAGCGATAATCAAAGACGGTCCGTCATACGCTTCAGCTTCTTTCAACGCTTTCAGGTATTGAGCCTGATTTGCACCCATGGCAACTTGTGCCACGTAAACATAGCCATAAGA
This sequence comes from Butyricimonas sp. DFI.6.44, assembly GCF_022132345.1. Lineage (NCBI taxonomy): Bacteria > Pseudomonadati > Bacteroidota > Bacteroidia > Bacteroidales > Odoribacteraceae > Butyricimonas > Butyricimonas sp. DFI.6.44. Next base: position 13,507 of record NZ_JAKNJD010000004.1, on the reverse strand, counting down.
CATAGCCATAGCACCCAAGTCTTTCTTGCGTACGCGTTTACCGCTGGCAGCAAATTTAGCCACAGCACCCACGGGGGTTGACTTGGATGATTGACCTCCGGTGTTAGAATAAACTTCCGTATCGACAACCAACACATTAACGTTGTGACCGCTTGCCAACACGTGGTCCAAACCACCGTAACCGATATCATAAGCCCAACCGTCACCACCGAATATCCATTGAGATTTCTTCGGGAAGTAAGGTTTCAACGTCATGATCTCTTTAGCGGTAGCGGAAGTTTCTTTTGCCAGAGCGGCAGACATCTTGTCGCTGGTAGCCAAAGTCTTGTCACCATCCTCGTAAGCAGCAATCCACTCGTTGATAGCGGCTTGCGTGTCAGCGGAGAAGGTTGACAAATTCTCTTCCAACAATCTCTTGGCACGGTCGCGCAGGCGATTAGCACCTTCAGCCATACCAAATCCGTATTCCGCGTTATCCTCGAACAGGGAGTTAGCCCAAGCCACACCGCGTCCGGAAACGTAGTTTTTGCAATACGGGGTTGACGGGGCAGAACCACCATAGATAGAAGTACATCCCGTAGCGTTAGCCACCATCATCCGTTCTCCGAATAATTGAGTGATTAACTTGATATAAGGAGTTTCACCACAACCTGCACAAGCCCCGGAGAACTCGAATAACGGTTGTTGGAATTGAGAATTCTTCACGTTGTTAGGCTCAACAACTTGTTTGTAACCAACCTTCTCGTCCATGTACTTGAAACGAGCAATCTCGGCTTCTTGAGATTCAAGCGGCTTCATGATAAGCGCTTTCTCCTTCGCGGGACAAACATCGGCACAGTTACCGCAACCCGTACAGTCTAACGGGGATACTTGAATCTTGAATTTGTAACCGGCAAGTTCTTTACCGATAGCGAGCTTCGTTTCCGTTCCGGCAGGAGCGGCAGCCAACTCTGCATCAGTCAACAAGAACGGACGGATAGCAGCGTGAGGACAAACGTAAGCACATTGATTACACTGAATACAATTGTTTACTTGCCATTCCGGCACGTTGATAGCGATACCGCGTTTCTCGAATTTGGAAGTTCCGGCAGGGAATGAACCGTCTTCACGTCCCACGAAAGCACTCACGGGAAGGTCATCACCCTTTTGAGCGTTCATCACGTCAACCACGTTGCGGATAAATTCCGGACGGTTGGCATCGGGAGCGCAATTTTCATCTTTCAAGTTTTTCCATTCAGCGGGCACGTTCACTTTCACCACGTTGGTATCAATACCTCCGGCATCAACAGCAGCATAGTTCATCTTCACGATAGCCTCTCCTTTTTTGCCGTATGACTTGTCGATAGCTTTCTTCATCTCGTTGACAGCCAAATCATAAGGAATCACGTTCGTGATCTTGAAGAAGGCAGACTGCATGATCGTGTTGGTACGGTTACCCAAACCTAACGCCTGACCAATTTTTGTTCCGTTGATGATATAGAAATTGATTTCGTTTTCTGCCAAATAACGTTTCATGTGATTCGGCAAGTGATTGGCAACCTCGTTCTCATCCCAAAGAGAGTTCAACAAGAAAGAACCGCCTTTCTTCAATCCTTTCAACACATCATACATATGAATATACGCAGGCACATGGCAAGCCACGAAGTCCGGCGTGGTAATCAAATACGTGGAACGGATAGGCTCGTCACCGAAACGCAAGTGAGAAGCGGTGAAACCACCTGACTTCTTGGAGTCGTAAGCGAAATAAGCCTGACAATATTTATTGGTAGCACCACCAATAATCTTGATAGAGTTCTTGTTGGCACCTACCGTACCATCAGAACCCAAACCGTAGAATTTAGCCTCGTACATGGCATCGGAGTTCACTTTCACTTCTGGCTCAACAGGCAAAGAGTGGAAAGTGACATCGTCCACGATACCCATGGTGAAATTATTCTTCGGCTCGTTCATCGCCAAGTTCTTGTAAACACCGATAATTTGTCCCGGGGTTACATCCTTGGAACCTAAACCGTAACGACCGCCAACGATCACCGGGGCATTCTCCTTACCGTAGAACACCTCTTTCACGTCAAGATACAACGGGTCGCCGTTAGCTCCCGGCTCTTTCGTGCGGTCGAGCACAGCGATACGTTTTACAGAAGCGGGTATCGCTTCCATGAAATATTTAGCAGAGAACGGACGATACAAGTGAACGGCAACCATACCCACTTTCTCTCCTTGCGCCACCTTGTAGTCGATCACCTCACGAATCGTTTCAGTTACCGAACCCATGGCAATGATGATGTTCTCGGCATCCTTTGCACCATAGTACACGAACGGGCGATAAGTGCGTCCTGTAATCTTGGACATTTCATCCATATAATGAGCCACTACATCCGGTACTGCATCATAGAATTTATTAGCAGCTTCACGTCCTTGGAAATATACATCCGGGTTTTGAGCCGTACCCTTTGTTTCAGGATGTTCCGAGTTTTGAGCACGGTCACGGAATGCTTGTAAAGCTTCCATATCCACAAGACCGCGGATTTCTTCCATATCAATCTCCTCGATCTTTTGAATCTCGTGAGAAGTACGGAATCCGTCAAAGAAGTTCACGAAAGGAACTCTCGATTTGATAGCGGTCAAATGAGACACGGCAGAAAGATCCATTACCTCTTGTACAGAGCCGGATGCCAACATAGCGAATCCGGTTTGACGAGCAGCGTAAACGTCTGCGTGGTCGCCGAAAATAGAAAGCGCATGAGCGGCCAAAGCACGAGCACTAACGTGGAAAACGCAAGGAAGTAACTCACCCGCGATCTTGTACATGTTCGGGATCATCAACAACAAACCTTGTGATGCCGTGTAAGTCGTGGTCAAAGCACCAGCTTGCAATGAACCGTGAACAGCTCCTGCCGCACCGGCTTCCGATTGCATTTCAACTACACGAACAGTTTCACCGAACAGGTTCTTCCGACCTTTCGCTGCCCACTCGTCAACATACTCTGCCATCGGGGACGACGGAGTAATAGGATAGATACACGATACTTCGCTGAACATGTAAGCTACATGAGCAGCGGCCGCGTTACCATCGCATGTGATAAATTTCTTTTCTTTTGCCATTTTTTTAAACATTAACTAACAATAGTTGATCACTCTATTTATTCTTCATTTTCTCTCAATACACGAAACCGGCAAGCCACAAGGGTATAATATTTTTCTCACCCTTTTCGATCATATCGGTCATCAGAATCACTGAATCCCGGACCCGCCCTTTATCGTCCGACTGCCGCACGGAAACCTCATATTTCCGGTTCACGAGCAAATCCTCGTTTCCGGAATAATGTAATCTCGCCACGGCACACAACTGACTCGCTAAAAAAGTCTTCCGAATCATCAGCGCATCCGTATTATCCAGACAAACCGCATTCAGCAGATTCGGATTATGCAGAAACACCTGATTCGGTTTCAACCCGTTCTCATCATCACTTTCCTTGTCAAACAACAACGTCAACAACCGTGCGTTCTTCATGTAATGCAGGTAGTTCAACACCGTTGCACGGGAAACTCCGATCCGGGCACTCAACTTGCTGATATTTATATTACTGTTACCGTTCGCCACGATATAAAGCAATTGTTTCAGCTTCGTCAAATACTTCAACTCGATCTGATTATTGTACGGGATATCAAACTCCAATGTTAAATTGATATTCTTCAGTAAATAATCAATATGTGATTTCTCCTCCAAATATATGGGATAATAACCATATTTCAAATAGTTATTAAAAAAAGCTAACGGACGAACCTTTTCCAAGATATCGTCCACGATCTCCTCGTGGCGTTCCACGATTTCCTCGAAAGAATAGACCGGGAACTTGTGTCCCGTTTCCAATTCCAAAAACTCCCGGAAAGACAACCCGCTCAAGTTGTACATCTCCACAATGCCTTGAAGGTATTTATTTGACTTTACTCTTAATATGGAAGAAACGGTGAATACAATCTGCAATTCCGGGAAACGGTCGTAAGCCTCGCGTAACTCTTTATCCCAGTTCGGGTACTTGTGTATCTGATCCAACAACAATACCTTCCCCCCGAGTTTGTAAAAACGTTCCGCAAAATTGTACAATCCCTCCATCGCGAAGAATAAATTATTGATATTCACGTACAGGCAAGAGGGATCATCCTTGTAATGCTCTTTGCAAAAATCCAACAGGAAATTAGTCTTACCCACACCCCGGCTTCCCTTTATCGCGATCAATCGGGCACGATTATCTATCGTATCCAACAATCCGCGCCGAATTGCCGACGTTCTTTCTTTCATCAGAATCTTATGCGTGTTACGTAAGCTCTCCATTTTTCTATTCTTTTGCAACGCAAAGGTAATAAAAAAAGCCGGATTTTGTAATCCACATGTTGCAAAACATACAAAAAGCGGGTTAAGTAATCCTTAACCCGCTTTTCTATGTTATATACTATAGAATTTCCCTGAATCCTATTATTTGTCATTCATGGAAATCAGGAACTCTTCGTTCGACCGAGTTTTCTCCAAACGATCTTTCACGAACTGCATAGCTTCCACTGAATTCATATCAGTCAGATAGTTACGCAATATCCAGATCCGGTTCAACGTGTAGTCTTCCAACAACAGATCATCACGACGCGTACTGGAAGCCGTGAGGTCTACAGCCGGGTATATACGACGGTTGGATAACTTGCGATCCAACTGCAACTCCATGTTTCCCGTTCCCTTGAATTCCTCGAAAATCACGTCGTCCATCTTCGAACCGGTATCCGTCAAAGCCGTTGCCAGAATCGTCAAAGAACCACCGTTTTCGATATTACGCGCAGCACCGAAGAAACGTTTCGGCTTGTGCAGGGCGTTGGCATCCACACCACCGGAAAGAACCTTACCGGATGCGGGAGATACTGTATTATAAGCACGCGCCAGACGAGTGATAGAATCCAAAAGGATTACCACGTCATGTCCGCACTCTACCATTCTCTTCGCTTTCTCCAACACGATATTAGCCACTTTCACGTGACGTTCCGCCGGCTCGTCGAAAGTAGAAGCAATCACCTCTGCCTTCACGCTGCGAGCCATATCGGTAACCTCCTCCGGGCGTTCGTCAATCAAAAGGATAATCAGATACACTTCCGGGTGATTAGCTGAAATAGCGTTGGCAATTTCTTTCAACAACATCGTCTTACCCGTCTTGGGCTGAGCCACGATCAATCCGCGCTGACCTTTACCGATCGGGGCAAACATATCCACCACGCGGGTAGAGATAGTTGCACGTCCGCTTCCGGTCAAGTTGAACTTCTCGTTCGGGAAAAGCGGTGTCAAGTGATCGAAAGGAATCCGGTCACGAACAGCATCCGGAGTCCTGCCGTTAATCTTGGAAACTTTAATCAAAGGGAAATACTTCTCTCCTTCTTTCGGGGGACGTACCGTACCCTCGACCGTGTCACCCGTTGCCAAACCGAACAACTTGATCTGACTCTGAGACACGTAAATATCATCCGGTGAATTCAAGTAATTATAATCAGACGATCTCAAGAACCCGTACCCGTCGGGCATGATTTCCAACACCCCGGAATTTAAGATAATCCCCTCGAACTCGTAATATTTATCGCGCTTGTCAAAACGCATTTTATTACTTGCACTTTCTCTTCTGTCTTCATTTTCCGGGGAAGCATTGTCATAGCCTTCATTGCCGTATTCATCTCTGGCAGGCATAAATTCTTTCCCCTCCGACTCCTCAAAGTTCGCCTCGTCTTCATCTTGACGAATGGCATCCTCGTCACGTTCAACGCGTTTGCGTTTAATAAATTTAGGACGTACTCTTTCCCCTTGCTCTTCTTTCGGTTTCTCTCCTGTACTTTCTTCTTTTTTCTCTTCTCCTTGTACAGCAGCTTCCTTATTATCTTGTTTCTTATTTATCCGTTTCTCGAAGAACTTCCGCTCTTGTTTTTGAACAACCGGCTCACGTTTCGCTTCGACAACTTCCTCACTTTTCACCTCGGCTGCTTTTTCCGGCTGTACCTCGGCTTTCTTCTCAACCACAATCCCACTCTCCGTGCGACTCAAGACCAAATCCTGATCCAGAATATCACTATGTACGACATTAATCGGCTGAGCCTCTTCCTTCACCTTCACGCGTTCCTGCTTTTCGGGTTGCTTCTTTTCCTCTTCTTTTGGAGGTTGCTCCTGCTTGTCTTCTACCTTCTTGTTATCCTTATTCTTGTTGAATTTAGGTAGCCCGCCTTTAGAATCTCCCACTTTTTCGGCACCACCTCTTATGACACGCACACGAGGTTTTTTCTCTTTCGCTTCCACCGGAGCCGTTTCCTCTGTAGCCACCATAGCCTGCTGGTCCAGAATTTTGTATATTAATTCTTTCTTTTTATAGGATTCAATCCTTTTAACATTCAGTTCCTTTGCTATTTGACGCAATTCTGAAAGTAACTTTTCATTCAGTTCTAAAATATCATACATAGAGTATCGTTATATTTGGATTATTTCTTTTTCAGTAAGTAAAAATCACTCGGCATGAACCAAGTGGAAATGTAAACTGCGACAAATTTATAAAGAATTCTTCTTACTCACAAATTGTTAGTAAAAAAAATTATTTAATATATTTCATATAAATAACCTTCTTGGTCTCAAAAAATTCTTCTTCAAAAAAATCCGGGATATTATACACGGTAATCCGCTCCCTAAAATCCTGTATTTCTTCCTCGAAATCTCCCCCTTTCAAATAAATAATCCCGTTAGGGAGATCATTGAAACTCTCCTTCAAAAGACGTTTTCTCGTCAACGCCACGAACGCCGGGAAAGCTGTCACCGCACGACTGACAATAAAATCAAACTTCTCGCTCATACTCTCCACCCGCACCTGCTCTGCCGTCACATTCTTTAATCCTAATGCAACGGCAACCTCGTTGACCACTTTTATCTTTTTCCCGATAGAATCCACCAAATGGAAATGAACCTCCGGAAATAAAATAGCCAAAGGAATGCCCGGGAAGCCTCCTCCGGTACCGACATCCAGCACCCGCGTTCCGGGCTTGAATGAAATCACTTTCGCGATAGCCAAAGAGTGCAACACGTGATGAATCTCCAGCGCATCAATATCCTTCCTCGAAACCACGTTGATTTTCTCGTTCCACTCCCGGTAGAGTCCTTCCAACCGGTTAAACTGTTTTATCTGTATCTCGTTCAGTCCGGTAAAATACTTCTCAATCATTCCTATTATTTCTATTATATATCGGTAATACCAGCAAACAAATCACCCCGACTACGATGTATAAAAGCGTCATCGTGCCGTGCGTCAGCAAAGCGAAAGTCTTCGTCATACTCTCGATTCCCTCCGTGTGCGGCAAATAAATCATCAAGGCGGCAATCACCATGAAATGCCATGCTCCCACGCCTCCCTGCACCGGGGCAACCATCCCGTAACTCGAAAGCACGAAAACAGTCAATCCCACCAAGGGACCTAACCCGGATGTAAATTTGAAACAGAAGAAACAAACATACAACATCAAGTAATACATCAACCAAATGAAAATCGTATATCCTATAAACAACCATTTATGATCGACATCTTTCACGGTCAGCAAACCTTCTTTCAATCCCGTCATAAAATGATGCAACCGGGTAAAGAAAGAGCCTTTTCTCAAAAACCAGATAAACCCGATCAACCCCAGCACCAACAGCACCAATATTCCCCATGTCACGGGAGAAGAAAACATCCCGTATAACTTTTCTTTAATATCCTCATTATTATCGAGGAATATCCCGACCTGTTTAAACTGGGTCACCACGACAATCAACGTGAGCAACAACAACATGATCATATCGAAAACCCGCTCGGTCACCACCGTTCCCAGCAATTTTGAAAAAGGCACATTCTCGTATTTACTCACCACCCCGCACCGGGTAAGCTCTCCCATGCGCGGTATCGCCAAATTGGCAAAGTAACCGATCATCACCCCCATGAAACTATTCATGAACGATATTTTATACCCCATTGATTTTGTAAGCATCTGCCAACGCAAAGAACGACTTATATGACTAAGCATTCCCAACCCGATAGCAACCCAAATCCACGTGTAATTCACATCTTCTCGCAACGCCTTCATCAACTCGGCAGGATCCTGATCCCGGTACACGAGCCAAAATAAAACGACCGTCACGCACAAGAATGCAAAAAATTTTATAATCTGTTTATAAAACGGCTTCATTCAAAAAATTTAGTCAAGATTGACATTCCAATAATTTTCACAACTCAAAATAAAACCTTTATTTTGTAAGCTGGATGCAAAAGTAAATAAATAATTGGAAGTTTAACCCATAACACCCTGATTTCATTCTATGAGTATTGTTCGTGCAAAAAAACATCTGGGACAACATTTTCTGAAAGACCAGAATATAGCCCGTAAAATCACGGAAAGTTTATTACCCGTAACCAAAGGGGTACTAGAAATAGGTCCGGGTATGGGGGTACTCACTCGCCACCTGTTCGCCGATGCCGACTTCACCGTGTTGGCAATCGACATCGACCGAGAATCCATCGACTATCTACACGAGGAATTGCCCGAACACAAACAGCAAATCATATACGGCGACTTTCTGAAATCGGATATTCGGACTTTCTACCAAGAACCGTTTTCCGTGATCGGGAATTTGCCTTATAACATATCTTCTCAAATCTTTTTCAAAATTCTCGAGAACCGGGAACTTATCCCCCAAGTGGTATGCATGATCCAAAAAGAAGTGGCGGAACGTATCAGTGCCCCCCACGGCAATAAAACATACGGCATACTCAGCGTATTCCTGCAAACATTCTACGACATTGAATACCTGTTCACCGTGGGGGAACAAGTGTTCGACCCGCCTCCAAAAGTAAAATCGGCCGTTATTCGACTGATTCGCAATAAAAGGGAAAAACTGGATTGTGACGAGAGGCTATTTTTCAATGTCGTGAAAACCGGGTTTAACCAACGCCGCAAAACCTTACGCAACTCGTTAAAACCGATAATTTCACCCGATTTCACGTCAGAAAGATTATCTTTGCGTCCGGAACAGCTTAGCGTGGATGACTTTATTGTTCTATGCAAAGAAATTGAAACGTTTAATAATTTAAAAGCCTCTGAAAAATAGGCTTTTAAACTTCTAAATACAGTAGAATATGCAACAGTTTGAACTCTCTGAAGAATTTGTTTCCCATTTGGAGAAACTCATTCAAGCCAATAACAAGGAAGACGTCGCCAAACTGGTAGAACCGTTACACCCGGCAGATATTGCAGAAATTATAGAGGAACTGGACACCGAAGAAGCCCAATACCTGTTTCTACTGTTAGATGAAGAGAAAGCCGGAGACGTACTCGCCGAGATCGAGGAAGACGAACGGCAACGCTTCATTGATTCGTTCCCTCCCGAGGTAATCGCGAAACGTTTCGTTGACAACATGGACTCGGATGATGCAGCCGACCTTGTCGGTAGTATGCCCAACGAGCAGCAACAAGAAGTACTTTCCCACATGGAAGACCTTGAACAAGCCGGCGACATCGTGGACTTGTTGCATTATGACGAGGACTCTGCCGGCGGACTTATGGGAAAAGAGCTTGTCAAAGTCAACGAAAACTGGACCGTCCTTACCTGCCTGCGCGAACTCAGTCGGCAAGCCGAAAATCTGGACGAAATATTCTACATATACGTGGTGGATGATGACAACATCCTCAAGGGAAGATTATCTTTAAAGAAAATGATCCTGACCCCCACCTCCACGAAAATAAAAAATATCTATAACCCGGACGTCACTTACGTGACGACAGACGAATCCGCCGAATCAGTGGGACGCATCATGCAGAAATACGACTTGGTCGCCATTCCCGTTGTCGACTCCATCGGACGATTAGTAGGACGTATCACGATTGACGACGTGGTAGACGTCATCCGCGAGGAAGCCGAAAAAGATTACCAGATGATGTCCGGTATCAGTCAGGACGTGGAATCTTCCGACACGGTTTGGGATCAAACCAAAGCCCGTCTTCCGTGGTTAATTATCGGGCTATTCGGGGGAATGTTAGCGGCATACATGATCTCTTTCTACGAGGCGGATATCGCCCTATTTCCTGCCACGGCAATGTTTATTCCCGTCATTACCGCCATGGGCGGAAACGTGGGTATACAATCCTCGGCTATCGTGGTAAAGGGACTTGCCTCCAATTCATTCAACACGAAAAATATCTTTCAAAGTATCACGAAAGAAATATCGTGTGCCACTATCAACGCCTGTATCTGCTCCTCGATCATCTTCATATTATCCCTCTTTTTCAACTTGAACTCCTACGCGATGCCAATCACGGTAACCATATCCTTATTCATCGTGATCATGTTCGCATCCATATTCGGAACCGCGTTTCCTCTATTGCTCAACAAAATGAAAATCGACCCCGCGCTGGCAACCGGACCGTTTATCACACTGACAAATGATATTATCGGACTGAACATCTACCTTTTCACCGGAAAAGCCATTCTGGGGTGGCTAATGTGACGATTCCACAACGCTCGAATTTGGCAGCTAATAATTACGGAAAAAATTGTTTAATTAAAAGAGTGTTGCTAACTTGCGGCGTTTTTTAGACAAGAAAGCTATTATTAAATCATAAGAATAGAATAAAATAAATTACTATGTATCAGGGAATAAAAACAGTGTCATTTGACGAGGCTGTAAAAGTAGTAAAATCCAACGATCGGATTCACATTCACAGCGTGGCTTGTGCCCCCCAAGGTCTAATTCAAGCACTTTGCAAAAGAGGTCGTGCCGGCGAATTAAAAAACGTGAGAATACAACACCTGCACACCGAGGGTAGCGCCCCTTACGCGGAGGGAGAATTCGAGGGTGTATTCTGTTTGGAGTCTTATTTCGTGGGCGGTAACGTGCGTAAACCCACCCAAGAAGGATACGCTGATTATGTACCTGTTCACTTGAGCGAAACTCAAAAATTAATCAGAAGCGGCATTCACCCGGTGGATGTTGTTATGATTCAAGTTTGTCCTCCCGACAAACACGGCTTTGTATCCATGGGTACCTCCGTGGACGCCACGTTAGCCGCCGTACAGAATGCGAAAACGGTTATTGGCGTCATCAACCCGAATGTTCCCAGAGCATGGGGAGATGCCATCATCAGATTATCTGACATTGACATCTTCTGCGAAGACAACACTCCGCTAATCGAGGCTCACCCGTCAGTTTTAACCGAGCAAGATATCGCTATCGGTAAAAACGTGGCTACCCTAATCGAGGACGGGGCTACCCTGCAAATGGGTATCGGTGCCATTCCGAACGCAGTACTTTCACAATTGGGAAACCACAAAAACTTGGGTATCCACACGGAGATGTTCGCAGACGGAGTATTACCGTTATACGAAAAAGGCGTTGTAAACAACATGAACAAGAAATTCGATAAAGGTAAAATCGTTTCAACCTTCCTCATGGGATCAAAACGAGTGTACGACTTTATTGATGACAACCCGGGAGTTGCCATGATGGACGTAGGCTACACGAATGATCCGTTCATCATTGCTCAACAACCGAAAATGACGGCTATTAACTCTGCACTTTCCGTTGACATCACCGGACAAGTAAATGCCGATTCACTCGGAACCAAATTCTACAGCGGTAGCGGCGGCCAGTTGGATTTCATCCGCGGTGCGGCAGCCAGCGAAGGTGGTAAACCTATCATTGCCCTTCCCGCCGTAACCAACAAAGGTGTTAGCAAAATCTGCCCGACACTGTTGAATGGAGCCGGAGTCGTTACCACTCGTTTCGACGTACACTACATCGTAACGGAATTCGGTATTGCGGACCTTTACGGAAAAACACTCCAAGACAGAGCGAAAGCACTTATAAACATCGCTCACCCGGATCACAGAGAGTCGCTTGACAAAGCAGCATTCGAAAGATTTGGTAGTCACTACCACTTCATTTCAAAATAAGAACAATAAAGAGGAAGCCGGTTGCTTCCTCTTTTTTTTATTACTACATTTGTGTGACACAAATAAACTGGCAACCTCTATGATGGATTGGAATAAATTATTATCGTCAAGACGCTATCAACCGGGAAACACGATCACGATGTTTCATTCACACGATCGTTCACAATTTCAAAGAGATTACGATCGTTTGATATTCTCATCCCCCTTTCGCCGTTTACAAAACAAGACACAAGTATTTCCCCTCCCGGGAAATATATTCGTGCACAACCGTTTGACTCATAGTCTTGAAGTTGCCAGCGTGGGACGTTCACTAGGTAATAAGATAGCTCAATTTGTCAAAACCAAAGAAATTCTGGAACACCCGGAAATACTGGAAGAAATCGGAACAATCGTGAGTACGGCATGTCTCGCCCACGATTTAGGAAATCCGCCTTTCGGACATTCGGGCGAAGAAGCCATATCTTATTTTTTCATCGAAGGCGAAGGACAATACCTCAAAAAACTATTGACTGACGAAGAATGGGCTGACATCAGTCACTTTGAAGGAAATGCAAACGCATTCCGTCTATTGACTCACAGTTTCAACGGAAGACGCCCGGGGGGATATACCATGACTTTCACCACCCTCGCTTCCATCGTTAAATATCCTTTTGAATCCAAAGCCTCCCTCAAGGGACATAAATACGGTTTCTTCCAAAGTGAAAAGGAAATTTACAAAGAAGTAGCCGAAGAACTCGGAATTATCCAATTAAGCGAAAAACCGCTGCAATACGTCCGCCATCCATTAGTCTATCTCGTGGAAGCCGCGGATGATATTTGTTATCAAATCATGGATATCGAAGATTCCCACAAACTGAAAATCCTATCGTATGAAGAGACAACAAAAATTCTACTCAATTTCTACGATAAAGAAGCAGACAAAGAAGACTTGAAAACCATTGCGCGTACCTTCAAAATTGTAACGGACAAGAATGAATATATCGCCTTCTTACGAGCCGGGATCATCAATAAATTAATCAACGCCTGTGCCGACATCTTTTGCCAGAACTACGAGGCAATCATGAACGGTACATTCAAGGGCAGCTTAATAAGCCATCTTAGTGGTACTAACAAAATAGCTTACGAAGCTTGTACGGAAGTGGCATATTCTCGGATTTATCACACGAACATCGTCACCCAAATACAGATTGCCGGTTTCAAAATACTCGCGACCATACTAAAAGAATACATTGATGCCGTTCTAAAACCGGAAACTTATTATGCCCGCAATATCCTTTCCGTTATGCCAGAACAATACAAAGTACATAAAGACGACTCCATATACACGAAAATACAAACCGTAACGGATTACGTTTCCGGTATGACAGACTCCTATGCCTTAAACCTATATCGAAAAATAAAAGGCATAGAACTACCCGAAATCAGGTAAAAACAATTGAAAATAGAGAAATATCTTCCGAAGCAAGATAGTATTCCAGCTCCTCCTCTGTTTATAGAGGAGGTGGCACGAAGTGCCGGAGGAGT